>CAZJDN010000019.1:12417-24686 GCA_964544775.1 uncultured Thiothrix sp.
AGGTAGTCATCCATGCCTACACGCAGGCTTTTTTCGCGGTCGCCTTTGAGTGCGTTGGCGGTCATGGCAATGACGGGGGTGTATTGTTTAAGTATGCCGTCTTTTTCCCATTTGCGAATGTAACGGGTGGCGGTGTAACCGTCCATGTCGGGCATATTAATATCCATCAATACAAGGTTGTAAGGGCGGGTACGAATCGCTTTCAGTGCCAGTTTGCCCGTTGTTACGTGATCGACATGCACGGCGGTTTTTTCCAGCATGGTAACAGCAATGAGTGCATTAACCGGATTATCTTCTGCCAGTAAAATCGCAGGTGGGGCTTTGTGCGTCGTGGCTTTTAGTTCTACGGTGTAATCCGGTTCGGGTTTTGTCGGCGGGGCGGGGGCGAAACGGGTAATGGTATCGCATAATACGTCACGTAATGTCACCGAACGTACAGGTTTGGTCAGTGCAGCTTGCACACCCGCTTGCTGTTGCTTTTCCTGTGAAATGCCGTAAGAAGTCAGCATTACAATGGGGGTGTGATTGTGCCGTGCATCAGTACGAATGGCTTTTGACAGTGCAATGCCGTCCATTTGCGGCATAAACCAGTCAACTAATAGCACGTCAAACGGTTTGTGTTCACGCACGGAGGCATCCAAAACGCGCAAGGCTTCCGGTCCACTGCTGACGATGGTGGCGTTGGCTTCCCACGTTTGCAGGTAGCTTTCCAAAATACGGCGGTTGGTTTCATTGTCATCCACCACTAACACACGCCGCCCTTGCAAATGCTGTCGCTGGTCGTTGTCAGTGTCAGCGGAGTCAACCACCGTGGCAGGTATTTCAAACCAAAACGTACTGCCTTGATTGGGGGTGCTGTCTAAACCGACTGTTCCGCCCATCATTTCGGCAAATTCGCGCACGATAGTTAAACCCAAACCTGTGCCACCGTAACGGCGATTGATGGAAGCATCCACTTGCACAAAGGATTCAAACACGCTTTTGTGCATGGCGGAGGGGATACCAATCCCCGTATCACGCACTTCAAAACGCAAGGTAATTTGTTCACCGCTGCTTTCGCGTACTGCGAGTTTGGTGAATACTTCGCCTTGTTCGGTAAACTTAATCGCATTGCCGATGAGGTTCATCAGCATTTGTCGCAAGCGACTGGGGTCGCCTTTAATACGGGCGGGAATATCGTCTGGAATGAAACATTCCACCTCAAGGTTTTTCTCTTGCGCCATTGTTGCCATGATGCTGCTGATGCTTTCCACCAATTCACGCGGGGAAAACTCAATCAGTTCCAGTTCAATGCCGCCTGCTTTCAGTTTCGAGAAGTCGAGGATGTTATTGATAATATCAAGCATGACTTCGCACGAGGCATACGCGGTATCGACGAACAGTTTTTGCCGTTCGTCCAATTGCGTGCCTTTAACGATTTCTAGCGAGCCGAGAATGCCGTGAATCGGGGTGCGTAACTCATGACTCATGTTTGCCATGAATCGGGTTTTTTGCTCGGATTTGTGTAACGCATCGATACGTTGTTCGGTTTCTGATTTCAGGTCATCGTAGAGTTTACGCATTTCCTGCGAGGAAACTTCCAACGAGCGTTCCAGCAAATACTGAGCATCGCTATTGCTGCTGTAGGAACTGTCAACTAAATGCAGGAATTCCTGCCATTTCTCCAGTTCCGTGGGGACAGCCGTTTCTACTAAGCCGCTGCGTTTTAATTGCTTTTGTAAGCGGCGTTGCAAATTAATTTCTTTCATACAGCACCGATAATGTCATGGTGGCATTGTGGTGTCCGCAGCCGCCGCCTTCTTCTTTCGGCGATAATTCACCGTAAGAATAAAAGCCAATTTGTTGACTGCCTGCGGGCAGATTTTCTAATACGCTGTCTAATTCTTGGTTGGCATCTTCGCCCATAATCAATTTACGCGCGGTGCAACTCAAGGTTAGGGCTAACACGGGGCTGGCATCGGGTAGGGTTGCGGCTAAAGTACGTGCCGCATCTTCCGCCCCATCCACAAGGTTGTCGGTGTTGCCATACATTAATTGCATTTTGTTACCCGTATTAATGTCGGCGACGAATTGCAGGCTTTGTTTACTTTCATCGGTCGCAATGGGGACACGCACCGCATAATGTTGTTTGTCGTTGTTCCAAATAGCGAGTGGGTAATTGAGGGTTGAATGATCTAAGACTTGCGCATGATTACCAAGGTATTCTTTGTATAACTCAAGGGCAGGGCGGTGGTCAATTTCATACAAGGTACGCTTTTCGGCATGTGTAATTAAACGTTCAGGGCCAAATGCTTTAAAGCCGTCGCGTGAACGGGTAGAAAAGACAATGTTTTCGCCGTAGAAACCGATGCCGCACACTTGTTGCAAGCAAGGTATACCGTGTTTGAGAACCCACGTATCTTTGAATTGAAAGCGGTCACTCGCCAACCCGCCAATCAAGCTGACTTTGTTTTGATCAATCTGTTCTGCCAAACCGCGAATCAGGTCTGAACCAAGTACATGCATCCCATCGGTGAGCAACAAAACCCCTTTTAAGTCGGGGGCATCTAGGTGTTGGGCAACGTATTCCCCCGCGCGTTTAGAATCTTCAGGGCTACTCAATTCTGTATTGACAATGGCCAAACGTGCCGAATGAAAGTGAATAATACTAACCACTAAACCTGTTTCAATTAATTGCGCGCCGAGAATAGCCGCAATGGAAGAACACCCCGCAATAATGGAGGTTGGGTATTTAATTTGTAATTCCTGAAAGGCGGTTTTATAACTTGCGGCATCAGGATCACCAAATACGAGCACTAATGTTCTGGGTGAATCTAAATTCGGTAAGGGTTTCTGCCAGCCGTTGGCTGTTGTGTATAGCGTTGAAACAACCTGCATTGCTTACTGTCCCCTCGCACGGAATGCGCTTTGCATTGGATTTTTTAGGTATTTTTTTGCTCAAAAAATATTATCATAAAAAGGTTCATGCTCGCCCCTACCTTTTATCGGATTGAGCACGTTCCCCTCCACGCTGAGAGGAACGCTGCACACTATGCGATTTTAAGTTATTGTTTTGACGTATCTTCGCTGCGATTGCTCGTATCCGTATTGTTACTCGGTGTTGGCGGTGTGGTTTGTTCTTGTTTATCCGTATCGTTCCCTGCATTCGGGTCACGGAACATTTGTGGACCGCACATGGAAGCAAGGTTTTGCTGGGTTTCTTTGATCTTTTGTTCTTTTTCTACCGCAGTAAGTAAGCGTTCACCTTGGGCATCTTTTAATTTCACGAGGGAATTGGTGGTCATTTGTTGTAACGCAGATTTTTGTTGAGCGCAGAAATCGCGGTGTTGCGTTTCGCTTTTCTTCGCCGCTTCTTGATCAGCTTGTTTGGTCGCATCGGTTTCGGTACTGTTTTTGGTTTTTTTATCCCCCGTTGTGCCGAAATCGGTCTTATTGCCTAAGTTTCCCGTTGATAATTTAATCTCAGGCTCAATATCTTTGCCTTTCGCATCAGCAGGTGGCGGGGTTTCGGTATAGTGTGTTTCGCCGTTCTTATCCGTCCATTTATACATTTCTGCGTTTGCTGAATTGACGAAACACAATGCGCAAGCCAGCAATACTGGCATATAAATCACTTTTTTCATTGATCTGTCACCTTATTTTGTTATTACGAGCATGTATATTAGTATTTAATAATATACTTTGGTAGCATGATAGGAAACTCATTACGTTATAAGGTAAGTATGCCATGAAAGCATTGAAACAGTGGGTACTGGTCGTCGGATTGTCTGCACTAGCTGCTGCTTGTAATAACGCTGACCAGACGCAAGCAGCAACGTCCGCACCGCCAGCGTCAACGTTGCCAACGGTGCAAGCCAGTGCGGTTGGTTCACCGGATTTACAGTATTTGGATGGGCATGTGGAAGCGGTGAATCAAAGTACCGTTTCCGCGCAAACCAACGGTGTCATCGAAAAACTCTATTACGATGTGGATGATTATGTCGAGCAAGGCAAAGTCATTGCACGGATTAAGTCAAAAAATCAGCAAGCGGGTGTGCAACAAGCGCAAGCATCGCAAAGTGAAGCCAAAGCCAGTCTTGCCGAAGCGCAAGCAGGCTTAGTGGAAGCGCAAGCCAATTTCCAACGTATTAGCGATATTTACGCACGGCGATTGATTCCCAAAGCGGATTACGACAATGCAGAAGCAAATTTAAAAACGGCACAAGCGCGAGTCAAAGCCGTTGAAGCACGTATTGAGGCTGCCAATGCACAGGCAACCCAAGCGGGTGAACAATTGGGGTATACCAGCGTGGTAGCACCTTATGGTGGCATTGTTACCAAACGCCATGTGGAATTGGGCGAAGCAGTTAGCCCCGGTACGCCCATTATGAGCGGTGTATCGCTAGATCAATTGCGTGTAACGGTGGAAGTCCCGCAGCGTTTAATTGCGCAAGTGCGTAAAGAAAAACAAGCCTTTGTCTACCAAGATGGCGTAAACAAACCGTTAGCTGTTAAAGAGATGACCTTTTTCCCCTACGCTGACCCCAAAACCAATGCCTTTAAAGTGCGAATTGATTTAGCAGAAGGGGTAAAAAACCTGTTTCCCGGTATGTTTGTAAAAGTAGCGTTTGTGGTTGGAACGCAAGCCGATGTTGTCAGCGTGCCGGAATCTGCCGTAGTAGTACGCAGCGAAGTTATCGGCGTGTACGTGGTTGATAAAGAGGGTAAGCCTTCCTTGCGCCAAATCCGGTTAGGTAAAAAATTGGACGAAACCCATGTCAGCGTATTAGCAGGTTTGGACGCAGGCGAAGCCATTGCTGTCGACCCCGTGCAAGCAGCGATTTCGCTCAAACAAGCGGCGGAGGTGAAACATGAGTGAGTCGAAATTGGGTGTTTCAGGGGCGATAGCAAAGAAATTTCTCACCACGGAAATTACTCCGCTATTAGCTATTGTGGGGCTACTGTTTGGTTTATTCGCGGTCATGATTACCCCGCGTGAAGAAGACCCACAAATTAACGTGACGTTCGCCAATGTGTTCGTGCCATTTCCGGGGGCAAGTGCCGAACAGGTAGAAAGCCTTGTTAGCACGCCTGCTGAACAGGTTTTATCCGAAATTGAGGGCTTGGAACACGTTTATTCCACTTCCTTACCCGGTATGGCGGTATTAACCGTGCAATACAAGGTGGGGGAAGACCGTACTGCCGCGCTGGTGCGTTTGTATAACAAAATTTCTTCTAACCAAGATTGGTTGCCAAAGAATCTGGGGGTAGGGACACCGCTGGTTAAACCCAAAGGTATCGACGATGTACCCATTGTTGCCTTGACCTTGTGGACGCAAGACCCAAAACGGGGGGCGTTTGAACTTAATCAGGTCGCACATGCGATTGAATCAGAGTTGAAGCGTGTCCCCGGTTCGCGGGATATTTATACCATCGGTGGACCTAAACAGGTGGTACACGTCGTATTGGATGCGCAAAAACTGGCTGGGCACGGCATTGCTATTGCGGATTTGCGCAATGCGTTGCAAGCTAGCAATTCGGCGCGTGATGCGGTTTCGTTGGTGAATAATAATGAGGAAATTCAAGTACAAGCGGGTACTTTCCTCATGGATGCGTCCGAAGTCGGCGATTTAATGGTAGGCGTATTTGACGGTAAACCTGTCTATTTAAGTGATGTGGCAGATGTCCAACGCACAGCGGATTCGCCCGAAGCCTACGTCACATTTGGTACGGGGGCAGCCGCTCAGCATAAAGACTTAACGGCGGGTGTTTCTGCTCCTGCGGTTACGATTGCGGTAGCCAAACAACCGGGGACTAATGCGGTTGATATTGCCAATAATGTGATTGATCGGTTTGAAAAATTACGCGGCACGTTTGTACCAGAAGGGGTGAATGTTACCGTTACCCGTAACTATGGTGAAACCGCGCAAGCGAAATCCGAAAAACTGATTCATAAACTGATTATTGAAACCATTGCGGTAGCAATCCTGATCTGGTTGGTTTTGGGGTGGCGTGAAGCCTTGATTGTTGGGGCGGCGGTTGTCATTACGTTGGCAGTAACGCTGTTTGCTTCGTGGGCGTATGGCTTTACCTTGAATCGAGTATCGTTATTCGCGCTGATTTTCTCGATTGGTATCTTGGTTGATGATGCCATTGTGGTGGTAGAAAATATCCATCGGCACATGCAACAAGGTGGGAAAAAGTTACTGGAAGTCATTCCGTTAGCGGTGGATGAAGTCGGCGGCCCGACAATTTTGGCAACCTTTACCGTGATTGCGGCATTGTTACCGATGGCGTTTGTATCGGGCTTAATGGGACCGTATATGTCGCCAATTCCCATTAATGCCAGTATGGGGATGCTGATTTCCTTAGCGGTTGCTTACGTGGTAACGCCGTGGATGACGGGCAAAATTCTCGGTAAAGTGGATTTCAGCCATTCCCACGCTGAGGAAGGCAAGTTACACGGCTTATTTAAACGCATTATGTCGCCGTTTTTGGATGATCAACGCGGTGGCAGACGGCGAATGGGTTTGTTTGCGATTATTACTTTGCTGATTTTCCTCTCAGCCTCCTTGGCGGTATTCAAATTGGTGGTGTTGAAAATGCTGCCGTTTGATAATAAATCCGAGTTCCAAGTGGTATTGGATATGCCAGAAGGTACGTCACTGGAACAAACTTCACGGGTATTGAATGAAATGTCGGCGTATCTGGGAAAAGTGAATGAGGTTACGGACTACCAGATTTACGCCGGAACAGCCGCCCCGATCAACTTCAATGGCTTGGTACGGCAATATTACCTGCGGGATGGGGCAAATGTTGGGGATATTCAAGTCAACCTGACCGATGCGCATAGCCGTGATCGCCAAAGTCACCCCATTGCGTTATCAGTACGTCCCGAATTGCAGAAAATCGCCGCTAAATACCACGGTAGTGTCAAAGTGGTGGAAGTGCCACCGGGTCCGCCAGTAATGTCGCCCATCGTGGCGGAAGTGTACGGGCTGGATTACGCGGGGCAAATCAAGGTTGCCAAAGACATTCGAGATGTGTTTGAAAAAACGGATGATATTGTCGACATTGACGATAGCGTGGAGGCGGCACAAAAACGGCTAGTTGTGCAAGTAGATCGGCATAAAGCGGCACTGCTGGGGGTTTCACAAGACACCATTGCTTCGGCGATTGATACTGCGTTGGGCGGGGAAGACGTGGTATTCCTGCACGGTAAGGGGATCAAATACGCCGTGCCGATTCGTTTGGAATTCCCCGTTGCGCTCAAAGACAAAATGGCTTCCGTGCTGGCTTTGCGGGTACGCAGTCAATCCGGCGATTTAGTGCCCATGTCTGAATTGGTCAGCGTGGATGAAACTACCCGCGAACATTCCATTTACCACAAAGATTTACTGCCCGTGGTGTATGTTATGGGGGATATGGCAGGCAGTACGGATAGCCCCTTGTACGGCATGTTTAGCATTTTCTCTAGCATTAAGCAATTATCGGTATATGGCAATGAAATTAAACAGTATTTCACCGCACAACCGGATGACCCCTACCTATACGGCATGAAGTGGGATGGTGAATGGCAAGTAACCTATGAAACGTTCCGCGATATGGGGATTGCTTACGGGGTAGGGATGATCCTTATTTTCTTACTTATCGTCGCGCAGTTCAGGTCGTATATAGTTCCGCTGGTGATAATGTCGCCAATTCCCCTTACCATTATAGGGGTTATGCCGGGTCATGCTTTGTTGGGGGCGCAATTTACCGCAACTTCCATGATTGGCATGATTGCTTTAGCCGGAATTATCGTGCGTAACTCGATCTTGTTGGTGGATTTTATTAATGAACAAGTGCGTGCGGGTATGCCGTTGAAAGAAGCGGTGATTAATTCCAGTGCTGTGCGGGCAAAACCCATTGCATTGACCGCATTGGCAGCAATGGTAGGGGCGTTCTTTATTATTGATGACCCGATCTTTGGCGGATTAGCCGTATCGTTGATCTTCGGTATATTGGTTTCAACGCTGTTAACGTTAGTGCTCATTCCGTTGATGTACTACATGTATGCGCGAAATCGTTTAGATCGTATCCTCGATGCAACCGCGTAGTTCCCGTTACTAAACGTGTTCAATCTGACGAAACCTCTGGGTCTTGCGTAGGCAGCTCAGAGGTTTTCGTTTTCACTTTGCGTTACTTTTGCTTATTATTGCGCCCCATTGATCACAACAATGAGTTTTGTATGCAAACAATCTTGGCACGTATTGCCACCGAACTGTCCGTTAACGAAAAACAAGTAAGTGCGACGGTAGCCTTATTAGACGAAGGGGCTACCGTACCTTTCATTGCCCGTTACCGCAAAGAGAAAACAGGCGGTTTGGATGATACCCAATTGCGTTACCTCGAAACCCGTTTGGCGAGTTTGCGCGAATTAGAAAAACGCCGTGAAACGGTGCTGAATTCCATCCGCGAACAGGGCAAACTTAGCCCAGAGCTTGAGCAACAGGTTCTCAATGCAGTAACCCGTACTGAACTCGAAGACATTTACTTGCCGTACAAGCCTAAACGCCGTACCAAAGCGATGATTGCGAGGGAAGCAGGGATTCAACCCTTAGCGGAAGCACTGTTAGCTAATCCCAATCTGTTCCCAGAAGCCGAAGCTGCGAATTACCTGAACCCTGCGCTGGAGTTTGCAGACGTAAAAGCGGTATTGGACGGTGCGCGGCAAATTTTGATGGAAGATTTCGCCGAAAACGCTGAGCTTTCCGGCAGTTTGCGCGAATACTTGTGGGATCAAGCGGTGCTCGAATCCAACCTGATTGAAGGTAAAGCGCAAGAAGGGCAGAAGTTCAGCGATTACTTTGCTTACAGTGAAGCCTTGCACAAGATTCCCTCTCACCGTGCGTTGGCATTGTTTCGGGGGCGTAACGAAGGCATCCTTGATCTTAAGTTAGATGTGCCCGTTGTTGAGGGGGCGAGTCATCCGTGTGAGGACAAAATAGCAGCGGCGTTTACTATTCGCGATCAAGGTCGAGCGGCGGATCGTTGGTTGCTTGAAACCGTGCGTTGGACGTGGAAAGTAAAATTACACAGCCGTTTGAGCATCGACCTCAATTTGCGGTTACGTGAACAAGCGGAAGCCGAAGCGATTCGTGTTTTTGCCGCCAACTTAAAAGATTTGTTGTTAGCCGCACCTGCGGGGGCGCGTCCTACCTTGGGTTTAGACCCTGGTTTGCGCACTGGGGTAAAAGTTGCCGTGGTGGATGCAACCGGAAAATTGTTGGATTTTGCGACCATTTACCCGCACGTACCTAAAAACCAGTGGCAGCAATCCATCGCTGTTTTGGCTGATTTGTGTGCAAAACACCGCGTCGAATTAATTAGCATTGGTAATGGTACGGCTTCGCGTGAAACCGACCAATTAGCCGCCGACTTGATTAAGCAACACCCCGAATTGAAACTTGCCAAAATCATGGTATCGGAAGCGGGTGCGTCGGTTTATTCCGCCTCGGAATTGGCAGCGAAAGAATTCCCGTTACTGGACGTATCTATCCGTGGGGCGGTGTCGATTGCGCGGCGTTTGCAAGACCCGCTGGCAGAACTGGTGAAAATCGACCCCAAATCCATCGGTGTGGGTCAATACCAACACGATGTTAACCAACCCGAATTAGCCCGTGGCTTGGATTCAGTGGTGGAAGATTGCGTGAATGCCGTGGGCGTGGATGTCAATATGGCTTCTGCTGCATTACTTGCGCGGGTTTCCGGCTTAAATCAAGGTATTGCGGAAAACATTGTAGCGTTTCGCAATGACAATGGTGCATTTCTCAACCGTAATCAATTGAAAAAAGTTTCCCGTTTGGGGGCGAAAACCTTTGAACAAGCGGCGGGTTTTTTGCGCATTCGTGACGGCGAACACCCCTTGGACGCATCGGCGGTGCATCCCGAAGCATATACTTTGGTGGAACAAATTGCCGCTGTTAACCGTCAACCGCTGCCCGAATTGATTGGCAATGCCGAATTCATTAGCAAACTGAAGCCCGCAGATTACGTTACTGCGCAATTTGGTGTCCCGACCATCCGCGATATTTTGGCGGAACTGGAAAAACCGGGGCGTGACCCGCGTCCTGCGTTTGTTACGGCAACCTTCCGTGATGGCGTGAATGAACTCGCTGACTTGCAAGCAGGCATGATTCTCGAAGGCGTGGTGACAAACGTGGCGAACTTTGGGGCGTTTGTCGATATTGGTGTGCACCAAGATGGATTAGTACACATTTCGCAACTGACCAATAAATTCATCAAAGACCCGCGTGAAGTAGTACGCACGGGAGATGTGGTCAAAGTTCGGGTGGAAGAAGTGGATGTGCAACGCAAACGCATTTCCTTGACCATGCGTTTGGACGATGCAGGGCAAAAAGCACCTGCTGCCCCTAAACCGACTAAGCCGGAAGTGCGTAAACCGCTCGCCGCTAATCCCGATTCCGCCAAGCCTGCGGATAAGTTTGCACGGAAAAAGTCGGCAAAAGAAACCGCAGCGGCGAATTCTGCAATGGGTGACGCGCTCGCCGCCGCATTTGCTAAATTACGCCAGTAATTTTAGTGCGGGAACATTCTAGCCCCGATGATGTGATACGTTTCGGGGCTGAATAATGTATTCCAAAATACCTTCGATTCTGGCGTTGCTGCCCACACGACAATGGTCAAACAGACAAGGGCAGTCGCTTTTTCGTATTTACTCGTATCCAAAATTTTCAATGCCGTACCGAATGAACGTTTGATCTTACTATTCATAAAATCAACGCTATACAATTCATCCAGTACCAAATGCAAGACAAAACCAAGGAAGATGAACAAGCCATTCAGCCATGAAGTAAACGGGTTTTTACCCATAATGTGATAGCTGAAAATAACGGCGAAGCAGGCAAATAAAAGTGCGGCAACCAGCGAGTGAATCGACCCACGGTGATGCGTATATTGATTGAAAATAATGCAAATCGGCCAACGAATACCCGCGAATACCGTTAAGCCGATGATCCATAATTCGACGATGGAATAGATTTTTTCCAGCGAAAATATCACTAAAAATGACGCAATAATCCCAAACAGGGAAAACATAATGCGGCTGGGGTAAGCGTGTTCCAAATCAACATCGGGCAAGATGCCACCAATTGTACCCATTAACGCAAGAATGAGCGCGTCACGCGGGGCAACTAAACCAACCTGTAAGCAAAGTACCGAAAGTAAACCTGCCCCAGCGGCGGCAACGGTGATGTGTGTATTAAAATTAGCCATAAACTCTTCTTGTATTTTGATGTCTTACGTAAAAGCCTGCATAGGCTATAAAAAGGTATGAACCATTGCAAAGGATTGATAAATGTTAGCCAACTATTTTTTCGCTAGTGCAGTATTGCTGAGTGCTCCTGCCGCGTTTGCCAGTATTTACGATGCAACCCCCGCGTTTTGCGATGCTTACGCCGTCAAAGCCACCAGCCAATACCAAACGGCTCAAGCTGCCCGTTGCGAGGTATCGGGTTTGCGTTGGAGCGATGACGAGGCAGGGCAAAAAAAATGGTGCGAAGGCGTGCGCGAAAATGTTGCTCAAGCCGAAACCCGTGCCAGAGCTGAAACGTTAATCCAGTGTTTGTCACCAAAATCCGCGTTAAATGACAGTGATTTAACCTTGATTCCCGATGCATTAGGCGCGGAAATGTTGGGTGCAGTGGGCAAAGGTAAGCTCACACGGGTGCAGCAGTTATTAGCCGCTGGCGCAGATTTGGATTACGAAGGTATGCAAGGCAATGATGGGAAAGCCTTATTCGTTGCAATTAGCAATGGGCAGGAATCTTTGATTAAATTCTTTATCGGTTTGGGCATGAATCCAAACGGTACGTTTAATGGCGGTTTTAGCCCTATTACCACTTTATTAGATAAACCTAAATTATTAGATTACGTTTTAGCGCACGGTGGTGAGGCAGATAATACGGGGGAATTATACGACTTTCGTGAATTACCCATTGTCAGTGCGATTAATAGCAATAATTTGGAAGCCTTAACCATTTTACTCAAACACGGGGCGCGGGTTCAAATCGATCAAATGATGGGGGACTGCACAACCGATACCTTATTGGATTACGCTTTAAGTAAACCTGCTAAACCCGCGATTATTGCCGCATTGCGTAAAGCAGGAGCAAAAAAGCATGATGAATGTATGCCGCAGTAAACTAACTCAATAATTGCTGGAAGTCTTGGGCGTAACTGGTTGCTTCGGCAATTACATAGGCTTTGAAAGCCTGTGCAGCCGGGGA
>CAZJDN010000020.1:0-18065 GCA_964544775.1 uncultured Thiothrix sp.
CAAGGCAAGTAGCGGGATACCTCAGTGCGTATTCCGTTACTGTTACCTAAACATCAATAACAACAAGGTGTAAAACGATGCTTACCCTGTCTGAGAAAAAGAACCGCTTACTGCAATTAATTGTGCGTGATGGCATTTTATACCGCACTGACACACAGCCCATCCTTTCCCGTGATGGTACAACAGGGCGTTGGATGTTGGATTCGTTGTGTGTTTCCTTGACTTCAGAGGGTTTACAACTCGCAGCGGCTTGCTTATTGGAATTGCTGCAAAAGTTTGAAGGGCGGCAAATTGCGACTTACGGCACAACCGCGATTCCTTTATTGACAGCATGTGTCATGCAATCCAATGGGCGTTATGAAGGTTTGTTGGTGCGCAAAGAGCGTAAGGCGCACGGTTCACTCAAATTAATTGAAGGGCGATTGAATAAAAACGAACCTGTTATTTTGCTGGATGATTCCGTCAGTTCAGGGATTTCCATGCAAAAGTGCCGCGATGTGCTTGAGGCAGAAGGTTTTCGGGTGGAAGGGGGAATCTGTCTTGTCCGGTTTGATTGGTACGGCGGTTTCGCGCTCATGCAAGAACAGGGTTATCACATGGAAACCTTATTCGATGTAGATCGTGACCTTGTGCCATTGATGCCGAATGAAGACAAACCGTTATTGAATCCAACCAAGCAATTTCCAGCGATTACGCCGTGGCACGATTACGCAGCCGCCGAAGGTTTATCGCCAACCGCATTAGCGCGGCAAGTGTTAACCGATTATTGCCAAACAGGGAAATTGCTGCGTCCGCCTGTGGCGTTGGATCAAACTTACCCCCATCAAGGCGGGTGTTTTATCAGCGTTCGTGACCGCGATAATGTGTATATTCGTCATGCACGGGATGGTTTTTGGCACTTTCCCAGTGAACGTGTTTTCAGTGCGGCAGAAGATGTGGTGTTAGCCAGTTGGCAAGTAGCACGCCGTTTACCCCAAGGCGAAGCAGGTTTAGCGGTGTTGGCAAACAGTGGGCTGGCGGTAACGTTTTTTTCGCAATTGGAAGCCTGTCAGGTCGGTGATTTAGATAATGATCGCTACGGTATTGTAGTGCGCAGCAATGAACGTCCGCAGAAAATGGGTGGAGCTTTGCCGCGTATGCCGGGGATTGCTACGGCTGGGCAACAATTCCAATTTGCGTATAAAAACAATGCGGCGTTAGTTTCCTTTGAACCGCACACATTATACCGCCACGATGTGCTTAAGTTGGTGGAAGCGGATGCCGCTTGGCAAGCCAGTGGTGTGGCAAAAAATCCGACGCAATTGGCATGGTTTGAATCGCCTGTTTTAGCCCAACAAATTACCCGTCGAGCGCGGGATTACTTGATCGCACACATTACGCAGCAACCTGTGCAAGGAAATCCTTTACCTACTACTTTGTGCCCACAATTGGATTCATTGTATGTCGCGGTGTTGTTGCACGGTAAATTACTCGGTTGCATGGGTAAGCAAGTCGGTGATTTGGAGCGCGACTTAGCACTGCTGGCGGAGGCTGTATTAAGTGATGACCGTTTCAGTAACCCTCTTACGGCTGAAAACCTGCCCGACATGGTGGTAAAAGTGTCTTTATTGCATTCGCCGCTGGAATTGGGGGCGTATGAACCGCACGAAGTCATGACTCCGGTACGTTTCTGTGAACAAGCCCTAATGGCGCATCAGGGGGAACGTGATGGTATTTTACTGCCAGATGTACCCGTGACATTTAACCTTGATGAAAAAGCCTATGTGACGGAAGTGCTGGAAAAAGCAGGCATTACTCAAGCACCGTATGCATGGCGACGTTACGAATGCAGCAGTTGGCTGGATGACGGTAAAACAGTGCGTTACTTAGCCAAAGGTTTTCCCCAACCAGAGGCGATTGCGGGTGGAATACGTCAGCATTTACCTGTGTTGCGCGATAAATGGGCGGCGTATATCCAGCGGCAGCAATTGGATGATGGCACGTTGTATTTCTATTATTTACCGTTTGCTAATCAGCTAATGGGTGTGCAAGACAATGTGCGAACAGCCCATGCAGCATGGGTATTAGCTCGCGCCCAGCAACGCGGTTTGAGCAGTGTTAATGCTGAGAGTGTCGAGGGTCTCTTACGCCATTTACGCGGCTTTGTGCAACGTGATGGAGAGCGTTGTTGGTTGGCAGAAACCAGCAATCCGGCGGAACATAAGTACGATACGTTGGCGGGTGCGGCATTGTTGTTGCTGGCATTGTGTGCACAGGAAAGTATATCTGTGGAAGATGCGGTGTTAGTGACGGAATTAGCCGCAACGTTGTGGACGGCAATCGGCACGCATGGGCGAATTCAGTGTTATGTTTTCCCCGATAAATCTTACCCCGAAGAAGCCAACCAAGATTATGTACCGGGGCAAGTGTTGTTGGCGTTGGCGAGTGCGTGTGCTAAAGGGTTGACGAAGTGCGATTATGCGCGGGCAAACCTTGCATTGCGCTATTACTGGCAGCGTTTTAACTATAAGCGTCGGGCTGATCCGGTCAGTTGGTTAACGCAAGCGTGGTGTGCGTGGTGGCACTTTACTCAACGTGAGGCATTGGCGGAACAATGTTTTGTTATGGCGGATTGGATTGGGCAATTCCAGTCTAAAGCGGACGGCGGTTTTACCACATGGCAGCAAAGCGATGGGCGTGCGGATTACATGAGCGCGGTGTATTTAGAAGCGGTGGCGGCAGTGTTGCCAATTGCGGCGCAACAGGATGCTTCAGTACGTTATCTGCAATACCGTGAGGCGTGTTTACGTGGGTTTACTTTCTTGGATAGTTTAACCGTGCAAGCGCGTGATCAGGCAGTATTACCACACCTAGCATGGGCAGATGGTGGAGTGCGCCAAAGCCCTGTGAATAGCACCATTCGGGTTGATTTTGTGCAACATGCTTTGTCTGCTGCGGTTTATTTCGACATAGATACAAGGAGTTGAGTCATTTTTGTTAGATGGTAAATCAGGGACATTTGATCTAAGTCATGAAATTCATTCTTTGCTTGATTGTCTCTAATTTGCCACAGCCAATATTGATTTTAGTCAAGCATAACAGCCCTTTGGTAGAGGATGCTTCGCTTACCGGGGTGTGTGATTTCACACAGTTGTTCGTGTGACATGACATTACTCTGAGGTGAGGTGTTCAACTCTTTCGGAGGGACTTATGGAGAACCAGCAGACCTACAATTACAAGGTCGTGCGGCAGTTTGCCATCATGACGGTGATCTGGGGGATCGTCGGCATGTTGGTAGGCGTGTTAATTGCCGCACAGTTACGTTGGCCACAATTGAATTTTGACATTCCGTGGTTAACGTACAGTCGTTTACGTCCTCTGCATACTAATGCAGTTATCTTTGCCTTTGGTGGCTCGGCTTTATTCGCAACTTCCTTGTATGTGGTTCAACGTACCTGTCACACCCGTTTGTTGTCAGATAAATTGGCTGCATTGGTTTTCTGGGGTTGGCAGTTAATTATTTTGCTGGCAGCAGTCACCTTGCCTTTGGGTTTTACTTCTGGGAAAGAATACGCTGAACTGGAATGGCCGATTGATATTCTGATTACGGTTGTGTGGGTTGCGTATGCGGTGCTGTTCTTCGGCACAATCATGAAACGTAAAACACCGCATATCTATGTGGCGAACTGGTTCTATGGTGCGTTCATCCTGACTATTGCGTTGTTGCATTTGGTGAATAGTGCGGCTTTGCCGATTACTCTGACTAAATCTTACTCGGCTTATCCGGGGGCGATTGATGCAATGGTGCAATGGTGGTACGGGCATAATGCGGTTGGTTTCTTCCTGACGGCAGGCTTCTTGGGGATGATGTATTACTTCGTGCCTAAGCAAGCAGGTCGCCCGGTGTATTCGTATCGTTTGTCAGTGGTGCATTTCTGGGCGTTGATTTCCACTTATATGTGGGCGGGGCCGCACCATTTACACTACACCGCGTTACCAGATTGGACGCAATCGCTGGGGATGGTGTTTTCTTTGATCCTGTTAGCTCCGTCTTGGGGTGGGATGATCAACGGTATCATGACACTGTCGGGCGCATGGCATAAATTGCGCACTGACCCTATCTTACGCTTTTTGATTGTTTCATTATCGTTCTACGGTATGTCTACCTTTGAAGGTCCAATGATGTCGATTAAAACCGTTAACGAATTGTCTCACTTTACTGACTGGACGGTGGGTCACGTTCATTCTGGCGCGTTGGGTTGGGTTGCGTTGGTATCTATTGGTTCTATTTACGCTTTGATTCCTAAACTGTTTGGTCGTGAGCAAATGTATAGCACCAAGCTGATCGAAATCCATTTCTGGATTGCGACCATTGGTATTGTGCTTTACATCGCTTCTTTGTGGATTGCAGGGGTGATGGAAGGTTTGATGTGGCGTGCGGTGAACCCAGACGGTACGTTGACTTACAGCTTTGTTGAGTCATTGGAAATGGTTTACCCGTTCTACTTCGTGCGCTTTATCGGTGGGGTTTTGGTCTTGGCGGGTATGTTCATCATGCTCTACAACGTACTGAAAACCGTTGCTGGTGCGAAACCTGCCGAAGAAGCCATTCCTGCCCCGGCTCACTAAGGAGAATAGCCATGAGTAGCGGTCACGCAGTCGTTGAGAAAAACGTAGGCCTAATGGCCATTTTAATCCTGATTGTGGTGAGCTTTGGTGGATTAGCGGAAATTGTTCCGTTGTTCTTCCTCAAAGATACCACTGAACCTGTTGCTGGTTTGAAGCCTTATACCGCTTTACAGTTGGAAGGGCGCGATATTTACATTCGTGAGGGGTGCTATAACTGCCATTCACAAATGATTCGCCCGTTCCGTGCTGAAACTGAGCGTTATGGGCACTATTCTGTTGCTGGCGAATTTGTCTATGACCATCCGTTCCAATGGGGTTCTAAACGTACTGGCCCTGATTTGGCGCGTGTGGGTGGGCGTTACAGTGATGATTGGCACCGCGTTCACTTGAAAAATCCGCGTGATGTTGTGCCTGAGTCCAATATGCCGGGTTTCCCTTGGTTGGCTGCAAACACCCTCGATGGTGCGGATACAGCGACCAAGATGAAAGCCATGAAAACACTGGGCGTTCCGTATACAGATGAGGAAATCGCTAAGGGGGCGGATGAGGTGAAGGGTAAAACTGAATTGGATGCCCTGATTGCCTATCTGCAAAACTTGGGTACTGCGGTCAAGACGCAACGCTAAATGAAGGTGTAAGTCATGGACTACAACGATTTCCGTGGTATTACGACGCTGATGGTATTTATCGCCTTCATTGCCGTAGTGGTTTGGGCGTACAGCCGCAAACGTGATAAGCGTTTTTCGGATGCCGCTAATTCCATCTTCGACGCAGAAGAAGAGCAGGTACACCAAGCGTCCATGAAGGAGGTAGACAAATGAGTGGTTTCTGGAGTGGTTGGATTATCCTGATCACATTGGGCAATATTTTTGCCTGTTACTGGCTGGTGCGTTGGACATCCAAGAAACAGCCGGGTGAAGTCGCAAACGGTGACGTAACAGGACACCGTTGGGACGACCTCGAAGAGTACAACAACCCACTACCGCGTTGGTGGCTATGGTTGTTCTACATTACGCTGGTATTCGGTTTGACTTATCTGGTGCTGTTCCCCGGTTTAGGTGCATTCAAAGGCACATTAGGTTGGGCATCACACGGCAGCCAATACGATGAGGAAATGAAGCAAGCGGCGCAAACGTATGACCCTATCTTCAAAAAGTACGCAGCGATGCCGATTGATCAAGTGGCAAAAGACGCGGATGCACTCGGTATGGGTCGTCGTATGTTCTTAAGTTACTGCGCTCAATGCCACGGCTCTGATGCGGGTGGGGCAAAAGGCTTCCCGAATTTGGCTGACAATGATTGGTTATACGGTGGCGCACCGGAACAAATCAAACAAACAGTCATGATGGGTCGTCAAGGCATGATGCCGCCACACCCTGCATTAAGCCCTGAAGACCTCGACAAAGTAGCCAATTACATTGCGAGTTTGAGTGGTCGTACTGAAGGGGTAGACAAAGCGAAAGCAGAGTTAGGCAAAGCCATGTACCCAACCTTAGATTGCATTGCCTGCCACGGGATGGATGCAAAAGGCAATCAAGCAATGGGTGCGCCAAACCTGACTGACAATACATGGTTGTATGGCTCATCGCTTGACACCATCAAAGAAAGTATTGCCAAAGGGCGTAGCGGTAAAATGCCAGCCCACGCTGACTTCCTCGGTGAAGACAAAGTGCATCTGTTAGCGGCATACGTTTACAGCTTGTCTCACAAATAAACCTGATTTGTCGTGGTTTAATAATCAACAGGTCGTCACAAGGCGACCTGTTTTTTTATCGCAAGGCAGAAAAAGGGATTACGCGGCAAGAAAACTGTTTTCTAATCCGCTTTTTATCAAGGTAATTGGGAAACTTGCGTGTTAGCTTTAAGCCTTGTTTGTTTTGCTTGAAGGGTATCAAGATGGCTGAGCGTCCTGACAAAACATCTGCCAGTAATGCGTCGGATGGCGGTTTATACCAAAAACCTAAGAAAATTTATCCGCGCAAGACCAAAGGATTATTTACCAGTTTACGCAAATGGGCGGTATGGTTACTGTTGGGTTTGTATTACATCCTGCCGTGGATTAAATGGAATCAACAGCAGATCGTATTATTTGATTTACCAGCGCGTAAATTCCATATCCTAGGCATGACCTTTTGGCCGCAGGATTTCTTTTATTTGGCGGTATTGCTCATTATTGCTGCTTTGAGTTTATTCTTTGTAACGGCGTTAGCTGGAAGGGTTTGGTGCGGTTATGCTTGCCCACAAACGGTATGGAGCGAAGTCTTTATCTGGATTGAGCAATGGGTAGAAGGGGATCGCCCTCAACAAATTAAGTTAGACAATGCGGCGTGGGATAAAAATAAAATAACGAAAAAGCTTACGAAGCACACTTTATGGTTAGCCTTTTCATTGCTGACAGGTTTCACGTTTGTAGGCTATTTCGTGCCAATGGAATCCCTGTGGCATGACACCATTAGCGGCACATTGAATGGTTGGGCATTATTCTGGGTAGTTTTTTACGGTTTTGCGACTTACGGTAATGCTGGGTTCTTACGCGAACAAATCTGCTTGTACATGTGCCCGTATGCACGTTTCCAAAGCGCGATGTTTGATAAAGATACCATGATTATCTCTTACGACGAAGCGCGGGGCGAACCGCGTGGCACACGTAAACGCGGCGTGGCAAAACCCACGGATAAAGGCGATTGCGTCGATTGCACGTTGTGTGTGCAAGCCTGCCCCACAGGAATCGACATCCGCGATGGTTTGCAATACCAATGTATCGGTTGTGCGGCGTGTATTGATGCCTGCGACAGCATTATGGATAAAATGGGGTATGAACGCGGTTTAGTCCGTTACACCACCGAACATGCATTAAATGGCGGGGTAACGCACATTCTACGGGTACGGACAGCCATTTACGCGGCATTACTCACCTGCATTACCTTCGCGTTATTGTATTCCGTGTTGCAACGTATGCCATTAGAAATGGATATTATCCGCGACCGCAATGCGCTGTTCCGCGATACGGGGGACGGTAATATCGAAAATATTTACACCCTGAAAGTAATTAATATGGATGAGAAAAACCATGAATATGCGGTAACAGTTTCAGGCATTGAGGGTATGGTAATTAATGGTGCGGAAAATGTGCAAGTTGCCGCAGGGCGTGTGGCTGAAGTTCCAGTAAAAATACGAGCGAACCCCGACAAAATGCAAGCGCGTAGTCAGGAAGTTATGTTCCATATTCAAGCGAAAGATAAACCTGAGTTAGCGGAAACCCAAAAAGCCCGTTTCTTAGGCCCTGAAAAATAATGGCAGGAGTTAAAGCAATGCGTGTTGAAGATGTAAAGCCTTGGTATCAGCAATTCTGGCCGTGGGCATTAATTTCACTGCCAGCAACGGCGGTAGTCGCGGGGTTATATACCTATTCCTTGGCTGCTTCTGGGCGCGATGGTTTGGTTGTTGACGATTATTATAAGGAAGGTAAAGCCATTAACCGTTCGTTAGAACGTGGGCAACGTGCGGCAGATTTAAATCTTGCAGGTGATTTAGCCTTGAATGGCACAGCGATTCGTTTAGTCATGAATAATGTGCAGGTGGAAAATCAGCAACAACTGACGTTAAACCTTTACCACGCCACTCTCGCAGATCATGACCAAACTTTGACGTTACAGAAAATGGGTGCGGGTATTTGGCAAGGGCAATTACAACCCCTAGCTGAAGGCAAATGGTATGTGGATTTAACCCCCGTGGATAATAGTTGGCGTTTAACGGGCGTATTACCTAGCCGCGCAAGTAATTCATTAGCATTGAAACCTGCGCTCTAGTAGTGTATTAATCCACTTAACGTAGCAAAGCCGTCGCGCCTTGGGGTGGCGGCTTTTTTGTATGTGTAAAATGAAGTGTTACGCTGCATTTGAGGCAAAAAAGGAGACCCTCCAAATAGGGAGGGTCAAGTGCTTTAGGGTATGTAGAGCGTTGATGGAAATTGTCGACTAGAGGAGGTAACGAACATCAATGTCAACAATCTCCGGGATTCATTAGACCTGTTTTTTGTAGGGTATACAATCCGTGCGCTGAAGGTTTCTTGATGCATATCAACTTAGCTTGATCTTTCTTGTCGGAAACTTGCATTTACACCTTATATCCAGCATTTATGTATCCACCCCCGAAGGGCACAAAAGAGGTCGGTATGAGCATAATCCAATTTGATGCAGATTTGATTCGTCGGTACAACACGGCAGGACCGCGTTATACGTCTTATCCGACGGCGGTTGCATTCGGGCCATTTACAGCAGATGAATATAAAGCACACGCTTACCTGAGTAATGAAGACCCCATTCCATTACCCTTATCGCTGTATTTTCACATCCCGTTTTGCGACACGATTTGCTTTTATTGTGCGTGCAATAAGATAGCGACGAAAGACCGTTCATTGTCTGAGAAATACCTGAAGTACCTTTTCCGTGAAATTGAAATGCAGGCTGAGTTGTATGACTGTGACCGCGTGGTTGAACAATTGCACTGGGGTGGTGGTACGCCCACGTTCCTTAATCACGATGAAATGCGTGCGTTAATGGGGAAAATTCGCCAGCATTTCGCCTTACATGCTGGGGATGAGGGGGATTACTCGATTGAAATTGACCCGCGTTCCGTCACGCCTGAAACGATAGGTGTGTTGCGTGAGATTGGCTTTAATCGCTTTAGTTTGGGCGTGCAGGACGTGGATGAGCGCGTGCAAACGGCGGTTAACCGCATTCAGCCAATTGCGCAAACTTTAGCAGTCATTGAGGCTTGCCGTGCGTATGGGGCAAAGTCTATTAGCGTGGACTTGATTTACGGTTTACCGCATCAAACGGAAGAAAGTTTCCGTCAAACTTTGGATACGATCATTGCGCTGTCTCCAGATCGCATTTCGGTGTTTAACTACGCGCACTTACCGAACTTGTTTAAGCCGCAACGGCGTATTAATGAAGCGGATTTACCTTCTGCCGAAACGAAACTGCAAATCATGAAATTGGCGGTGGAGCATTTGACTACCGCAGGCTACGAATACATTGGGATGGATCATTTCGCCAAGCCGGATGATGAGTTAGCCCTCGCGCAGCAAAAAGGCACATTGCACCGCAATTTCCAAGGTTATACCACGCACGCAGACTGCGATTTGGTGGCAATGGGGGTTAGCTCTATCAGCAGTGTGGCGGAATGTTATAGCCAAAATGCGAAAACGTTGGATGAGTATTACGCTGCGATTGATGCAGGGCAGTTGCCTGTGGTGCGTGGTATTACGCTAGACGCAGATGATGAATTGCGCCGTGAAGTGATTCAGCAACTTGCGTGCCATTTTGGATTGAATTTCAGCCAAATCGAGCGGGTTTACGGGTTGGACTTCCCCGTGTATTTCCAACGTGAATTAGAACTGATGCAACCAATGGTGGATGACCATCTGATTCGTTTTACACCAAGCGGTTTGGAGGTAACACCACGCGGACGTTTCTTGATCCGCAATATTTGCATGGTGTTTGACGTAAGCCTGCGTAAGCAGGATGTTCAGCAACGGTTTTCGCGGGTGATTTAACACACCCGCTAACGGGTTTGTTTAGAGCACGTCGCTTGCAGGGCGGCAAGTATGGTGGGCAAGCTGTTTGAGGCGGTTCATGTCTTGGATTTTAATCAAACGGTGTTGCACAGTGATGATGTATTCGTCTTGCAAGCGGGAGAACATGCGACTTAAGGTTTCAACCGCCATGCCTAAATAATTGGCTAAATCGTGCCGTGCCATCGGTAGGTTAAATTCCGTGGCAGAGAAACCGCGTTCACGGTTGCGTTCTGATAGGCTTGAGAGGAAGGTTGCAAGACGTTCTTCAGTACGCATTTGTCCCAGCGTTAGCAGTAACATGTGTTCGCGCTCGATCTCAGCACCGATTTGGCGCATCATTTGCCCACGCATACTGCTTAGTTTACCGCATAATTCTTGGAAGCTATCCATATTCAGTTCGCAAACCAA
The DNA here is from genome assembly GCA_964544775.1 of uncultured Thiothrix sp. Taxonomy (GTDB): domain Bacteria; phylum Pseudomonadota; class Gammaproteobacteria; order Thiotrichales; family Thiotrichaceae; genus Thiothrix. The sequence goes on from CAZJDN010000020.1 coordinate 10,598, forward strand.
GGTATCGTCTAAGGCTTGTGCGTCACAGGTATGGCGGTTATTGGCGAAAGCATCAAAGCCTAATAAATCACCGGGCAAGTAGAAACCTAGAATTTGCTCTTCGCCGTCTGGTGTGGACAGCGACGTTTTTACCGCTCCCGCTTTTACCGCAAAAATGGAATGCTGCGCATCGTCACGGTGGAAAAGGTAGTCTTTTTTCTTGATTTTAACGGTTTTGTTTATGGCATTTTCCAACAGCTCTAGTTCCTCACGGGTTAAACCGCGTGGGAGGCAAAGTTCACTCAAGCTGCAATTATGGCAAGCTACGGCTGCTTTTTTGGCTATTTGTACTGGTACTGTCTTCATGTGTTGTCCTGAACCGTGACAATTGTCAACGACTTGCAAGATAGCCGTAAGACCATCCCTCAAACCCGCACAATATATCTGCTTTCTTGATGTAAATCAGAGTTATGTGCACGTCTTTGCTTAAACTCGGCATTGTACACGTTTATTGTCATTAGTGTAGGAGAATAGGCTATCATGGCAACGCTATTGTTTGGAAGCTGGATGGGCATCCTAAGTTTAATTGTGATCGTGGTTACGTTGGTAATAATGGCGTATTTTGGGTGGTTGTTTGTTAAAAAATCAGGTGACAACTAAGCAAGCAGAGAAAAATACATTCCACTTTGGAAGAATGGTGGCTAATATTCTGCTGGCAGGAAGTGCGCTTAGTTTGGCGTATACGGTTTGGATGATTTATAACAATATCGTGCAAACAGTGGCGCAGTCGGCGCAGGTGCAAGCCGTTTCCAAGCCTTCAGTAACACCGGAAAATGGGAATACAAAGTGGAAGAGCAACAATCAGAACTAAAACCAAATCCGCGTAAAGGCATTTACCTTTTACCCAACTTATTGACAACCGGAGCTATGTTCTGTGGCTTCTATGCGGTTGTCGCTGCGATGCAAGGCAAGTTCGAGGCGGCTTGTATCGCGGTATTTATTGCCATGATTCTTGATGGGTTGGATGGGCGTGTGGCGCGTATGACCAATACGCAATCAGAGTTTGGCGCAGAATACGACAGCATGTCTGACCTTATTTCCTTTGGCGTAGCCCCCGGTTTAGTTATGTATCAGTGGGCATTGGTACACTTACAAAACTACAGTGTGGCATGGGGTAAAGCGGGTTGGTTAACCGCATTTGTTTATGTTGCTTGTGCTGCGTTGCGTTTAGCACGTTTCAATACACAAATTGGTAAAGTGGATAAACGTTTCTTTGTGGGTTTACCTAGCCCCGCTGCGGCAGCATTGGTCGTGGGAATGGTGTGGGTGTTCCAAGATTTAGCGGTATTGGGCAGTAATGTGCAAATGCCCGCGCTGTTTTTAACACTTGCCGCAGGTTTACTGATGGTGAGTAATGTCAGTTTCTACAGTTTTAAAGATTTTGATTTACGTAACCGAGTGCCGTTTATTGCGGTATTGGTCGTAGTTTTAATCTTTGCTTTAACCACAATTAATCCACCGCGTGTATTGTTCGCGGTATTTCTGCTATACGCTCTGTCGGGACCTTTATTATGGGGCTGGCGACGTTACCGTAAAATGCAACGCCGGAAAAAAGGAATCGCTGAATAGCCTTGAGCGATTTCATTTAATCCTCTATCGTGTAAATAATATTGGCTTCGCCACCTGTGCGGGTGGCGTTGAATGCCAGCTTTCCCCCTTGGATACGTTGCATACCAATATGGCACGTAATATTGCTGGTTGTAGCTTGTGTAGGGCAATTTAAAGCGGTTGAATTCACAGCTAAATTAATCCCAACAGGGGTAATTTGCAGTTTTGCATCAGGGTCGTTGGAGCTAATGGATAATACGCTTGCCCCGCTGGCTGTTTGTACCCCGGTATTAAATGTAAAAGGCATGGCAGGTTTTATATCGACTAAAATGACTTTAGGTACGGTTAATTTAAGTATTTGCGTACTATTATTGGCAAATACAGACGCAATTCCACCAATAATAGCGATTAGACCGAAAGTGTATTTGGCGTACATGAGGGGTATCCTGCCTGTTCTGACCCTAACAGGCTAAATTATTTCCCCTAACTTTTCCTGTGTAACCGATTAGCGGCAGTAAGGTTAGTTTTGTGTAATGGTGTAAATAATGTCCGTGCTGTAGTTGCCGTAAGGTATCATGCCATTAGCCGTTGCGGGTGCGGCATTAATGGTGAAACTGCCGCCTGTGATTTGCCGCGTCCCCATGTTGCAATATTGTGAGCTGGTGCTTAATGCACTCAGGCTTGCGGGGCTGCAAAGGTTACTAAGACCAGTGAGTGATAGGTTGATGTCTGTAAGGTCGCTACTGGTATGAACTTCTAACCGAGCATTGGGGTTATTGGATGTAACGGAAACGGTTGAAGTAATGCCCACGGGTGCGCTAAAACCGTCGCCTGCATTGTTGGGGGAACTGAAATTAATGGCTGGTAAACTGTCTTGCACATCAATTAGGGCGACTAAGGGAATTACAAGATCGATACCTTGTGTTACCGTATCGCTAGCAATGCTATTAAAGCTCAAGCAACTGAATGCAGTAAAAGTGAAAAGTTGTGTTAATTTCATCTCAACGCTTCCTTTTTGACCTTAACCCACCACATTAAAACCGTTGTCAGGGCCGTTTTTCTTAATCGTTTGTGCAATGGGTAATGCACGAATGAGAATATCTTTTGTGCCACCTGAACTTAAATCAACGGTGAATTGCGTTTGCTCTAGGTGGTAATTGGCAGGGACTTTATCGTTGTCTACGACGACTAATTGCCATTGCCCCGGTGGTATACCAACGAAACTAAAACTGCCATCGTATAACGTAGTGCGTTTATGGGTAATACGATTGCCTATTTCACCCGTTGGGCGTAATTCAATTAAAACCCTGCTCAAACCTTTATCTGCGCGTAAATTATCTGTACTGTCGGTAATATTCAACGCTGAAGCACTGTCTGGAACATAGGTTTGCAGTTTTCCCGTAATACGTGAAGCTGGGTAGAGTTCTAATACAGGCTCGGCAATTTTTTTCGGGGTAATATTAACTGTGGCTTCTTCGCCATTGTGACTTAGCATATAGCCTTGTGTATTGGCGCGGCTTGCATCAAGTTGAATCGGGTATTCTTTGGCTAAAACTTCAGGGTAATTAAACTCCCCATTTTGATCAGTAACGGCATATTGCCCCCCCATTTGTAATACGACATCGCTAGCTGGGCGTTGATCGTGGGCAAAGTGAACTTTTCCGCGTACTGAGCCAATATTGGTTCGCTTGCGAATAGGCATGTCTAGTGGCACGCTATATTCCACTTGCATAATATTGTCATGGCTTATTTTACCATCGCTGGCTAGGTTATTAACCCGCCGTGCACTTAGGTCAATACTGCCAAGGCTTTTCATGTCATGGCTATATTTTACTTCAAAACTATCAGCATGACTGTTTTCACTGTCATTTTTATTGCGCTGCAAATAGCCCGTTAACGTGTTACGTCGATTAATCTTATATGCGGCATTAATGCCTGTGGTTGTGGCTTTGCCTTCGCTATCTAAGTCATTACTAATGCTGTAGTTACTATTAACATCAATAGCTTTGCTGGGTTTCCAGTTAAATACAAATTCTTGCTTATTACCGTGGCGACTTTTTTTACGGCGGTCTTTACGTAAACCGTGGGCAACTTCAGCACGCACATTAAAGGTTTCAAATTGATGACGGTATTCTAACGTGGTTGCAGCGATTTCACGGTCAGTTGTTGCAACAGGGCGTAGGTCTTTTTCGGTACGTTGTTTATGCCCTAAACTAACTTCGATTTGGCGTTCCTCACCAAAACTGTGGCTAACTTTAATCTGGGATTCTTTATCTTGGCGGATTTCTTTGGTTTGATCTTGGGCTAAATTATTTCGTGTGTGGCGTGTATTGGCTTCAATATTAGTATTGTCATCAATTTGGTAACGCGCATTGGCGTAAACTTGTTTTGTATCGGTATTACTGCCATCAAATTGTGTATCCGCGCTGACATAAGATGCATTTGCGCTGACTTCGTGCCATTGCCCATTAACGTCCACACTCCAGGCTTGTGCATCACTGTCTTTTGCGACTTCGGTGCGAATACCCGTATTTTCCCCCTGCCACGCGGCATTAACTGCCGTAATGGTTTCATCTTTAGCGGGTTCGGTATCTGTTGGGGCTTTTTGATGCCGAATAACACTTGCCCCCGCTTCAATTTCATCGACTTGGTATTGTACGGCTGCCCCTGATACTTTTTCTTTAATCAGATCGTGCGGACGGCTTTGCCCTGCAAAAGCCCTTACTTCTAATGGTTTGCGTTGTTTTTTATTTTTAGGTTTGTAAACAGTTTCAACCCCAATACCCGATAACGCATTACCACTGAGATTACTGGTGTGGAAGTTTTGATTGCCAGTGTTAATTTGTAACTCATCGTTACTGTAATTGATTTGGTAATCGGCTTGTTGTTTGGTATTTATATCACTGTCATTACGGTCACGCCCGTTACGTAATTGTATCTCGAGATTATGTTTGCCTTCTTGGTCAATTGCGCCGCGTGCAGTGTATTCGACTTGTGCTTGACTGGTATCTATTTCGCTACCATCAGCATTAATGTGTTTTTGGTTAGTGTAACGAGTGGTTAATTTCCCCGGCAACTTTTGGTATTTTCCGATACCTTTTGGGGTACGGGAAATTAATGGAATGGTGACGGATTCTTCCGTGGATTTGCCGCCACCTTTGGCAGAGAGATTAATCCGATAGGTACTACTTTCTGCTAAATTGGCGGGGATTTTTCCTGAAACGGTGATTTCACCTGATTCTCCCGCTTCAAGTTTAATACTGCGGGGGGATATTCCCGTAATATAACCCTCATCATCATCGGCAGATAAGGTATAAGTAACGGCGTGATTCCCTGTGTTTTCTAATAAAAAACCTGCATCATAACTTTCGCCACTTAATAAGCTGCTTGGTGGTGAAATAGCGGCGAGTTTAATGCCTGCTTGTTCTTCCACTTGAATGGCGACAGTTTGACTGCTAGTTATGCCACCATTATCTTGCGCAGAAATTTGATAACCAATGAGGTACGTGCCTGATGGCGTACCATTGGGCACGACGACGTGAATTAACCGTACATCCCGCGCTCCACTGGCAAGGTAGAAAGGCGCGGTATTGGTAATTAATTCCCAACCTGTTGGCAGGGTTAAACTTTCTTGGAGCTGTTGTGCCTCGCCAGAACGGTTTTCCACTTCAAACCGGAGCGTAATAATCCCCAGTTTTTTGGTGGTAATTTGGCGTTGAGCAGGGGTGATGTTGATTTCATCCGCAGCCGTAGCTACTTGTGTTAGCACTAACAAACTGGCGGCTAGTGTTAAACGCAAAGCATCCCGTTTCGCGCTTGGCTGAGATTGTTGCACTTGTATCGCCCCTTTATGTCGTAACAAATTAAGGTTTGATCGTTAGGTTGACATCTGAACCAAAAACTTGCCCATTGTTATTATCTTCTGCTGCCAGCAGAGCCTTATAATTACCCGGTTTTAAGTCATTAATGTTGATGCTAAAGTTTTCGCGTTCGCCAACATATAACCCGTGTGTTTCCGCATTGAATTTACCAATGCTATTGCCATCTGCACCATAAACATCTAGCCATACTTTCGGGCGACTATGGCGTGTGCCTGTATTCGTAATGCCAACGGAAAAAGCACGTTCACCTTGTTCACCCTTGCTCACATGAGGAGCTTCAAATTTCAAATTAGCACTGCTTTGATTGCCAATGTTAGTAATAACTTGTACGGCATAGCGCACTTTTTGATGAATAGTCAGGGAGTTTTCATCGGGGGATTTAGCCAATTGCGATTCACGCGAATTTTGTGAAATGGGTTCTAACATTAACATGCTCCAATAAGAGCCTTGTGAGTTATTGTTAGGAACTTGCAAAGTATAAGGCACGCTTTGACTTGCACCGGGAGATAATGTTACACGGTCTGTGCTCAGGTTAATCCAATTAGCATTAGAGCGAGTGTGATTACCACTGCTAGGGGCATATTCAGTGCTGCCATCTGCTTTAACGTTAACATCTTCTTGGTAGATTTTAACTTCCGCAGGCTCTGAACCTGTGTTTTTTAGTTCCAGTACGCCGCTAACTGTCCCACCCGGATTAAGATTGTATTCATGTGTTAATCCACCAGAGAGCATTACTGCTGCGTGTGCTGGATTTAAGAATAAATAAGTTAATGCAAATGCAGTGCTTTTCAAAACAGTATTTTTCATGTAATAAGCCCCTCAGTTTTAATCGCTATGCTAGGTACAATCAAGTGATGTTGTATTGGTAATAATCTGATAAGTAATTGGAATATTAAGTGGCGTTCCCGATGTACTATAACCGTCGTCAACATCGAGATTAGAAAGATGGAATTGTAATGGTATATCAGTGCGAGTATTGCTACCGTACCCACAAAAAAGTGTTTTGAATGATTGATTAAGCAATATTAAACCGCTGCCAAGATTGGAGTCAGCAATAGAACCATCACCGCTACCATTGCCTGTACGCATAACAGAAATATTAATACCACTACTGGATTCGCGTTTGGCTTGTACTTTCCAGTAGGTCGCTATTCCGCCTAAATCAATTGTTATTCGACTGGCATTGGCAGGGCTATCAAGGGTAGGAGCGTAATAATCTCCCGCATTTACGATATTGTCTGCTAGTGTGTAGTTCCATTGGCTTACGGTAATAGTTGCCGCTTGCGTATTTGTAAATACGCTAATCAGCAAAAAACCTGACAATAGTTGTTGCCAAAATTGCATATTTTATTACTCTAACAGCCCCATTATATAATCTATTGTTCGGGGAGGATATTTCCTACCCGAACAGGTATTAGTAACTGTTTACACGTCAGATAGCGTATACGTAATATCGATGGTTTTAGCTGTTCCGTCAGCAGCAGAGAATGCCATCATATCGCCATTAGCTTTAGGACCAAAGCTATAGGTCAGAGTTGCATTATCCTGACGCTTGTTAAGGATGTTTGTAATTAAATCTGCGGAGGTTGTTGTATCATCAAGGCTAAGTGTTGATGATACGGAACCAATTGTGGTTGAAGGAGTAATGGTTAATTTCCAGTTAGTTGGTAGTGCTGCTGCTACACTAGCGGTTAACTTACGCCCAGTAGCACTGCCTGCTTCACTGTTCGAGCTAATTTTTAGTATTTGTGCTGAGGAACTCACACTTCCTGCAAAGCCATCCCCTGCGGCAGTTGGAGCGAGTGATGTTACATCAATAGCAACACTGCTTTCTGGTACATCTAGGAGGGCAATTTCTGGCACGGTTAGGGTAACTGTTTGTTTATCAACAGCATCGTAACCATTAGATGTATTATTTATATCGGTGTTACTGTCATAAGCAGCAAATGTTGTAGGTGTGGCGAGAATTGCTGCAATAGATAGCAGAAGTAGTTTCTTTT
>CAZJDN010000020.1:18165-22047 GCA_964544775.1 uncultured Thiothrix sp.
AATGTTGTAGGTGTGGCGAGAATTGCTGCAATAGATAGCAGAAGTAGTTTCTTTTTCATATATACGCCCTTCGTTTTTATCGAGTTGTTTAAGTTGTTTTATTGTTGAGCAGACATGTCACTTTTTAGCCCTGCTTGGATTGTACACAAGTTTGTGTCCAATGGGTTGGACATAGTGATGTGTTTTTATGCGAGAAGTATGGTAAAAATGCAGCCACAACAAAGATAAAATGTTGAGGGAACATTATGTCTGCACAGGCTTTATCAGCCTTTTTACTACAACAGATGCGGAGACAGGGGCTATCCAATGCAGAAGTTGCGAAACGCGCTAAAATATCGCGCCAAACTTGGTATAACTTACTGAATTCAGATATAAAAGAGATTCGTCTTTCTACCGTAATGAGTGTGGCGGAAGTCCTTGGTGTGCGCCCGTTACAACTCTTGGATGTGTATTTTGAGGGGCGAGTTTCCGGTTCTACATTAGGGTAAATTGCGGAATGTTTGATCTAGGCGTGCTGATTCTGTCGTTGTTGATTGTACTGTTGAGTGCTTACATTTGCCTCGTACACGTACCTGTGGGCATGGTTTACCTGCGTAATGGTTTGGGGGGGCAGCGAGTATTGTTACAAGGCATTGCGTGGGCAATTCCCGGTGTGCATCAACTATTACCGCTGAGTTTGCAAACCTACAGCTTGGAACTGCTTGCAACGGGAGAAAAATCTTTGCGTACCAAAGATTTACTGCGTATTGATGTAAGTGTGGTTGCGAGTATTCGTTTATCAAAACAGCCTGATATGATCTTGACGGCGGCACGTACTTGGGGCAAAGCAGGGTTGGAAAGCGGGGTCTTTAAACGTTGGTGCGAAACCGATTACCAAGCCCTGATCGAGACGACGGTTGCTTCGCACACGCTGGAAGCCTTGCACCAGCACCGTAAAGCCTTCCTCACGCAAGTCACGTTGGTGAGTAAACAAGCCTTAGCGCAATACGGTTTTGAATTAGTGTCGTTGTCATTGGTGCGCTTAGAACAGACTGAAACCCGTTTCTATGATCCAACTAACTATTTGGATGTAAAGGGTTTAGCTTTGTTGGAACAGATGCAATTGAGTTACGCCAAGCAACGCAAGCAGCAACAAGGTGAAGCGGAATTATCTGATAAACGTTTTGAGTTTGATGTGGCTTTAGAGCGCATGGAGTGGGAACGTAAGGAGTTTCTGGCGCGATTACAACACATTCGTTTCAAGGCAGAAGCAGATGCGAAAGCCGAACAAGCCTTGGAGGAAATCCACGTCGCCAAGGAATTAGCGTTAGAAATGATCCAACGCGATGTTGCCTTAACCCGTTTACAAACCGAACGCGAAGTTGCGGCTGTTCGTACTGCGATGGGATAATAGATGTTTGTTATACAAATCGGTACATTACTCACCACGGTATAGTTTCGCCATTTTCAATATAATGGCTTTATCGGTTTCTCCAATCATTAGTTTTTTTATGACGGCTTTTTGATCGTTATTTTTCCCATACCCAGCAGTTTGTAATGCTCCCAAGGCTGCCATACGTGTGTTGGCTACATCATGTTTGTCTTGGGCAATATTGAGCAAAGATTGTTGGTATTGGGTATTGGTTGTGGCATCTTCTGCTCTGGCAGATGCCAGAATGATTTTTTCCTTAGTGTCTTGAGATTTTTCATTAGACCACAAGGACTCAAACGTTGTAGAGGTAAGATTGGTTCGCCCAATTTTATCAATAGATTCAGCTGCTTCTGCTTTGGATAATGTGTCACTGCTTGTCATGAGGTTTGATTCAACAGCGGCTAATACATTAGCTGTTGCTATCTCATGCATATTGCCTGCGGCAGCTAATGCTACGACTGTGTTATTGGAGTTTTGTTGTATTGCTGAAATTACTTTTTCACTAATGTATTCGGCTTGTGAGGGATTACTTTCTATGCGTTCTTTAGCAAAAGTTCCTACCAACATGCCTGTTGCTTTTTGAAGGTAATCGTTAGTAGTTGTTGGGTTAAGCCCATAGTCGATGATTGCATCTAACTGCTGTTCATCCATTTGAGCATTGGTATTTTTAAGTGCCATGAGGGAACGAAACCGTTCTGTTTCTGGAACATCTGTTGTTAGCAAGACATTACCTAGGATAGCAACGGTTTCAGGGGTATCAATAAACCCTAAAGAGGCGAATAGTTTTTTACTTAACTCATCATCAAGTGGATTTTCTTTCAATAGACTGGGTAAGTTTTTTAAGAAAGCAATGTTTTTTAATACCCACTGATCAAGTACTCTTTCATCTTTATCTTGTATCGCCGCAAGCATTTGTTGCTTGAATTCAGTAAATTTAGTAATGGCTTCTTTCAAGGGCATCGTTGCTATATTCTTTGTAATCTTACTTCCTTCTGGTAATTTCCATGTGGATATATCTGTACCAAGTTGCATAAACCAATGCTCCGCTGGTAGTCGTTTCTGGTTATCTTTAAGTAGTTTGAAGTGGCGGGTTGCCAACATCTCGGCTTTCATCGCTTCTATGGTAGACTTAACTTGCTCATCCCCTGTTGTTTTATTAAGGAAACAACCTGTATTATCTACTTCAAGTTGAATGTTGCTTTCCAAAAACGTAATATCAGATGATTCGTTACCTTGCTGATATTGTTTTAGGCGTTTAATGGTGTGAGCATGGCTATCTATAGATTTTTGTTCTATATTTGCTTTTCCCATGCTATCTAACCACTGAAATGCTCCATCGCCTGTTTGGAATTGGAGCAGTTCTACTAACCCAATTAACTGACTATGTAATTTTTTATTATGAGATGGCGTTTGCAGTTCTTTAATAATGAAATTCGGTTTTTCAATCTCTTTTTTATCTATCGGTATGTCATTTATTACGAGAAATGGTGTATGAATAGAGTTGGTGTCAATACTTTTATCCTTGGCTGCTAAATCTTCTAACCAAAATAAAGTGTATTGTTTTTCATTCTTATCAGAAAGTGTGCGGACATGGATAATGCCACTTACTGTTTTTTGTTCACTAAAAGTTTTCTTGCCATAATTGGTGTTGATTTGGAATGCATCACTGTATTGATAGGCTTGGTCACAAGCCTGTACTGTCGTTATGGAAAATGTCACGCCTAGGCACAGTGTGGTTAACTCTAGTAATCTCTTGATCATGTCCTTTATCCTCAGTATGAATATAGATGGGGTAGTAGGTGTAAACTACTACCCTTTACCTTAGGTATGATCAATATTACGGTACATCAAATGACTTTGGTGTTGAGGTATTAAACAACGGCCAAGAGCGATTAAAAGCCCAAGGCGATGTATATAAGGGGAGTGTGAAGTCTGGTGTACCTTCATACTCTCCACACGGGTATGGAATTCCCCATTTTTTGCACCATTTAATTTTTACTAAATTGGCAGCTAAAGATACAGTGCCTCTTAGCAATCGAAGTTGCATGTCTAAACTATTAGTTGCTGTAATGGAAAACTTGTTTGTATTGGAATTAACAGAGAGCTTACCTTCAGAGACCACAGGGGCACTCAGGTCGACGACACTAAGGTCGCCTAAAACGCCGGCCTTTGCTACTCCCGTATCAACACCACCAAATAAGAATCCGCCCAATGTAATAGGAATACTGGCTTCTGTTCTCGCTTTATTGCCCTCTACCACAGCGGCTAATCTTGGTTGTATATCGCCAGTAACACCAGCTTCGATACCCATTGGGACGGGACCAATGACAAATTTAGTTTGTGCCAATGTTTTCCGTTCGTGCCATCCTTTGGAGGGCAGTTCCACTGATAATTCACTGCTGGATGCATCAGTCAACATTTGCTCTTTTTCTGCAATGCTAGATGATGCTGAATATTGACTGTTTACATTC
>CAZJDN010000020.1:22147-23573 GCA_964544775.1 uncultured Thiothrix sp.
CAGTGTTGCTTCGTCTTTGAATAATAAACCATTAGCATATTCTGACGTACTAACGTTATCAGAACGCCCTGATACAGTATTTTGTAGTGTAGCCGCCCCTCTTGCGGCAGTATCGTAGTCAAGATTTTCAATAAATTTGGTTAAAGTTATGTCGGAGTCGATGTTTTCATCAGCAATATCCTGACCATCAGCATCTGATAAATGCCATTCAATTGTACCTGCTGTGCCATCAACACCACCCTGTGCTAAATCTTGTTTAATTTCATTGAGAATACTGTTGAAGTCAGCTTCTTTTATGTAATAAACAGCACTTACACCTTGTCCTTCTGGTTCTACTTGAGATTCTCCGGGTAGCTCATAAGGAAGGGTATCAGAAATGGTTCCAAGATTTGTATCTAATAAGCCAAGGTCAAAAGATGCTCCACTGGGGAATTTTAATTTAGCAGAGAGGTTAATGTTCTGTTTTTGCGAACTGGTACTATAAAGTTGTAATTCCGCACCACCTGTGGGTTCAAGCGTATAGCCGTCTTTAAAATCGGCTGGAGCAACTAAATCAATGCTTTCCTCCCCATTTTTAGCATCCACAAGGTCGACGTGGGTAATATTATCCGCTGCCAATATTTTCACATTGATGCCACCAAATTCTGGAATATCGCTCATGGCAGCGTGACTGTTAACCACCTCTTCTAAATTGTTTTTTTCTGCGCGGGCAATCAGTCGATATTCTCCAGCAGGGATTTCTTTTGGTATTAGAACATCGTCAAAGACGATGCTATTACTTCCTGCGGTCATTACTTTCGATGTACCTGCTAATGGAATCTCGGAAACTCCTGTTTCTGTATCTACATTTGATACCAGTGTTAATTCGACTTTCAATCCATTAGGATGGTCTTTATCCGTTGTGACATCAACTTCTACACGGTGAAACTCTCCCGCTTTCATCTCGAAACTATCATTATTGCTTGCACTATCGGTTGCTACTGTTGCAATAACGCGAGCCTCTCCCCGATTTGCCGCTTTGTTTGCTTCAGATAAATCTTTGCCTGAGCCAATCCTTTCAACCCCTATTTTATCAATGCTGTCATAGACGGATGCATCATCAAAGGCTGCTGCCGAATTGTTTGATGTAAGTAATGTTTCTTCTGAGGATGTAGTTCCATCATTACAACCAGACAGTGATATTGATGCTAATAATACAGATAATGGTAAATACCTTTTTTTAAGGTTCAACATGCTAGCAACTCCCTATATGTTGCAGAAAAAGCCCGCTATTGTTTGTTATTCAATAATATTAAGATAACAAACAATGTATAATCCCCCACATATTTTAATGTTATATCAAGTTAACTTATTGTAATCAATACAACTAAAGTTGAGTTTAGGTATTCATGGTGCTTGAACTCTCGCGTTGTTTGGTGTAGCGTCG
>CAZJDN010000021.1:0-7592 GCA_964544775.1 uncultured Thiothrix sp.
TGAGCACCTTGAGCACCTTGAGCACCTTGAGCACCTTGAGCACCTTGAGCACCTACATGACCGTGGTGTCCATGATGACCGCACTCAGCACTGCCATGAGAACCACCTGTGCCTCCAGAGCCATTAGAGCCACTTGTTCCACCAGCACCGTTAGAGCCACCTGCGCCGCCAGAACCGTTAGAACCACTGCCGCTATTGCCTTGACCACTTTGCATCTGTTGCAACAACTGCACAATGATGTTCAGTAACGCCATCATCAGAATGGACTGGTTGCCACCACCGCATGAACTGAGTAGATTGCCTAAACCACCAAAACTAGAACTTGAACCAGAAGACGTTGAACCTGTGGAAGATGTGTTGCCGTAGTCGCCAGTACACGCACATGAATTGCTGGATGTTGTATTTTGTGTATTCAAATTAAGCATTATTTTGCTCCTTATGCTTTGAACCATGAGTTGGCTGAAGTCATTTCAACCTTGTTGTTTACCTGCCCAAGACGGCAAAGCACGTACTACTTCACTTGGAACTGGCTTCAGAGTTCCTTTCCGAAACCTGGGCCATCATCTTCGGCACGGTAAATTTTTGTCATGAGCACATTTGGGGTTTGTGGCTCTTGATTGGTTTGAAGTATGTGACAGCTCTCGAATGCATGTTTAAGTGCTAGGGATAAATGCGCCAAAGTGCCTTACGAACGGTTTTAGGGCTTTTATTGCTCCATTTGTCTGGAAGCAAGTGAGGGGGATACAACACGGACGGATAATGCAATGCATAAATAATCAAGTGTGCTGTGATTCATGCAGGTTCCAAAAAATATTGATATTGATGATGCCTTAACCCGTGCGGTGTGGAAGTTTAACTTCCGCCCTGATCTATATGTGCATGAAAGTTGGGTGAAATCCATGCCGGAAGGTACTGTCCTTCAGCGTTTGCTGAGTAATCGGCGGAGTGAAAGTGGGCTTGCGCGTTATTTGTCGAACCGTTTAGGGGTGGCAGAAAGCGTCTTTTTTGATTTTCGTAGCCCGTTGTCACAGATCGCGCTGTGGTCTGGGGAAGATATTCGTCAGTTGGTTGAATACCTTGGTGCTACCTTGTATCGCGATTTAGTGCGGTTAGTTATTACCCGCGATGACATTACCCGCTTACGGCATAACGTAGGCGAAGATTTATACGCCTTCATGCAGCAACGCGCACCGTTGCTGACACACAATATTGGTAAATTGCCTGCTTTTCCCAGTACGATGAGCCTAAAAAATCGCATGGAACTAGCGGGTTTATTGTGTTTGCGTGCGGCGTTTAACCGTTTTCCTGATGCTTTTTGGAAACGGCTCATGTTTAAGCTAGACCGTGAGTGGTATGTATTGTGGAAGCGTTACGCGCGAATTGGTAGTCGCTGGAATGACAATTCAGGTGAGTGTGCCGTATTAGTACAAAAAGTTGCTATTGAAGTAAAAATAGGGGTCGGACACGATGGAAAAATTCTTTTCAGTTAAGCCACTGGGTTCGCAATTAAATGCGGGGCAGCAAATCCTTAAAGCCGCTGATTATGAGCAAATGGTGACGTATGAACAGCTCATGCAACAATTGGAGCAACGTTACCGTCAGCGTGAAAAAGTAGCAGCCGTGGCGTTAGCAAAGTCCATTCAACGCGGTATGGAAGAGGGGCAAGAGCGGGCAAATCGGCAGGCTTCCGAACAAATGGTGTTATTTGCGGGACGGGTGAACGATACCTTGGTTAAGTTAGAAGATGAATTGGTCGATGTTGTGATTAATGCAGTGCGTAAAGTTATGCGCGGTTTTGACCAAGAAGAACGGGTGCGCGAAGCAGTTTTAGGTGGTTTGGAACTGGTGCGTGGCAGCCACAAACTATTAGTGCGGGTGCATCCACAACAGCATGCGGCGGTGACTGCGCAATTGGAAGCGATTCCGCACCGTTTTCGCAGTTTGGAAGTGGTGGGTGATCCACAATTGCGTGAAGATGATTGCGTATTGGAGTCGGATATTGGCATTGTGAACGCAGGTTTGGAACAACAGTTACAAGTTATTGAGCAAGCTCTGCGGATGGCTTTTGCGCGGCGCGAAGTTGCAGCATGATTTCTTTGAGCTTTTCGAGTTTGACATTGGCTTCGGTAGAATGTTTGTGTGCAGTTTCCACTTGTGTATTGGCGGCGGCTACCGATTGCTGGGTTTTGTTAATGGCGGCTCGTAAATCATCTTCTTGCTGTTGTAATTGTTCCAGCGTAAGGCGGTAATTTAGCCATGCTTGCGGGTCAAAGGCTTGATTTTGCAAGCTGGCAAAGAGGTAATCTTGGTGTTGAACGCGCCATTGCTGAAATGCTAGCAGTTGTTGTTCTTGTTGCGCCAAGTTTGTAATCCATTCATCCAAGATTTTGCGTTGTGCTTGCAACTCAACAAACGATTGTTCCATGCGGCGTGTGCGTAATTTTTTTAATGGTTCTAAATCAATGTTCATGTCTTAATTTGCCAGTTGTAATAGTTGCATTACCGTTGCATTGAGGTGTGAATATTCATGCGGTGGTTGTTTTAGGAATGCTTGAATCAGTGGCATTTTACGGATGGATTCATCGGCTAATGGGTCTGAGCCGTGTTTGTATTCGCCTACACGCAGTAAAAATTCAATTTCTTTGTATTTGGCTAATAAGTTGCGTAAGTGGGCAGCCGCAGCCCGTTGTTCGGGGGATACTAATTGCGGCATGATCCGGCTTAGGCTGGCTAAAACATCAATCGCGGGGTAATGGTTGGCGGATGCAAGGTCACGCGATAACATAATGTGCCCGTCTAACAATGAACGTACTTCATCCGCAATTGGGTCGCTCATGTCATCGCCTTCGACTAAAACGGTGTAAAAAGCAGTAATTGAGCCGATGGCTGAATTGCCTGCGCGTTCGACTAATTTGGGAAGTTCCGAAAATACCGACGGTGGAAAGCCGCGCCGTGCGGGGGCTTCGCCTGCTGCTAGACCAATTTCACGTTGCGCACGGGCAAAACGGGTTAAAGAATCCATCAGTAACAGCACATTTTTACCTTGATCACGGAAATATTCAGCAACGGCGGTTGCCACGTAAGCGGCTTTTAAACGTTCAATCGCAGGGCGATCTGAAGTTGCTACCACCATGATGGTTTTTTCCATGCCTGCTTGCCCCAAGGCTTCCTCAATAAATTCGCGTACCTCGCGTCCACGTTCCCCAATTAAAGCAATGACATACACATCGACTTCAGCATGGGTGATTAACATGCTCAGGAGTGAACTTTTACCCACGCCCGCTCCGGCAAATACGCCGATGCGTTGCCCAATACCGCAGGTAATTAAGCCATCCAAGGCGCGAATGCCCAATGACAAAGGGCGGTTAACCCGCTGGCGTGATAAGGGGTCGGGTGGATTGGCGTAAATGGGGTAATGTTCCGTCAGTTTCGGTGCAGGTTTGCCGATGCCTTCTTGTACCCGCCCAATGCCATCAAGTACACATCCACGCAGGGCTTCTCCTACAGGTACTTCCAGCATTTTGCCTGTGGTAATGACTTGGGTGTGCGCGGATACGCCTTGCATATCGCCGATAGGGGCGAGTAAGGCGATATTTTGTTCAAAGCCAATGACTTCAGCAGGAATTTCGCGTTCTTCGCCGGGGTTGTGTAAGAGGCATAACTCGCCCAATTTGACACGCGGTACAATGGCTCGCACCACTGTTCCCGTGACTTGCACAATCCGCCCGTGCAGTACGAGTGGTTGGCATTGTTCAACCGCAGCCCGTAAACGGTTGGTTAATGGGCGGAAATTGAAGGTTTGTCCGGCACTGCTCATGTGAGGCGAATCTCCCCAACAGGGTTGATGGAGATGGTGTTGGCTAATTCTTGCACCGATAAAACGGGGAGGCTGTTAAAACTACTTTCCAGATGCCGCCGTACATGCCGCCGTAATTCTAAGCCAGTAAGAATGACGGGGCGCACGTTGTCATTGCTGTGTTGCGCCTCCAAATCGCGCACGGTATTCGCAAAGTGCTGGGTAATATCCGGTTGTAAAGCAAAAAACACCCCCGTTGGCGTTTGCCGCAGGTTGTTTTGCAGCAATTTTTCGGTGTCCGGGGCGAACATATACACGGGTAAAACACCTGTGCCATTGGTGAAAGCGTAAGAAATTTGCCGTTTTAAGCTGATGCGTACCCGTTCGGTTAGCATTCCGGTGTCTTTTTCAGCGTCACCGTATTCAACCAATGTTTCTAACACTTGGCGCAAGTCACGGATAGAAATGCCTTCGTTTAACAAGCGACGTAATACATCCACCGTTTTGGTAGTGGAAGCCGCGCGTTGTGCTTCTCGCACCAATTCCAAATAACCCGCTTGTTCGAGGCGGCTGTAAAGTGTATGAACCTCTTGGATGCCAATGAATTCGGCAGCATGTTTGCGTAATAGATACGCAAGGTGGGTGTTAATGGTTTTGATGCTATCCGGTACGGCAGGACGTAATGGCGGCTGTGTGCCCACGACCAGTTCGCTACTATTGGAAGTGTTAGTCGTGTCGCTGGTGGCTTTTAATTTTCCTTGTGCAATGGGGATGCCACGAATGGAAATGCGGTAAGCCTCTGCTTCCAGTGGTGATGAAATGCGCAAACTAATTCCCGGAATGGGTACACCCAGATCAAGGTAAAATTCGCGCCGTAATTCCATGAAGCCTTGATTGAGTGTTTCGAGGGAAAATAATGTCTTGGCTTGTGGTGGTAATTCCACCAAAACAGGTGAAAGCGGAGCCATGTCTTCTAACGCTAGTTTGTTAGTAGTACCTAATTGCGCCCCATTTTTGTCGGTTTCTTGCCCAATAACGGTAGTGACTTCGGCTTCTGCAAAGTCCATGCGGTTTTGTACTTTGCGCAATGACATACCTGTAATGCCAAGTACTGCACCGAGAAATAAAAAGACTGGGGTAGGGAAGCCGGGAACTAATCCCATTGCTGCGACAATGCCGGAAGCTGAAAGCAGGGCATTGGGTTGACCCAGCAATTGTTTACCGATGTCAGAACCGAGATTACTGTCTTCGTCCACCGTAACCCGTGAAACAATAATCCCAGAGGCAATCGAGATAAACAGGGCGGGAATTTGCGATACCAACCCGTCACCAATGGTCAAAATGGAATAAAGTTGTAAGGCTTCACCCATTGCCATGCCATTTTGCAACATACCGATGGATAAACCACCAATAATATTGACCAAAATAATGACCAAACCCGCAATTGCATCACCCTTGACGAATTTCATTGCCCCGTCCATTGAGCCAAATAACTGACTTTCTAGGGCTAATTTTCCACGCCGTGAACGCGCATCTGCCAAGGTAATAACCCCTGCTCGCATATCACTGTCGATGCTCATTTGTTTACCGGGCATGGCATCCAAAGAGAAACGTGCGCTGACTTCGGCAATGCGCTCTGAGCCTTTGGTTATTACGATAAATTGCACAATCGTAATAATGAGGAAAACAACCAAACCAACGATTAAACTACCTCCAACGACAAATTCACCGAAAGTTTGAATAATCTTACCTGCGTCAGCTTCGAGTAAAATCAAGCGAGTAGATGCAATTCCCAACGATAATCGAAAGAGGGTAGTGAGTAATAAAACCGAAGGGAAGGAGGCAAAAGATAGTGGTGATGGAATATAAATTGCCACCATTAACAATAAGATAGCTAGCCCCATATTGAAGCCGATCAGTAAATCCAGCACCAATGTTGGCATGGGTAAAATCATCAAAGCGATGATAGATACCAGCAAAAAGGCTAATGCAAGGTCGCTACGGCGGGTAATAGCGGTAAGAAATGCGTGTGATTGAGCAGAGGGCATAAGGTGCTCCTGATGGATTATTCAGCCATAGGGTTTAAGGGGGCAACGTGCAAAGTCTGATCATTAATGGCAATGATTCTGACCTGCGTCTGGGCGGGGCAATCTTGCCCGCTGATCTGCCACGTTTGGTTATCAACCCGTGCAGTACCTTTTCCATCCTCGATCCCTTGTTCTAGCGTGAGGACTTGCCCAATCAGTTGTTTACCGGGGTATTCGGTAAACAGTTTTTGCAATCCTAGCCAAAAGTCAGCTACTAATGGGGCAAGTAATCCAGCGAGAACAATCCACAGCAATTGCCAACGCCACACGCCATCGGGATTCAACAACATGAGCAAACCTGTTACGCCTACACCTATGCCCAGCCATTTCAACCAATCATCCATAAAACGTTGTTTGTAATAGCTCAACAAGTCATTTTTTTGTTTAAGCTGTTGCGTGGTGCGGAAAATCATGTAGTGCGCTTGTGCTCGCAGATCCGTCTGCTGTAGATTTTGCCACCAGCTCGCAATCCGTTGGGCAAAAGTCATCGCTTGCTTTTCTTGTTCCATAATGCCCTCATTATATATTTAGTTGTTTTAGGCGGGTTGTGTACCCATCGCTAAATCGTCCGCGTTTGTCTTGTTATTAGCGTTTTACTTGTGCAGTCGTTTGGCGCATTGCTTGGGCGACGCGGCTAACAGTGTCTTCGGGTATGTATTGGTCAACTTTACCTTGGTCGGCTAAGTCCTGTGCCAGACCGGGGTTTGTTACCAAGGGAATATTTTCTTTCACCGCAATTTCGACCATTTTTCGCGCCATCATACCTTTGCCAATGGCGACGATGATCGGTAACGGGGTAACACCTTGCTCATATTGCAGCGCAATTGCTATCCCCATGTCGAGTATCAGTAGACGGGCTGTACGGATACGTTGCTGAATGTCCTGTTCAGCAAGCTCTCGGCGCAAACCATGCCGAGCACCTCGCACATGCGGGTCGCCGAAGGTATCTTTTTGCTCGTGTTTGATTTCCTCTTTGGTCATGCGTTGGTCTTTGAGGAACTGGGTACGTTGGTACAAATAGTCAAAAATGGCGAGTACAATCAATGCAGGTAAGATAAAAAAGAGCATCTTTTTTAGCAAATAAACGACGATTTCGTACTCACAGTTAACGTCACATTGTTTGACTTCGTGTAGTAGTTCTTTCATCCCTGTATGCAATATCATCAGTAATATAAAACCGACGACGAGTGTTTTAGCAAGTGAGAGCAGGGTGGTAATGAACTGTTTGCCTGAAAAAATACGCTTAAACCCGCTGGAAAAACTGATTTTATCGGGGCGTGGAATGATTGCTTCAAAAGAAAGTAAAAAACCAAATTGAGCGACGTTACCAATCAATCCTGCTAATAAAGTCGCCATAGAAAACGGAATTGCAATCGTAAATAAGCCATCGTATACAATGGTTTTTAAACCAATTTGCAATGCCTTATGAAATTCTAATGTATACAGTTGCGGTATAATGGTAAAAAAATCTTGTAGCTTTTTAACTGTCCAATCCCATGTAAACCAAATATAGACAAAAGCAGTTACTAACACAAAGATGGAAGGAATATCATTGCTACGGGCAACTTGCCCTTTTTCACGAGCTTTGTCTAACTTTCGCGGGGTGGCTTTCTCGGTTTTTTCTTGACTGCTGTCACCACTCATCGCAACAAGTTCTCTAGTTGCGGTAACACAAGGCTGACTTTCACAAAACTATCTTTCATGTAATC
>CAZJDN010000021.1:7692-22704 GCA_964544775.1 uncultured Thiothrix sp.
GTCAACTGATCCAGCGGCCAGGTGTTATAACTGAGAAATAGGGTTTGCAACAGTGTCATAAACCCTCCGCTGGTTAACAGTAAAGTGGTAAGTAATAAACTCAAAAAGTTTCCAATAGGTGACACCATATTGCCTGTCGTATGCGAGAAATATAAAGCACTCATTACCCCACGTTGCATGTCAATTAAAAATCCCGTCGCTTTGATTGCCCAAAAAGGCACACTTAGCGCGTAACCAATCAATAAACCAAGCACACCTTCTTTAATCACTAATGCTAATAAATGAATGGTGCTTAGGTTGACATTTAAGAATTGTTCGTGTGTTAATGGCAAAACGTAAAGTGAAAGAATGAGTAAAATACCATTGCGCAAGCCGCTAGGAATGATTTGATCCGTAAGGATAGGTAACACCGCAAACGCAACTAAAATGCGTGGTGCTGTTAATGCCCACGCGGTTAGCCATGATTGGATGATACTGGGTTCCATTAGCGGTAGTGTACCTGTGGTATTTGATCAAAAGCGTTTTGCGTGAATAAAAATAATTCTGGACCCATCCAACGCACAGTTGCAGCAATGGCAAACATAATGGCAATCAGTTTAAATCCGTGCGGTAAGGTTTGTTCTTGAATCGAAGTCAAGGCTTGCAGTAAACCAATAATCAAGCCCACGATAGTAGCTGCTAAAATAGCAGGCATGGATAAGTATAAAACCAATTCCATTGCCTGCGCGGTGTAATGCATGATTTGGGTTTCATTCATAGCATCAATAACTCAAAATTAAACCGTGAATTAAGCGTGACCAACCATCCACTAATACAAACAGCAATAATTTAAATGGCAACGAAATTACCATAGGTGAAACCATGATCATGCCCATTGAAATCAAAATATTAGATACAATCAAGTCAATGATAACAAACGGTAAAAACAGTAAAAAGCCAATCTGAAAGGCATTAGTTAACTCGCTAACCATAAAGGCAGGCGTTAATACTAATAAATTATCCCCTGTCATATTTTGTGCATATTTGGGCGGCCAGATTTTTTGTGTGGTTTGCACAAAGAACTGCCTTTCACTTTCCGTTGAGTGTTTGTTTAAAAAATTGCGTAACGGTTCGCTACTTGAATTTAACGCATCAACCAATTGTGGATTGTGAATATCTTCAATACTGACGTTGTGGCTGTTGAATATTTCGTAAGTTTCCATTGCGACAGGTGCCATAATGTAAATTGACAAAATAATCGCAATTCCACTAATCGCAATATTGGGTGGCTCTTGTTGCAAACCTAATGCACTACGAATCAAATGCATAACAATAGTTAATTTAACAAAAGAGCTAAGCATAATGGCAAGAAAAGGCGCAAGGCTGAGTAAAGTTAACCCAGCAACTAAAACAATAGGGTTGGCTAAGGATTCCATACCTTAGCTACCTTTGGTTTTCTTGTTGAAAAGATTAATAATGCGTATACCAACGCGCCCATTGACCTCAACTAATTCCCCCGTACCGATTTGACGATTTTGCGAGCGAATTTGAATCAGTTCGGGAAGTGTCATGCCTAACTCTAAAATAGAACCGGGGCGTAATTGCCGCACTTCATTAAACGATAATGTTTTTTGCCCTAAATCAAATGAAAGCTGTACGGGAATTTGGCTAATGTGATCAATATTTTGTTTTTGTTCATT
Organism: uncultured Thiothrix sp.; assembly: GCA_964544775.1. Classification (GTDB taxonomy): domain Bacteria; phylum Pseudomonadota; class Gammaproteobacteria; order Thiotrichales; family Thiotrichaceae; genus Thiothrix. Next base: position 9,372 of record CAZJDN010000021.1, read on the forward strand.
ATCACTCATGGGGTTCCATCCATTGTTGATGACTAATGCCGTTTTGTCGGTTGAGGTGAAATTTGCTTCGCAATAATAATTGGAGTCAATGCATAATTTGACCGTGCCATATTGTTGAAAACGGGTGTCTTCTAATAAAATTAAATCATCAGGTTCTAGCTCATTCAGTGTTTGCATCGTTAATACGCAGCGACTGATTTCTATACGCAGCGATGTATAATGTATTTCCCAATCTTCATTGGTGTCTGAGGGCCATAAGCTCAAGCGTTGTTGTAAATGTGGGTAAAGTTCTGGGTCAAGTAATAATAAACCAATGCCATCATAAGTGACCGTATTATCCGCAAAAGCAAATACTTGCATTTCAAACCCAAAGGGCATGGAATACAACGGGCTTTGTAAACCCGCTGACATGGACTGAATGTGCAGCTTTAAACCTAACCCTTGTTCTGCATGTTGTAATAACGGGGCAAGTGCATTTTCAACTACGCTAATGGCTAAGTTTTCGGGTAATTTGCGCAACATGCTTTCTGGCACAAACTGGTCAATGCGTTCTTGTAATGGCCAACTGCTTAACCACAAGCCAGCAGTGGTATTACCTAATTCAAGGGTCAAACTAATCGGGCACAGGTTTTGGGTGCTGATGTCACCGGGTAACATACGAAAGCGAAAGACGCGAGTTTCATCCAATTGGAAGCCGTAACCTGCTGTTTTGTTAAGCAGGAGGTTGTTCAGACGTACCGCATGTACGCTCTGTTTCGGGAGCTGCAATGGTGTAATGCGAGCTTGTGGGGTTTCCATTGTTGTTATTAGTCCCAAATGGTGTTTCAGGGCAGTCAGTTGTGAGCGATTTTTGTCAGCCAATACGACCTAGGTATAACTATAAGCGGATGTGCTAAGTGCAGCTTGAGTTATTGGATGAATGGAAGGGATAGACGGATAAATTGGTTAGTAGGGACAGCATTGTTCCATTAATGCAGTGATTCTGGTGCGTTGATCAGCGGGCGATAGACGTAGGCAATGGAATCGCTACTATTGGATGCATTGATGTTCTGACGTGATTATTTAAAGTATGCGTAAACGTTTTTCACTGTTTTGTTGGGTTGTTGCACTGCTAATGCTGAATTTTCAGGCTGTAGCTGCGCCCGTTCCGTGGAAAAATGCCAGCTACTCCCATTTTTCTGATCAAGAACCACTAGCCGATATGCTTAAAACCCTTTTGGCAGAAGAGAACATTCCGATTGTGGTCAGCCCAAAAGTTAAAGATATTGTGAGTATGCATTATAAGGAACAAAAGCCAGAAGCTATTTTCAATGATTTGGCAAAGACTTACGGTCTGATTTGGTACTATGACAAGGAATCCTTATTTGTTTATAAAGAGGATGAAGTACAGACCGCTTCAGTCAGTTTGAAAAAAGCCTCGCCTAATGAATTTACCAACGCCTTAAAACGGATGCAGGTTTTGGATGATCGTTTTAAATGGCAAGTTTCTGAGGTGGATAATATTGTTTATTTTACAGGGCCTGAACGTTTTATTAGTTCCGTGCTGGATATGGCAAAAGTAATGGATACACAAGATTTAGCGAAACGCCAGATTTACCGTTGGAAAGATAAAAATGGAGTTATAAATTTTAGCTCAGAAGACCCCGTAGGAAATATGGGTTCAGCGTGGGACGTAAAAACACAGGATAAATTTCCGGGGTTTGATATGGTTGATGTCGTGAAAAATAAAAATTAGGACGTTATTATGTCAGTCCAACATACTGCTTTTGTATTAAAAATCTTGTCTGGCATTAATGCTGGAGCATCAGTTCGTTTAAAAACGGGTACTTTAGTCTTAGGTCGCTCCATGACCTGTGACATTATCCTGCACGATGAGGGTGTCGCGGATCAACACGTAAGTCTATTGATTACACCTAGCAGTTTAACGGTTTACCCACTTATTCCTCCGGTATTTATTGGTGAGTTGGAAATTCCGAACGAAGGCATGGAATTACCGCTACATCAGGTCGTGCGTTTGGGAAATGTAGAATTTATGGTGGTTGATGCGCGAGGAATGGCGGCACGCACTCCACCTACAAGCAATCAAGCCAATAGTAGCGAATCTACAAAGACCAAACGCGAGGGCATGATAGCTCCGGCAACCTCGCTATCTACGGCTAAAGTCCCCAAAACTAGCACGCTCAAAAGTGGTCATTATTTGGCGTTGGGCTTAGGTTTATTACTTTTGGGGAATGCTATTTACTTTGCCCCGAAACTTAGTGCCCTGTTACAAACAGCAGGGGTGGTGGAGTCCCCCGAACAACGGGCAGAAGCTTTGTTAACTAAGTTGGGAAAGGCAGATTTCACATTAGAAAAAGACGTTGACGGTAGTGTGCGTTTACGGGGTTATAGCCGCACGACGGAAGAACGTAATCAAATCATGCAGCAACTGCAAGCAGCGGGTATTCAAGCCAAGTTACGGGTGTGGTCGCAAGAAGAAATGGCGGACAGTGCCATGACAATTGCCCGTTCATTGGGTGAGTCAGGGGTTAAAGTCGTTGCTGGCGATCAAGCTGGCAGTTTGAATGCAAGTGGTTATGTGAGCACTTCAGAGGTTTGGCAGCACATTCGGACATCCATTTTAAGCGATGTTAGCGGTATACAATCACTCAACGACAGTAAGCTCCAATCGATGGATAGCTATATGGCATCCTTCATGCAGTTCGTCGAGAAAAATGGGCTGTCTGGCAGGTTGAAAATTACCACGGATGGTAAGCGCGTTATAGTTAAAGGCGAGTTGACGCAGCAAGAATTAGAGAGTTTGAACAAACTCCACCGTGAGTTTATTACGACTTATGGTTCAACCCCCGCCATTGATTTAGCCGTGGTTGATGTGAGATCGAAAATTAAACTGGCTATTCGCAGTGTCAGTGTGGGTAAAACGCCATTTCTAGTTGCAAAGGACGGCAAAAAGTATATGGAAGGTTCAACGATAGGCGACAATTATTTTTTAAAATCTATAAGGCCTGATCATGTGGTTCTGGTTAATAAAGGGATGGAAATCCCATTCTATTACGGTATTGAGGAGGGGAGGAAATGATGATGCTGCAAATCGAGCGTAACTTGCGTAATGATGTGTCTGGCTTTTATAAAAACGAATTGCTGGACAAGTTCAATCAAGCTGCTTCGCAAGTGCGTTTTGAATTGAACCAAGGTGTTTCCCCAGACGAATATAATAAATTAAATGGTTTTTTGCTGGCTTTAGAGTCTAGCTGCGAGGTTGTGGAACAATTTTGGGCACAAACCCATTAATGGGGTAATGCGCAGAAGATGAGCATGGAACGCAATGTTTTTAACAGGAAGTTAATGGATTCCCTGCGTTTGATGGATTAGCCATCGGGAATTTTATGGACGATTAATTTTAGGAGAATTTATTATGGATACAACAGCAGTTAGCACTTCATCAAGTGACTTAAGCTCTGTAGATAATGCATTATCTGCTACTCAAACTATGATGCAAAATGCAATGGAACAGCAACAGCAGTTAAATCAAATGAAAATGGAGTTTGATGGCATTATGGCTCAGTTGGCAATGCAAACCTCCATTGAAGAAAAACTGACTAGTACAATGGAAAAACAAGCAAGTGCTATTCAAAACTAATTGATTAGCCACGCTTTTGCTCGTGTGTTGGCGGCACTACTTAAGGTTAGTGTCGCCTATGTGATAAGGAATATAAAAATATGCAAGTTAATACAGAATTACTTCAATTAATGTCAGAAGTGGGTTATTTGGCATGTTTCAAAGGGGACGCAGAGCGTTCACAAATTATTATGTCGGGGGTCGAAGCCATTGGGATAGAGCAAATCCCCATTAAAATGGGTGTTGCTATTGCGAAACTGTATTCAGGGCAGTATGACCAAGCAATCACGATTTTACGTGATCAAGTATTGGTACGTGAACCGAATCACATGAGTGCCAAATGTTTTCTCGGTATTGCCTTATCCCAAACGGGGCATAAAGCAGAAGCCAAAGAATTACTCGAAGATGTAGTCCAACGCGGCAACCAAGACGAAAGCGCGATTGCATCTGCTTACCTTGGTTTGTAAGGAGATATATTATGCTCGATGCAAGCGTTTTATTTAGCCCCATTAATCAAACAGGCAATGCGGCTAATCCACAACAAACGTTACCTGCACCTAATTCGCAGGATGTAATGCGTTTCGAGCATATTATGAATCAAGGTCTGGAAGGGGATATTAGTGCGAATCCCGCCTTGTTGGATAAGCCTGATGTTCCTCTTTTACAGTTACAAGCATCGCCAGATGCTCAAAATGTTGATTTTAAGCAAGCCGCAGTAAATACGATTTCAGACCTTGATAGTTCGTATCATCAAATGTTAAGTCAGTTTTCTACCATGCCTAACTTTAGCCAATTCATGTCAGAGAAATTGGCTAAAGTGGAAACCAATGAAATGCGTACTTATCCAGAGGTAGGTTCTGCTAACTCATCGGCAAATTCAATGGATAAAACCGTAAAAAATACCCAAGAATATATGACAGCGGCGTTGGATTACAACAGTAACTTAAGCCGTTGGTCAATGAATGCCAATATGTGGATGAGTAAATTCACCCTGATTTCTTCTGCGGTTAATCAAGTATCGCAAGGTTTTAAAACCTTATTCCGTACAGGAGGGTAAATCCCGATACGTTAATAAAATAAGAGGCTGGAAATGACAACGATAAGTAAAAAATTATTCTCAGTGGTTTTAATGGGCATTGTTTTGCTCTTAAGTGGCTGTAAAACGGAACTCTACAGTAAATTAGACGAAAATGATGCTAATGCTATGCTTGCTATCCTGCTAAATAATAAAATTGATGCAGAGAAAATGGTGGATAAAAAAGCAGGTAGTTACTCACTCAGTGTGGATGAATCCCATATTCCGCAAGCAGTAGAATTATTGCGTGAACACGGTTATCCAAAAGAAAAAGTTGCCAGCATGGGTGATATGTTTAAAAAAGAAGGTTTAATTTCTTCACCGCTGGAAGAACGCGCCCGTTATATTTTTGCCTTATCCCAAAGTGTGCAAGAAACACTCAGTCAAATTGATGGAGTTTTGGTTGCACGGGTACATATTGTTTTACCCGATAACGCACCAATGGGTGACAGCCCTGTGCCTTCGTCCGCTTCGGTATTCATTAAATACAATCCTGCCTACCGCATTGAAGACATGAAGTCCGAAATTAAAATGATTGTCGAAAAAAGCATTGAAGGTTTGAGCTACGATAAAGTTTCGGTGGTCATGGTTCCAGCACAACTACCCGCTGCCAGTCAGTAATAGTCTGGCTCATCGTTTGGGCGAGTACGAAACAGTTTCAACGTCCACATGTATTGACTGGGGTGCAGGCGAATCAATTGTTCGAGTTCTGCATTGGCGCGTGTCGCATCAATTAATGCATTGCCTGTGGGGTAATTCTGTAACGCGGGTGAAATGGTAATTTCATAACCGCCCGTGTTTTCATTGAAATGTACGGCGACAGGTACGCACAGAGCGTTACTGAGTTGGGTAATACGCGCGGTGCTGGTTAACGTGGCTTTGGGGGTGTGGAAAAAAGGGGCAAATACAGCATTTTTCGCGCCTAAATCTTCATCGGGTAAATAAAATAGGCAGCGTCCGGGCTGTAAACTGCGCACAACTTTTAGCAGCCCGTCATCGCGAGTTAGCATGAATGCGGAATAACGGCTGCGGCTACGGGCAACTAACCAATTCAACACCGGATTACTGAACGGTTTAGCGAAGCCAAACAACGTGAAATGACGGGCTAAGATGGCTGGCGTAAATTCCAACCATGCAAAATGGGCAGTGAGCAGAATAATATTCTTGCCACTGGCTTGCGCCTGTTGCAGGTGTTCCAAACCTTTAATCCGTGCGCGTTTGGCAAGGTAATCTTGCGAGCGGTACAGCAACAGGCTGTAGTCCAACAGGGCGTGGGCATAGGCGTGAAAATGGGCACGCGCCATGTTTTCCCGTTGTTTGGCATTTAATTCGGGGAAACACAACGCGAGGTTGATCTGGACGACGGTGCGACGTTTGCGGTTATACCGATACATCCCGTTTCCCAACTGTACACCTAACCAGCATCGCCCTCGCCACGGTAAATAAGCAATGCCGACAAATAAACCCATACCTAACCACGTTAGCCAGTAACGTGGGTGAAGTAAGTGGGCGGAAAATGCGTTGTTATTACTCACGGTAAACGTTCACAGGCAATGCCTGCGGTTTGCATTTGGGCTTCAAACCACGCACCTGCGGCTTCGACTGGGGCAAGTTTGCCTTTCAAACCGAAGTCAATTACGCGCCGTTCGCTGGTACTGGGCAGGCTTGATAGTTGGACAGCGGGGAAGGTTTTCAGCAACGTTTCCATCATAGGGATCAACTCGCTTTCCAAGGCTTCGCGCAATAACCAGCGGTGTTCAACGGGTGGGGTAATGTCAAAATAATCGCGATAATAAGTATCCAAAACCCATTCGATCATTGGCCATGCCATGTTGGGAAAACCGGGAACGAAATGGTGGTTGGCGAGTTTAAAACCCGGCATTTGATTAATCGGGTTAGGAATCAGACTGCACCCGTGCGGCAAGTCACCCATGCGAATGCGGTTGGGGTAAGCCTCTGTACCAAAACGGTTTTCGATGATTTTTGCCGCTTCGGGGTGACGTGTAATGGCGACACCACTGGCGTGTGCGGCTGCTTGGCGGGTTAAATCATCGGGTGTTGCACCAATGCCGCCGAAACTGAACACAATTTCCTGACTTGCCAAGGTTTCACGTAATGTTTGCACCAGCAATTCCCAGTCGTCCCCCACCATGCGTACCCACGCCAGTGGTAAGCCGCGTGCTTTTAGTAAGGTTAGGACATGTGGCATGTGCTTATCTTGGCGCAATCCGCTGAGTAATTCATCGCCAATCAGGATCAACCCCACTTTCATTTTTTTGCTCCTTTACTGTTGGCACGTTGCAAGGTTTGTTCTGCTTGGTGTTGTAACCCCAATTCTGACCACGTTGCTGATGTTTCTACCCAACCTTGGGTATGTTGTTGCACGATGTCAGCAAGGGCGCGAATGTGCTTGCTGGCGGCATTCAGGGCAGGGATGTAATGGTAATTTTCCCCACCTGCGTGCAAGAAATATTCCCGATTTTCTTGCTGAATCTCTTCCAACGTCTCCAAGCAATCGGCAGCAAAACCGGGGCAGATAATGTCGACGTTTTTAATGCCTTCTTTGGGTAATGCTTGCAAGGTTTTGTCGGTGTACGGTTGTAACCATTCCGCTTTACCAAAGCGTGACTGAAAGGTGATGCGCCATTCGTCGGTTTTTAGGTTAAGTGCCTCGGCAAGTAGCCGCGCTGTTTTCTGGCATTCGCAATAATAGGGGTCGCCCAGCAGTAAATTGCGCTTGGGAATGCCGTGAAAAGACATGACAAGCAATTGCCCACGCGGGTGTTTTTCCCAGTGTTCTAGCACACTACTGGCAAGGGCTTCGATGTAATGCGGGTGATCATGGTAATGGTTAACAAGGCGTAATTCCGGCATCCACCGCCAGCGTTTAAGCTCGTCAAATACTTTGTCGAAAGTGGTGGCATTGGTGGCTGCGCAATACTGCGGGTACAGCGGTAAGATCAACATCCGTCGCGCCCCTGCTGCTTTCAGTTTTTGCAAGCCAGCCGAGATTGATGGATTGCCGTAACGCATGGCTAATTCGACTTTTAGCGTACCTTTGAAGCGAATTTCCAGTTCCTTTTGCAGGGCTTTTTGTTGTTGTAAGGAAATATCCATCAACGGTGAGCCGTTTTCTGTCCATACTGCGCGGTATTTTTGTGCGCTTGCAGCAGGGCGTTTATTGAGAATAATGCCATACAGAATCGGATACCACAGGATACGCGGAATTTCTACCACCCGTGGGTCGCTCAAGAATTCCTTTAAATAGCGGCGTAAGGAAGGTTTATCCGGTGCATCTGGTGTGCCCAAATTAACCAGTAAAATGCCCGTGCATTCGGCTTTACCGTGAAAGTAATCGGTTTCGTCTAAAAAACGGCTCATGAAGGGTTAGTGTCCTGTGTCGCTAGCAATTTTTTTAGGGGATTCGTAAGGGTATTTTACATGCCCAAAACGCACCACCAATACCGCCAACGCAACCAGTAAAATGGCAGCGGGAATAGCAACCATCGTCCACGTATCCATGTTTTTCATGTCGAGGATTAGGTAACGCGCTAAAGCAACCATTGCAATGTACAGCGGCATCCGCACGGGAACTTGCCCTGAATTGAGGTAGACCGTGACCATGCTAATGACCTCTAAGTAGATGAATAGCTGGAGCAAATCGGAAATGCTCACATCCATGCGTGTGATCATGGCGAGCAATTCCTTGCCCACCGCAATGATGGTTGCGCCTGTGATTACCAACAGGACAGCGTATTCGATCCATTCCAATGCCTTTAGGCTGGTGGCGACAGTGTTTCGGGTCATGTGGTGCGTACTCGATTATGAATTTGTGCACAGCATAAACGGAAGAATCCACAAAATAAACCAGCTATCCCACCGCTTAACGGGTGCTGGCGTGCGCCTGTGGAGAGACTCCGCTAAAATGTGCGGTACTCAGCTTACAAGGAAAATGCATGTTGCCTGATTTACCAACCCTCGTGTCGGAAGTTCGCACCATTGTGCGCGAAGAGATTCTGCCACGTTTTAACCACGTCGGCTTTTCCACCAAACAGGACGGAAGCCTGCTAACAGAGGCGGATTTAGCCACGGATTCGCGCATTCGCCGTTTTCTTGCCGAACGTTGGGCAGACATTCCCGCCTTGAGTGAAGAAATGGAGGCAGAAGAACAAGCCGCATTAATCGCACAAGGCGGTTTGTTGTGGTGTCTTGATCCACTGGATGGAACGAGTAATTTCGCGGCGGGTATTCCATTATTTGCTACGGGGTTGGCATTGTTTCAAGACGGCGAAGTCATTTTATCGCTGTCCTATGACCCCATTCGTGATGAAATGTTTACCGCCGAAAAAGGCAAGGGCGCGTGGTTAAATGGGCAACCGTTGCGTTGTAGCAGTAACGGTTTCAGCATGTCGCAAGCGATTGCGTTGGTCGACTTCAAGCGTTTGCCGTTGTCGTTGGCAATGGCGTTAACCCAACACAAACCGTATGCTTCGCAACGTAATCTCGGCTCGTGCGTGTTGGAATGGGCGTGGATGGCAGCCAATCGTGGGCAATTGTATTTACACGGTGGGATGAAATTGTGGGATATGGCGGCGGGTACGTTATTGCTGCAAGAAGCAGGCGGTTTTGCGTGTAATTTCCACGGCGAAAGTGTGTTTCATGCCTCATTGGAAGTGCGTTCGGTATTGGCTTCGCCGGATAAAGCCCTGTTTGATGCGTGGTTAGGTTTTGTGCAAGCGCATTTGCAACCCGCATGAGTCACTGGCAGCAGCCGATTGGCGTATTTGATTCTGGTTTGGGTGGGATTTCGGTGTTGCGTGAAATTCACCGTTTATTGCCGTTGGAAGATTTGATTTACGTGGCGGATTCTGCCCACGCGCCGTATGGGGGGAAGTCGCCGGAATATATCCGGGCGCGGTGCAAACGGGTAGCCGATTTTCTGCTGACACAACAGGTGAAAGTGCTGGTGGTAGCGTGCAATACCGCGACGGTTCATGCGGTGGATTACTTGCGCGAAACGCTGCCGATTCCGGTGGTGGGGATTGAGCCTGCGGTCAAACCTGCGGCACGTATGACGCAAACGGGAGTTGTGGGGGTTTTAGCCACGCAACAAACGGTTACTAGCCCTCGTTTGCAACGCTTGATTCGGGATTACGCCAGCGATGTGCAAGTGATCGCGCAAGCCTGCCCCGGTTTGGTGGAACACGTTGAGGCTGGGGATTTTTACAGCGAAGCGGTGCGTCAATTGCTCAAGCAGTACACGTTACCGTTGTTGGATGCGGGGGCGGATACGCTCGTGTTGGGGTGTACGCATTACCCGTTTTTGTCGGACGTGATCCACGACGTTACCCACGGCAGAATGACGGTGTTGGAAACCAGCACACCTGTTACGCACCAGTTAATACGCATTTTGGATAAACACGGTTTGCGGCGAGCGGAAGAAGATAACGGGGAAGTGACGTTTTATTCAAGTAAAACCGATGCCCAGCATTACCTGAGCATTCAGTATTTATGGCAGCGGCGGGTCATGCCGCAACCACTGCCGGAAGCCTACCGTTAGTTAGACTACGGCGAAGGCTTGTTCGAGGTCGGCGATAATGTCGTCAATGTGTTCAATGCCCACGCTCAGACGGATGGTTTCAGGGCGTACCCCAGCACGCAATTGTTCATCCGGTTGCAACTGACGGTGCGTGGTGGAAGCAGGGTGGCAAGCGAGGGATTTTGCATCCCCAATATTGACCAAGCGTTTGATCATTTGTAATTGGTCATAGAATTTGACCCCTGCATCAAAGCCGCCTTTAATTCCAAAGGTCATGAGTGAGGCGGGTTTGCCGTTGAAATATTTCTGCGCCAGCGCATGGTATTTGTCACCTGTTAACGCAGCAAAGTTAACCCAGTCCACTTTCGGGTGATTTTGCAGGTAATTGGCGACGGCAATGGCATTGTCGCAGTGGCGTTCCATGCGTAGGGCTAAGGTTTCCACCCCTTGCAAAATCAAAAAGGCATTAAACGGTGATAATGCTGAACCTGTGTTGCGTAATGGGACAGTGCGTGCACGTCCGATAAAGGCTGCTGCGCCAAAGGCTTCGGTATACACCACGCCGTGATAGGAAGGTTCAGGCTGATTCAAAACGGGGTAACGCGCTTTGTGTTCTGCCCACGGGAATTTGCCGGAATCAACGATAATACCGCCCAACGAGTTACCGTGCCCTGCAATGTATTTGGTGAGGGCGTGGATGACAATATCTGCACCGTAATCAATGGGAGTACACAAAATGGGCGTGGCAACGGTGTTATCCACCATAACTGCGACCCCGTGTTTGTGTGCTACTGCTGCGATTGCTTCGATGTCGACGATATTACCCGCCGGATTGCCGATGGTTTCGCAGAAAACCGCTTTGGTTTTGGCATCGATCAGTTTTTCGATAGCTTCGGGGCTGTCATTTTCCGCAAACCGTACTTCAATGCCTTGTTTGGGCAGCATGTGTGCGAACAAGGTATACGTGCCGCCGTACAATTGCGGGGTAGTGACGATATTATCGCCTGCTTCCGCAACGGTCAGTATGGCGTAATTAATCGCAGCCATACCAGAGCTAACCACTAAACCAGCTAAACCACCTTCCAGCGCGGCAATGCGTTGTTCCAATACGTCATTGGTGGGGTTCATCAAGCGTGTGTAGATATTGCCCGGTACAGCTAGATTGAATAAATCTGCCCCGTGTTGCGCATCATCAAACTCGTAAGATACGGTTTGATAAATGGGCACAGCAACCGATTTAGTGGTGGGATCAGTGGTATAACCCGCGTGAATTGATAAGGTTTCTTTTTTCATCCTCGAACGCCTCCTGAGTGGGTGGGTATGCAGGTATAGCACAGCCCAGCGCGGTTTGTCATGCACGGCAATGGGGCATGAAAGTAACATTTTTTGCTGTTACGTTACGCAAATATGACAAAATTGTTAAATTTTCGTGCTAGCATCTATGCCCTGAGTGTGGGGAGATGTGTCTCCTGAACGGTCTTTTCTTGGTAGCGGGGCAGAGTGTAATGGAAGCGGTTGTGGCAGCTAAACAGCCTGCCAAAGAATTTTGGCGTAAATGGTCAGTGACAGTGCGCGTTGTGCCGATTTTGGCGGTGGTGGCATTGCTGAAGTTTCTTGCGTATCAGTTTGATTTGGAAGTGTTGGAATTAAACGCGCTGTTTACCAGTTTGGTGGCAGGCACGATTTTTTTGATTGGCTTTTTGATTTCTGGGGTATTGTCGGATTACAAAGAAAGCGAGAAAATCCCCAGCGAACTGGCGGCATCCTTGAAAACGTTGTTGGACGATACGCTGACGATCCATAAGACCAAGCCTTCCGCCACGACGCATCAGTTGTTGGCTTTTCAGCAAACCTTGGCAAGTAATGTGCTGGACTGGTTTTATGCCAAAGAGCGTACCCACGCTATGTTGGCGAAACTCAGCCAACTGAATGATTATTTTGCGGCATTGGATAGCGAGGGCGTGCCAGCAAATTACATTATCAAAATGAAAAACGAACAGGTAAACCTGCGGCGGATGCTCATGCGGGTGGATACGATTCGTGACACGAATTTCGTTAAGCCAGCTTACACGGTGGTGGAAGTCATGGGCTTTTTGATTATGTGCGGTTTGATTACGATTAAATTAAACCCTTTTTATATGTCACTTTTTTTCACTTTAGTTGTCGCCTTTTTGGTATTTTACATGCTGTTGCTGATTAAGTGTTTGGATAACCCATTCAATTACTTAGGCGGCACAGGTGGGACAGAAATTTCCCTTAGACCTGTGCGTGAGCATAAGCATTTTATGGACAATTTTTCTCTCTGACGATGATGGAAGCAGCCTCTCGTGTTTGCGGGAGGTTTTGCTCAGTCAGTTTTTTGTTTAATCGACAGGTTTTAACATTTTGAGCAGGAAGTTTAATGGCGTGCGGGTTTTGACTTCCATTAACTCGGTTTCCAATTGCAGGATGTTAGCGGATTTTTTCAAGGGTGATTTTCCGGCGTAAAAAACAATATTGCCATCCGGTAGTGGGCAACTAAATAAAACCGGGAAATATTGTTTCAATAAGTGCAAGAAAGAACTGCTGGGGGTGGGGTATTTATGGCAATTAATAACCAACCAGCCTTCAGCAGTCAAAATCCGTTGGCTTGCTTGAAAAAACTGTTTTTGTAATTGAAACGGGTCAGCCCTTAAAGCATGGTACATATCAGCAAAAATAAAATCCGTAGAAGCCTCCATCTGTTGTGCAATATAGTATTTACCATCGGCAATGTGTAAATGAATATTGGTAGAATCTGGCAAACTAAAATACGTTTGCGCAATGGTTACGACAGCGGGGCGCAATTCAACCGCGTGAATTTGCATTGCTGGATTAGCTTGGTGCATCGCTCGCAATAAACACCCACCACCTAAACCGAATAACGTAACGTGTTGCGGGTTATGCAATACCAAGCCCAATAACATCGCGCGGGTATAATGGTGTACTAATAGATTGGGGCATTCCATATCCATACGGCTTTGTTCATAATGTGAACCAAAGGATAATACACGTTGCCCATCGTGTTCTAAAACTTGGATATTTCCCCATTTATCGCGAGTTTGATACAGTAAATTTTCAT
>CAZJDN010000022.1:0-6014 GCA_964544775.1 uncultured Thiothrix sp.
GAACGCATTGTCGATATGCTCCCCGGTGAACAATTACCAAGGATTTGTTAAGCCACGGTTTTTACGCTAGCCTGAGAGCTTCAAACACGCGGAGGGATGAACATGAAAACGATAGGCATTACACTGAGTTTGCTCGCATTGCTTGGCAACGTACCAACGGCACAGGCGGCGAATACTATCGACAGCGTTTACACCAGCTTGAAAACCGAAGATTGCAAAACCCTCGAATCCAACCCTGATGAAGCAGGCTGGTACAAAGGGCGTTGCAAAGGCACAGCAGGCTATCAACTGGATTTAACCGAAGGCGATTTACGCCAATCGCTCACCGTCATTACCCCCCAAAATAAAGAATTCCCGCTGGAATTATGGGCAAACGTATCCGGTGGCTTCTCCGCATTGGGGGAAAAAGCCGAATGGCGCGTCCAAAAAACAGCGAACAAAACCCAACCCATTGCTTTAATTGTGCGTTTTAACGTCAGCGAAGACCCCGAAAAGCCGGAAAAAAACACCTCGTATTTAGTCGTCAGTAAAATCACAGCGGATAAGATTTGCGTCACCGACGTAGTAAAACCCGGCAGTACCGCCAACGAAACCGCGCGGAAACTCGCCGACACAGCCACCACCAAAGCGTGTAAAACTGCCGCGCAATGACCGCTTACCGCATCCGCATTACGGGCTTAGTGCAAGGCGTTGGCTTTCGCCCCAACGTCTGGCATCTAGCACATCAGCACGGTATCGCAGGCACGGTACGCAATGACAGCGCGGGTGTATTGATCGAAGCGTGGGGAAACGCCACCGTACTAGCGGCATTCCTCCACCACTTACAAACTGACGTACCCCCCCTAGCGCGTATCGACAGCATCCACCACGAAACCTTGCATCAACCTTGCCCACACGCTGATTTTCAGATTATTGCCAGCGGCAAAGGGGAAATTCATACCAGCATTGTGCCGGATGCAGCACTCTGTACGGCATGTCGGGCGGACATTTTCGACCCCAGTAATCGGCGTTACCGTTACCCCTTTACCAACTGCACCCATTGCGGTCCACGTTTAAGCATTGTGCAGGCGATTCCCTATGACCGTGCCAATACCAGCATGGCAACGTTCCCCCTTTGCCCTGCTTGCGAACAAGAATACACCAATCCCGCTGACCGCCGCTTTCATGCCCAACCGAATGCCTGCCCCACTTGCGGCCCTCAACTGTGGTTGGAAAACATGGCAGAGGAAACCCTCCAACCCAACGCAAACGAACGCGATTGCATCGACACGGCCAGCCGTTTACTGCGTGCAGGGTGCATCCTCGCCATTATGGGTTTAGGCGGCGTGCATTTGGCTTGTGATGCCAGCAATGAAAACGCGATTGCCGAATTACGCCGCCGTAAACGCCGCTACCAAAAACCGTTGGCACTCATGGCACGCGATTTAAGCGTAATCCGCCAGTATTGCCACCTCAGCGCAACAGAAGCTGCCTTACTGCAAAGCAAACACGCCCCGATTGTCTTGCTGGAAAGACTCCACGCCCCCACCAATGAAAGCAAAATAGGCACGGTTTCCTCCCTGCATTCACTCGGCTTTATGTTGCCTTACACACCCTTGCACGCGCTATTACTCGCCACATGGGAAACGCCACTGGTAATGACCAGTGCCAACCTCAGCGAAGAGCCGCAATGCATTACCCTCGATGAAACACGCCAACGCCTGCAAGGTATCGCCGACTATTTGCTCTTACACAACCGCCCGATACTCAACCGCGTTGATGATTCCGTTAGCCGGATTCTCGCAGGCAAACCACGTCTGCTACGTCGGGCACGCGGTTACGCCCCCGAACCCATTCATTTACCCGCTGACTTCCGCCATACACCCCCGCTACTCGCAATGGGCGGCGAACTCAAAAACACCTTTGCCCTCGTCCGCGATGGGCAAGCTATTCTTTCCCAACACCTTGGCGACCTCGAAGACGCACGCACTTGGCGCGAATACGAACACACCCTCAACCTCTACCTAAACCTCTTCGAGCACACGCTATCCCCCTCTAATGAAGCAGCAGCGGCGAGTGGGGAAGATTCCGTAAAATCCGCCGTAACCATCGTTATTGACCAACACCCCAGCTACCGTTCCACCCAACTCGGCAAACAATGGGCAAAGCAACACAACCTCCCCTTGCTCGAAGTCCAACACCACCACGCCCACATTGCCGCCTGCCTCGCCGAAAACGGCTGGCTACGTACTGACGGCAAAGTATTAGGCATCGTACTCGATGGCTTGGGTTACGGGGATGACGGCACACTGTGGGGCGGGGAATTTTTACTCGCAGACTACCTAGATTACACTCGCCTTGCCCATTTCAAACCCACCGCCATGCTCGGCGGCACGCAAGCCATTCTACAGCCGTGGCGTAATACGTGGGCGCACTTACACGCACTTGGTTGGCAAACCGTTACCCAGCATTTCGCTGACCTCGAACTGATCCAATTCCTACAACAACAACCGCTAGCAACGTTGGAAACCATGCTAACCCGTAGTTTAAATGCCCCACTGACCAGCTCGTGCGGACGTTTATTCGATGCAGTTGCTGCCGCCTTGGGTTGTAGTCGGGAAAAAATCACTTACGAAGGGCAAGCAGCCATTGAACTCGAAGCCATTACCCCGCCCGTATTGCTCAACTACGTCGCAGGCTACCCGTTTAAACGGCAACGCAATGCTAAAAACTGTTGGGAAATTGACCCTGCGCCATTGTGGTGTGCGCTCTTACACGACTTACACACAGGCTATGATCGCGGCACGATTGCGGCGCAATTCCTACGCGGTTTAATGGATGTAGTAATCGCAACAGCACGGCAATTATGCGCGGAAAACCCTGCTATTCGTGCCATTGCGTTGTCCGGCGGCGTATTCCAAAACACCCTGTTATTCACGGGCTTGCAAACACCGTTAGCGGAAATCGGTTTGCCCGTATTAACCCACAGCCGCGTACCAACCAATGACGGCGGCTTATCGTTGGGGCAAGCCGCCATCGGTGCTGCGCGACAATTACATGCTTTAGAGCGATAAATCGACCAATACCCGCCCTTGGATTTGCCCTTGAACAATCGCTTGTGCCGCTTGAGGAATACCTTCCAACGCAATGGTTTGCGCAATGTCAGTGTAAGCACTGGCAGGCAATTCCGCTGCCAACAATTCCCACGCGCGGGTACGCAATGGTAAGGGGCAACTGACCGAATCCACTCCACGCAAACTCACATTCCGCAAAATGAACGGCATGACGGTCGTATTCAGTTTGAAACTGTTCGCCAAACCGCACGCCGCTACCGCCCCGCCGTAATGCATTTCCGCAATCACTCGCGCCAGAATATCGCCCCCGACTACATCCACCGCCCCTGCCCAACGTTGCGCTTCTAGCGGACGTGCTGGCTGGCACATTTCCTCTCGACTGAGAAACTCTTTCGCACCTAAATTGCGTAAGAAAGCGTGGGTTTCGGGGCGACCTGTTACCGCTACAACGTGATAGCCGCGTTGTGCAAACAATTGTACCGCAATGCTGCCTACCCCGCCTGCCGCTCCCGTTACCAATACTTTACCGGATTCAGGAGTAACACCTGCATCCGCCAATGCCATGACACACAACATAGCGGTGAAACCTGCCGTGCCAATAATCATGGCTTTACGTGCATCTAACCCCGCAGGCGTATGCACTAACCAATCCGCTTTGACCCGTGCTTGTTGCGCATAACCGCCCCAATGCTGTTCGCCTACACCCCAACCTGTCAAAATGACTTGATCACCGCTTTGAAAGCGTTCATTGGTCGATTCCAACACCGTGCCTGCAAAATCAATCCCCGGAATCATGGGAAAAGAACGGATAATTTTCCCCGTATTCGTTACCGCCAAACCGTCTTTGTAATTCAGCGAGGAATAGGCAACATCAACCAATACATCGCCAGCGGGCAAATCGCTTGCCTGCAACTGACGTATTTCTGCATGAACTTGACCTGCTACCTGATCCAAGACGAGAGCCTTAAACATGAATATCTCCTAACTTCGTGGTACTAACAGCCACGCCACCGCACCACCAGCAACGCCACCTAACAAATGCCCGTCCCATGAAATACCCTGTTGCCACGGCGCGATACCCGCTAATAGGGTTGAACCGTAAGTAAAAGCGACGAACAAACTAACCAGCAACGGTACAGTACGTTTTTCCAACACGCCAGAAACCATGAGAAAAACCGCCAAACCGAACACCAAGCCACTCGCGCCAATGTGTACGGATTGCCCACGCCCAAACACCCACAGCAAAATACCGCCGAGTAATGCCACCAACATGACCACCGCTCGCGAATCTGCCCGTGACCCCGCCAATAACGTTAGTAACACCGCCAACGGAATGGAATTATTCAACAAATGCTGAAAATTTGCGTGTAAAAACGGCATGGTCACAATCCCAATCAAACCATCCAACTCACGCGGAATCAGCCCAAAACGTTCCAAAGGCAAAACGCGATCCAACAAGAATACGCCCCAAATCGCCGCCAAAAACACTAAAACAGCGGGTAACTCTTCACGAATGCGGTGTACGTGGCTTTGCATAATCAAACTTCCGTGGTTGCCAAACAAGCCGCCAAAACCTGACGGTGATGATCCGCCCCCAAAGCATTCATGGTTTGAATATTGCGCTCTGGAATCGCATCCACATCAGGGTAATGCGCAATTGCGTTTTCCAATAAATCTTCACGGATCAGGTGTAACATGGCCCACGGCGAACGGTTAGTATAATTTTCCGCATCCTCGGCATGTGTACCCTCAAACTGGTAATCGGGGTGAAAACTTGCCACTTGAAACTCACCTTCGTAACCACCTTCTGCCAATAACTTATCCACCCAATCAAAGAAATCGTTGTATTCGTAAAAGTCTTCCAACACGCCGGGGTGAATTAGCAGCGTGGTTTCCACTTCCTCCACCGAAACAGAACGCAAATAGTCCAATTCCTGTTGTAAATCTTCCAGCAGGAACTCAACCCGTGCGGAATCGGTCACAACGTAACGGATTTGCCCACCTTTAAACGGCTTGTGCGCAAACGGGCACAAATTATGTTTTAAGACGACATTTTCTAACCAGCAGCGAGTCTGGGCGATGTAAGTTTCATTGCTGTATTTCATGATAGACTGCTTTTTATTCGCACACGCAAAAGGGATTTAAACATGCATCTTGGCACAAAAGGGTTGGTATTGGCAGGTTTGTTCGCCAGCAGTTTCACACTATCCGCAGCCGAACCCAGCATTCAAGGGATGCGCTTTGGGGATTGGGGCGGCGTGTGTGACGCGCAAGTGTGTTACATCCAGCAAGTCGTAAGCCAAAACGACGCGCCCGTCATGGTAACAGCCATTGGTTACGCACCGAACAAACCGACCCCGACGGTTTTGTTTGAATTACCCGTCACCGTGAATGTGAAAGCGGGTTTATACCTGCAAGTGGATAACAATGAACCCGTGAAATTCACAGGCAATTGCGATAAAAGTGCTTGCCACGCAGGTTTCGCGCTGGATGACTCACTAATGCAGCAATTCCGCCGAGGGCATCGCGCTGCTGTTACCTTTACCCCTAAGAAAAGTAAAAAGACCGCAACATTGCCGTTATCGTTGAATGGGTTAAATAAAGGTTTAACCGCGCTGCAACCGTAACAAATGCAGGGTACTGTCAGCGCAGCACCCTGCCATTAGGTATTACTTCGCCGGAGTTGGCATGGCGTAATACTGATAGCCGCCTTCTGCTGATACCGCTGTATCAGCGGCTTGCGCTGTTGCATCCGCAAGCACTTCAGCAGCGGGTTCTGCGCTGTCTGCATCGGCTTGAATCGCAGCTTTTTTCGCTGCGGCTTTCGGTGCTTTCTTGGGAGCTTTTTGCTCAGTGGGTGCTTCGTCCTGCGCTGGCGTTAGCGTTGTTTCTGACTGTGCGTCGTCAGCAGGTGCATCCACTGGCACACTGGGCGTTTCTGTGAGGAAGGAACTGATATTC
>CAZJDN010000022.1:6114-21954 GCA_964544775.1 uncultured Thiothrix sp.
CTGGACTGCACGCTCAAATACGCCGAACGCACTTGCTGTTCAGTCATGCGTTCTTGGTAATCCGCTTGCTGTTGCGCTTGTTGGAAACTGTGTTGCGCTTCCCGCACTTTGGAAGCAATTGCCCCACCAGTGTACAGCGGCATACTCATACTGACCCCAACCGCAGCACCCGCAGTACTTTTACTGTTGTAAACATCGTTATCCACGAACGAGCCTGTTTGCGTTGCATACAAATCAACCTGTGGACTCCGCGCACTGCGTTCTACCGCAATCCCGCGTTGTGCCACCAATGCACCTTGTTTACTGGCTCGCAACAGGTAATTGTTTTGCTTTGCGGTACTAACCCACGACTCAATGCTTGCGGGGGCTGGCATTACCAACGGCATATTGCCCCGTGGCGTATTCAATGTGGAATAGAAACCGCCCGTTAAAACCCGTAATTGCTCACGCGCCACATCTAACTGTTGTTGCGCAGTAATTTCCTGCGCGACGGCAGCGGCATAGCTGGATTCTGCTTCTTTCACATCCGTAATCGCGGAACGCCCCGCCTCAAAATACGCCGAAGTTTGATCCAGTTGGTGCTTAATGGCGTTTTTTTCCGCCCCCGCAAAAGTCAAATTATCTTGGGCGGTGAGTGCCGCAAAATACGCACTCGCCACTCGCATAATTAAATCTTGGCGGTACGATTCCAATGCTGCCGTTGATTGCCCAACCAAGGCTTCGGTTTGTGCTAATGTTGCGTTGAGGGTTTTGTTGTATAAAGACTTACCCACTTTGACGGTGTAATCCGCCGCAGGACCATCCACCGTTACATTACTAATGCTGTCATGTGCAGCATTGTAATTGGCATTACCCGCCAACGAAACTTGCGGCTTGAAACCCGCCAAGGCTTGCTGTTTCTTTTCCAGCGTTGCTAAATGCCCACTTTCCTGTGCTTTAAATTGTGCATCGTAACCTTTAGCGCGTTGAAAAACCTGTAACAGATTTTCAGCACTGGCTGTTTGCGCTGCACTTGCTAGGGTTGAAGCGATAAAAAGTGCCAGTATACGTATCTTCATAATGCGTTCCGATAAAGTCAGTAAAGCGGCATATCGCGGTCAATGTCTTGTGCCCATCGATCTATGCCACCCGTAAGATTGATCGTTTGAAAACCATTGCGTTCCAAGAAATAACACGCATGGGCACTGCGGATACCGTGATGGCAAATCACCACGTAAGTTGTATTCCGCTCCAAGGTGTTTATATCCTGCGCCAGCTTACCCAGCGGGATGAGGGTTGCCCCCTGAATATGCGCTATATCGTATTCCCAAGGCTCGCGTACATCCAGCAATTTTAATGACTGCGGGTCATTTAGCAGATACGCGGCGAGTTCGTGCGGTGTCCAGCTTTGCATTGCTTAAAACGTAAACTTCGGGTTAGGCGTTGCGCCCACCAAGGCTTTCAGGCTCGTTTCATACAAAGGTACACGCGTAAACTCACCGTCAAGCTGACGGGTAATCAACATCGCTTCCATCGCCGGAGCTGTACCAACAATAACAAACAAACGTCCACCGGGGGCTAATTGCTCTTCAAAGCGCGGAATGTAACTGGGTAATGAACCTGTTACTGCAATCACATTGTAAAGCTGCGTCGAAGACCACGAACGTAACGCATCCCCCGTGTGCAAACTGTAGTTTTTTAGACCTTGGGCTAATAAACGCGCTTCCGCCTGTCGGGTAAAATCTTCGTGGATGTCAACACTGTCCACATGTTTGCTAAGATGTGCCAAACAAGCGGTAACAAACCCACTACCCGTACCAATTTCCAAACAATGGTCATCGGGCGTAACCGCCAACGTTTGTAACATACGCGCTTCGACACGCGGGAACATCATGGATTCGCCATTACCGATAGGGATTTCAACGTCAGCAAAAGCAAGCTGCTGGTATTCGGTTGGGACAAAGGTTTCGCGTGGAATAAAACCAAACGCCTCCAATACGGTCTCATCCAATATACCCCACGGACGTATCTGCTGCTCAATCATGTTAACGCGGGCTTGTTCTAAATTCATCTTACAGGCTCCAAACGATAGGATGCGATAAGGGTACGGATTACGGCGGGTTGTCGCAAGTTATTGAGTGTTGTCAAAAACAAAACCGTATGCGAGGTCGTTTATGAAAAACGCAGGAATGCTGCTAGCAGGAAGCCTGTTACTAGCCATGAGTTTAACCACTTATCACCGTTTGGAAGCGCGGGAAACGCCAACTGTCACCAATAAACCCAATACCTTTGTGGAATGCCGAGAACCGCGCCCTGAAATTTGCTATGAAATTTATGCCCCGGTTTGTGCAGTGCGCGATACGGGGGTGCGGTGCATCACCACACCTTGCCCGTCGGAAGAAAAAGCCGCGTATTCCAATGACTGTACCGCATGTGCCGACCCCAAAGTACGCGGTTACACCGCAGGGCGGTGCGCGAATTAGCGGCTTTGCAATGCGTTTAAACCACGTCTATTTCGGCGGAATCGGTTTCGCCTTTGCTATCCGTCCACGTTAGTTTGACTTTATCGCCTGCTTTGCCCCCTTTGTAACTGAAAGCAAGGTAAGGATTTTTGGATACCGCCGTGCCCCAATTCGCGGTTAGCACGGTTTTTTCCCCTGTCGTAACACTGACTTGCTTGATCCAATGCGCGGGAATCAATTCCCCCGTCGCGCTGTCTTTACGCAAACCGCTTTCCATTGGGTGGCTAATCAAGGCTTTGACTTCAACGATTTCGCCGCTGGCTTTGGCTTTCATTTTGATGGTGTTAGGCATGAATATTTCCCCTCGTTTTACGCGCCGTCACAACCGCCGACGGTGACTTGCACCGCACGTTTGGCGGAATAGGTTTTCGCACCTGCTTTCACTAGCGCAATAATATTGCCTGTTTTATCCATTTTCAGGCGGGTGGATGCAGCCGCAATTGCCCCTTCGCCAAACACAAAGGTTGCCGCTAAGGGGAAAGGATTGCCTTCCACCAGTAAACTGATTTCGCTTGCATTGGCAATCGTAGTGCTGACTTCCACCGGAACAACCGCCCCGTTTTCGGCAATTTCCGGCGCATTGAGGAGAATATCTTTGGACTCTTCGGCGTTTGCCCCCATTGCTTTGAGCGCGTCGGCTAGGGTTTTGGCTTCAAACGCCCCACTTTCACCTTCCGCCAATGCATCCTGTGGCAAGAATAAACCTGCTTGAGCCACTAGCCCTGTGGCACTTACTGCTAAAGTGCCTTGTAAAAATGTTCTACGCTTCATCGTTCGTTATTCTCTTACAGCCTGTTGTGAGCATTGCATTTTGATTACGCAATGATACCGTAAAAACCCGCCCGTTGTCGGGCTTTTACCCTGCTAATGGCTTAAGGATTCCCAATCTTGTAACCCGCTTTAACCTCGTGGGTTGCATCCAAAATCAGACCGTAACTGACTTTGTCAGTTACTTTGTAGATCACCAAATTAGCCGCCTTTTCAGGCGGTAACTGCACGTCAGTGGGGGCAACAATGCCCTGTTTTTTCACCATTTGTTGCTGGTCACTGACGGTTTTACCCGTAGCGTAAATGCCTAATACGTGCCCTACTTCGATGTGATCCCGCGCACCTTTGTTAATCGCGGCAATCATGTAGGTACCACTGATGTCTTGCGCATCGTACAAGGAAATCACATCCGCCCGCACTTTGCTGTTAGGGGAATGCAATGGTGCATTCAATGCAGCGTTTTCATCCACAGGAACATACAAACGGTCGCCTTGACGAATTTCCCGTTTTGCATCCACGATCACTGCCGTTGACGGGTCGTCGACGCGGGTAACGCGGCTGTAACCGCCATACGTTACTTCGTAACCTAAGACTTCCCCAGTACGCAGGTCTTTCAAGGCTTTGTTCGGGTGGAAAATCGCACAGCGTGTACCCGCTGTGGCATTACGCAAGTTTTTCACGTAAATGGTTTCACCTTCACCGATCAAATCGTGGGCATCCGACGAAGCCAAGACATACGGGGCGTTCTTAATGGTGGCTTCATCCAATACACGCGGCCACGATAAGAAGGGAATCAAGGTAGAAATCGGTTCACCTTGTCCCCGGTGGTCGACCCGAATACGCGGTACAAGTTTGTTACCGTTACTGCCAGAACCTTGCACATAATCGAGGTACAGCACATCACCGGGGTAAATCAGGTGCGGGTTTTTCACCCCTTGGTTTTTGTCCCACACTTCCGGCCAATACCACGGAGTATTAAGGAACTTGCGGGCAATTCCCCACAACGTATCCCCCTTTTTCACCACGTAACTTTGCGGGGCGGCAGGGTTCACAATAATGTCACCGTTCGCCGCGTCTTGCGCCGCATCCGGCAGCCCGTAATAACGGTCGTAAGGGTCCGCACTGGGCTTACTCGGTGGGGTTGAACTACAACCGCTGAGTACCACGGCAGAAGCCGCACCGACTAGCAGGTTTTTCCAGAAAACAGAAGAAGAATGCCGCATGATGGTATCCTTGTGGTTATTATGTGTTGGACGTTGCGGTTTATAATAAACTACGGTTTGAAAAACGTTCAGAACTTTTGGATTTTCGGTATTTATCAATGGCAATGCTAGACATCTTACACCACCCGGATTCTCGTTTGCGCAAAAAAGCCGCGCAGGTAAACAACGTAGACGCAAGCATTCGTCGCCTCGTCGATGACATGTTTGAAACCATGTACGCTAATCAAGGCATTGGCTTGGCGGCAACCCAAGTCAACATTCAAAAACGTATCATTACCATTGATATTTCTGAGCACAAAGACCAAAAACTGTGCCTGATTAACCCCGAAATTACCTTTAAAGAAGGGCAAAGCGAACACGAAGAAGGTTGTTTGTCTGTTCCCGATTACTACGACAAAGTAACCCGTGCAGAACGTATCCGTTTTCGCGCCATTGACCAACAAGGCGATAGTTACGAAATGGAAGCAGACGGTTTACTCGCCATTTGCGTGCAACACGAGATTGACCACTTAGACGGCAAATTGTTTGTCGATTACCTTTCCACCCTCAAACAGCAGCGCGTGCGCAAAAAGATGGAAAAGTGGGAAAAAGAACACACCAAACTGCCAGCACGCACAGGAACAAACCGTTGAAACTACGCATCGTTTACGCCGGAACGCCGGATTTCGCCGTCCCCGCATTGCAAGCACTATTACAATCAAAGCATGAAGTCGTGGCAGTTTACTGCCAACCTGATCGCCCGTCAGGGCGTGGGCGCAAACTGGTGTTTGGCGCGGTAAAACAAGTGGCAGTGGATGCTGGCATTCCCGTTGAACAACCCTTATCCCTCAAAGCGGTGGAAGAACAAGACAAACTACGCGCTTACGCCCCCGATGTCATGATCGTAGCGGCGTATGGGTTGATTTTGCCGCAAGCGGTGTTAGACATTCCGCGTTACGGTTGCTTGAACATTCACGGCTCATTATTACCGCGTTGGCGTGGAGCTGCCCCGATTCAACGCGCGATTCAAACAGGTGACAGCGAAACGGGTGTCACTATCATGCAAATGGCGGCGGGTTTGGATACAGGCGATATGCTGTACAAAACCACCTGCCCAATTACGCCACAAGACGGTGGGCAAAGCATCCACGATAAACTCGCCGCACAGGGTGCAACAGCCTTATTACACACGTTGGAATTACTCAGCACGGGGCAACTACAGCCTGAAGTACAAGACGATACCCAAGCCAATTACGCGCACAAACTAACCAAAGCCGAAGCCGAAATCGACTGGCACAAACCAGCGGTAGAAATCGACCGCATGATCCGTGCTTTTGACGCTTACCCGACTGCTTACACCCTGTATCACGGGCAACCGCTGCGGATATTTGCGTCAATGGTAAGCCAACCCCCTCCTAACCTCCCCTTATCAGGGGAGGAACAAGAAATCGAAGAACCTCTTAACTCCTCCCCTGATAAGGGGAGGCAGGGAGGGGTTTATTCTCCCGGCACAGTGATCGCGGAAAGCAAAGCGGGAATAGACATTGCCACGGGTGACGGGGTGGTGCGGATATTGAGTTTGCAATTACCCGGCGGTAAACGCTTATCGGCGGCGGAATTCCTCAATGGTCGCTCCTTGTTGGGGGAACAATTTTGAGTACCCGCGCCACCGCTGCCCTACTGTTACAGCAAGTCATTTACCACGGTGATTCGCTGACCGATGCGTTACAACAAACTGCTGCGCAAGCCGTTCCCGCAACCGAACAAGCCTTGTTGCGTGATATTTGTTTTGGCGCATTGCGTTGGCACGAACGTTTAAGCGCGATTTTGGCGCAATTGGTCAGCAAACCGCTGAAAGCCGCAGACAAAGACGTGGAATGCTTACTGCGCGTGGGTTTGTATCAGCTTATTTACCAACGTACTCCCGATCATGCGGCGGTGAATGAAACCGTCAAAGCGGTAAAAAAATTACGCAAACAATGGGCAGAAAAGCTGGTAAATGGCGTATTACGGCGGTTTTTACGCGAACGCGACAGTCTGTTAGCCCAAGCAGATCAACAAGCAACGGCGCGTTACGCCTTCCCCGCTTGGCTGTTACAACGTTTGCAAACTGCGTGGGTAAACGATTGGGAAAGCATTGTACAAGCCAGCAATACCCACGCCCCCATGACCTTGCGGGTGAATGCGCGAAAAGCGACGACTGCCGCTTACTTGCAACAATTACAGGCGGCGGAATTCGACGCAGATACCATCGCGGCAGTGCCAAGTGCATTGCAACTCCACAAAGCGGCGAATGTCGAACAGTTACCAGACTTTGCCCACGGAGCTGTTTCGGTACAAGACGCAGCCGCGCAATTAGCCGCGTTTTTGCTGGACTGCCAACCGAACATGCGGGTATTGGATGCGTGCGCTGCACCGGGGGGGAAAACGGGGCATTTACTCGAACACACCCCCGATTTGCAACTGACCGCATTGGATAGCAGTGCGAATCGGTTGCAGCGCGTGGCGGAAAATTTACATCGCTTGCAATTGCCTGCCCAACTGGTCGCAGCCGATGCAGGTGATGTTACAAGCTGGTGGGATGGCAAACCGTTTGAGCGCATTTTGCTCGACGCGCCGTGTTCTGCGACGGGGGTTATTCGTCGCCATCCTGACATCAAAGTATTACGCCGTGACACGGACATTGCCGCATTACAACACGAACAAGCGCGGTTATTGCGCAGCTTGTGGCAAACATTGCAAGAAGGCGGTTTATTGCTGTATGCCACCTGTTCCATTTTGCCGGAAGAAAACAGCCAGCAAATCGCTCGCTTTATGGCGGAACAACACGACGCAGTGCATTTACCCATCGAGGATGCTTGGGGACATGCCTTGCCTTTTGGGCGACAAATCCTGCCGGGGAATGCAGGCATGGATGGGTTTTACTATGCTCTGCTGCAAAAGCAAAGCGGGAAACAATGACCGTGGTACAACGCAATTGGCATCGACTGCTCACACCTTGCGCCGCCTTACTCCTTGGGCTGTGGTTAAACACCGTATCTGCGGAAGATACGGGGATTAGCTTTCAGGAATTTGCTATTCACACTGGCGACACACCACAAACCCTCGTCAGCGATATTCGCTTAACCTACCAATTAAGCGACTACCTGCGCGAAGGCTTACTCAATGGCATGACCTTGGAAAATGAACTGAGCTTCACCATCGAGTGGCACAATAGCTGGTGGCTAAACTCGCAAAAGCGGCTCAGTAGCGTGAAAACCGAACTCACTTACCATTCCCTGAGCAAACAATACCAAGTGGTGCGGCAAGATACCAACGAGACGTGGAACTTCCCCACCTTAATTGCCGCCTTGGAACAAATGGGTAAGCTGGAAGATTACACCTTACCTGCCTTACCCGATTCGGCTTATCACAGTGATGCGGCGATTTTTGCTACCGCGAAACTTACCCCCAAAAGCCTGTATTTACCGCTGAAAATACAAGCCCTGTTTTCTGACCGTTACGCGCTCGAAAGTGAAGGAGTCATGTGGCCGATACCGTAACTAAACGTTTGTGGCAATGGTTGCCTATTTCGCTGATTTTTATGCTGCTGACAATCGCTTTGTCACTGCTGAATATGGCAACCCTCAGCCCAGAACACGCTGAACGCTACGGCAATTGGCCGTTGTACTTGAGCCTGATTATTTTACTGTTACTGAGTCTGGTTATTTTGGGGAATTTGGTGCGCGTTTTTTACCAATGGCGCACGCATCAAGCAGGCTCACGTTTTACCTTACGTTTGATGACCGGGTTCTTGCTGATCAGTTTGTTGCCCGTTTTGATTGTGTCGTTGTTCGCCATTAACCTGATTGGTGATCGGATTGACCGCTGGTTTTCTGTGCCTGTGGAACGGGCTTTAGACGATTCCTTGGATTTAAGCGAAATCGCGCTGGCAACCCGCAACCGCCAGCATTTAATGGAATTGGAACGCCTGAAACTCGCGGTCAATGGCATGGAACGCGCTGAGATTGCCCCGTTACTGGATCAATTCCTGCAAATTGGCGCACAGGAAGTTATTTTGCTGGACGATTCGCAGAATATGCTGGCTTCTGCTATTGCGGATAATACAACCCTAATTCCACGCCTACCGGATCGCAGCCTGTTTCAAACCCTGAAACTGCGCGATTACTATTACAAACTCGAACCCGCCAGCAATAAAACCTTATTTTCGCGGGTCGCCATTCGCGTGCAATACGGTGCAGACAATAAGGAAGAAGGTATTTTAACCGCCTTATTCCCCATTTCAGAACGCGAACAGAACTTATCCGAAAGCGTGAATGCCGCACGCAATGAATACAAATTGCTGAACTTTCAACGCAATGCGATTAAGAATGCGTTCCGCTTAATGATTTTGGTCATTATGGTGCTGACGGTATTATTTGCCTTGTGGGCAGCGTTTGTGTTTTCGCGCCGTTTAACCCAGCCTGTGCGCACTTTGGTCGAAGGTACATTAGCCGTCGCTGCCGGGGATTTACAGAAAAAACTCCCCGTTTCGGAAAAAGACGATTTCAGCTTATTGGCGCGTTCGTTTAATACCATGACCAAACGCCTCTCCGATGCGCAACACGGGCGCGAACAAGCGCGTCGCCAATTACAGCAGGAACACGATTACCTGCACGTCGTCTTGGAACATTTATCATCTGGAGTCATCACGTTGGATGAAACGGGCGTAATCCGCCGGATTAATTCCGCCGCCAGCAGCATTTTGCGCCAACCGCAGTTGGAAACGCAGGCAGGAAATCGCTTGCAAGATGTTTTTGCTCAATGCGCAGGTTTAGAACCATTCCTTGAAATCGTGCAACCGAAACTGGCTCTGCAAAGCGAGTGGCAATCGGAAATTACCCTAAGCACCGAACGCGGACGGCAATTGCTGGTTTGCCGAGGTGCGCCGTTACCGATTGATGCCACGGAAAAACGCGGCTCGGTGTTGGTTTTCGACGATGTTACTGATTTGATCCAAGCCGAACACGATGCAGCATGGAGTGAAGTGGCACGGCGTTTAGCCCATGAAATCAAAAACCCGCTAACCCCCATTCAATTGTCTGCTGAACGTTTAGTCCGCAAACTCAGCGGTGAACTCGGCGAAGATTCTGCCAACTTCCTAAAACGCATGACCAATACTATTATTCAACAAGTGGATAACTTGAAATTAATGGTCAATGCATTCAGTGAATACGCCCGCGCCCCCAGCTTGCATTTACAACGGGTGGAACTGAATGCCTTAGTGCAAGAAGTTAGCGAGTTATACCGCGTAAATGACGCAAAAGTTGCCATTCAATTGCAGTTAGCGGAGGAATTACCGCCGTTAAAATTGGATATAAACCGGATTCGGCAATTACTGGTCAATCTGATTAAAAACGCGCTAGAAGCCTTGGAAGAAAATCACGTTGCCAATGCAATGATTACCGTCAGCACGGAATACCTCCACAGCAGCGAACAAGTTGCCTTAAACGTGCGTGATAATGGCCCGGGCATTCCGGCGGAATTACTACCGCGCTTGTTTGAGCCATACGTTACCACCAAGCACAAAGGAACTGGCTTGGGTTTAGCCATTGTAAAGAAAATAGTGGAGGAACACGCCGGACATCTGACCGCGCGTAACCACGAAACGGGAGGTGCTATGCTAGGCATACGCTTCCCGCTAAATTAAGGATAAAGGAGCAGGGATAATGACCGCACAATACATCATGGTAGTGGATGACGAACCAGATATTCGCCAATTGGTCAGCGAAATTCTGGAAGACGAAGGCTATAAAGTCGTAACAGCGGAAAACGCCGCCCGCGCCCGCGATTTACACCGCAGCCGCAAACCCGACCTCATCCTGCTGGACATTTGGATGCCGGGGCAAGACGGTATTTCCCTGCTAAAAGAATGGCGTGAAAGCGACAACTTATGTTGCCCTGTGATTATGATGTCAGGGCACGGTACGATAGAAACGGCGGTGGAAGCCACCAAACTCGGTGCTTACGATTTCATTGAAAAACCGCTGTCAATGGCAAAAATGCTCCTCACCATTAGCAATGCCCTGCGCACCAGCCAGCTAGAACAAGAAAACCGTGGCTTACGCAAGCAAGTTGTCGGCACGCCCGATCCCGTAGGCTCAAGTCACATCATGCAACGCCTGCGCGAACAAGCTAAACGCATTGCGCAACACGATACCCGCGTCTTACTGTACGGCGAACCGGGCGTGGGCAAAGAAACCTTTGCGCGTTACATCCATTCACGCGGGGCGCGGAAAGACCGCCCATTTGTGCGTGCAGCTTTATCCAGCGGAAATAATTCCGGCAATTTAATCGGCAAACTGCTGTTTGGGGCAGAAGACAGCGGCAAAATCCAACACGGTTTATTGGATGAAGCCAACGGTGGGGTACTGTATTTAGCGGAAATCTTCGAGCTAGACAGCGAAACCCAAGTGCGCTTACTCAATGCGTTGAAAGAAAACCGTTTCATGCGGACAGGTGGGCACGAATGGGTCGATCTCGACATGGCTCTGATGGCTTCTTCCACCCACGATTTGCAAGACGATGTTATCGGCGGTAAATTTAACGAGGAATTGTATTACCTGCTCAACGTTGTACCACTCGTCCTACCGCCGCTGCGTGAACACCCCGAAGACGTACCGGAATTACTCAACCATTACGTCGATGCCTCAACCGCGCAAGACGGCTTACCTTATCGGCACATTTCCCTGCCTGCGCAAAACTTTTTACGCAATCACCTGTGGCCGGGCAATATCCGCGAATTGCGTAATTTGGTGCAACGCTTATTGATTTTGGGTACAGAAACCGAAGTTTCGCTAGAAGAAGCGGAAGATTCGGTGGGTAAACGCATCCCCGTTTTCGCCGAAAGCATTGGCGCAATCCCCGAAAGCCTGTACGAATTACCGTTACGCCAAGCGCGTGAGCAATTTGAGCACGATTACCTGATTTACCAGTTGAAACAAGCCGATGGTAACGTCAGTAAACTCGCTGATCAGGTCAAAATGGAACGCACTCACCTCTACCGTAAAATGCGTTCCCTCAATGTTGATCCGAAAAAATTTGGGCGTTAAGCAAACCACATGAAAATCCTGATTCTCGGTGCGGGACAAGTAGGGCGTTCGGTTGCCGAAGCCCTCGAACACGAAGATAACGATGTCACCATCATTGACACCAATGCCGCCGCCTTGCGGGATTTACGCGAAAAACTCGACGTGCGGGTGGAAGTGGGGCAAGCCTCTTACCCGCGTGTCCTCGAACGCGCTGGCATTGAAGATGCCGACATGCTGATTGCCGTGACCAACAGTGACGAAATCAATATGATCGCCTGTCAGGTTGCGCATACCTTGTACCGTACCCCCACCAAAATTGCGCGGATTCGTTCCTCGCATTACTTGGATCGCAAAGAACTGTTCACTGCCGATGCAGTCCCCATCAATGTCCTGATTAGCCCCGAACAATTGGTGACGGAATACATTTTTCGCCTGATTTCACACCCCGGCGCGTTACAAGTGCTGAACTTCGCCGATGGCTTGCTGCAAATGGTGTGTGTGAAAGCCCTGCACGATGGGCCAATGGTAGGGCATCAATTGCGTGAAATGCGCGAACACATGCCGGGTTTAAAAGCGCAAGTAGCAGCGATTTTCCGCAAAGGCAAATCCATTCCGGTGACAGACAACACGGTAGTCGAAACCGACGACGAACTGTTTTTTATTGCCAGCCCCAAACACATTCGCGCCATTATCAGTGAATTGCGTAAAATGGATAAGCCTTACAAGCGCATTATCCTTGCAGGCGGGGGGAATATCGGCAACCGTCTAGCACGCTTACTGGAGGAAGCGCGTTACCAAGTCAAAATCATTGAGAAAGATACCGACCGCGCCGCCAAACTCGCCGAACGCTTAGACAAAGCGATTGTGCTGGAAGGCGATGCCGCTGATGAAGACCTGCTTACCGAAGAAAGCATTGAAAACACCGACGTTTTCATTGCCATTACCAATGACGATGAAGCCAATATTTTATCCTCCATGTTGGCAAAACGCTTAAAAGCACGGCGCGTCATGTGCTTGATTAACCGCCCCAGTTACGTCGATTTGGTGGAAAGCAATATCGACATTGCCATTTCCCCGCAACAAATCACGATTGGTAAATTACTCGCGCACATTCGACGTGGTGATATTGTGGCTGTCCATGCTTTGCGGCGCGGCTCAGCGGAAGCGGTGGAAATCATTGCACACGGCGATTACAAAACCTCGCGGGTCGTGGGTCGACGCTTGTCTGAAGTGCATTTACCTCCCGGAACCAGCATTTGCGCGTTGGTGCGTAATAATGAGCCACTCATGACTGCCCCTGATTTGCTGATTGAAGCCAACGATCACCTGATTGTGTTCGTTTCTGATAAACGCTATGTGCCTGCGGTGGAAAAACTTTTCCAAGTCGGGGTTCAGTACTTCTAACTATGCAATATAAAGTCATCCTGCGTATCTTAGGTTTGTTGCTGATGCTTTTCAGCTTCACCATGTTACCGCCGATTATGGTTGGGTGGCTGATGCATGACCCTACGCTATCACCGTTTTGGTGGACAGAAGCCTTGGTATTTGGCACAGGGGCGGCAATTTGGCTACCCGTGCGGCGAGCGAGGGCGGTGTTGCGTACCCGCGAAGGCTTTCTGATTGTTACGCTGTTTTGGGTAGTGCTGGGGCTGGCGGGTGCGCTGCCTTTTGTGTTTTCCGAAGCGGTAAGTTCCAGTTTTACCGATGCGGTTTTTGAAACGGTTTCCGGCTTAACCACCACGGGCGCGACGGTTTACATTGGTTTGGACAGCTTTCCGCGTTCCATTTTATTTTGGCGCATGGAATTACACTGGCTAGGCGGGATGGGGATTATCGTTTTGGCTGTCGCTATTTTGCCCATGTTAGGCGTGGGTGGGATGCAAATCTATAAGGCGGAAGCTCCCGGTCCGGTCAAAGATTCCAAACTCGAACCGCGCATTGCCGAAACGGCCAAACTGCTGTGGTACACCTATTTGGCATTAACGATTGCGTGCGCCGTTGCCTTCCGCATCGCGGGAATGGATTGGTTTGACGCAGTGGGGCATAGCTTTTCAGTATTAGGCACGGGAGGGTTTTCTAACCACGATTCCAGCCTTGCGTATTTCGACAACCCTGCCATTGATGCGGTGGCGGTTGTTTTCATGTTTTTGGCGGGGGCAAACTTTGGGCTGCACTTCATGGCGTGGCGCACTAATAGCTTGCAGGTGTATTTGGAAGATTCCGAATTTCGCTTTTACACCCTTGTCATGGCAACGGCTATCTCGCTCACCGCGCTTATTTTGTACGGGTTCGGCACGTATCCTTCGCTATTGCAAGCCCTGCGCTACGCAGCGGTACACGTTTCCTCAGTCATGACTTGCACAGGTGTGTTTTTGGGCGACCATTCCGCCTGGCCGATTTTCTTACCCGTGATGATTACCATGCTGAGTATTATTGGCGGCTGTGCTGGCTCTACGGGCGGCGGGATGAAAGACATTCGAGTCTTGCTGCTGATTAAACAAGCGATTCGTGAAGTCAATTTGCTGGTACATCCCCGCGCTCATATCCCGATTAAAATCAGCTCACAAGTCGTCGAGGAAAGCGTGGTTAAAGGCGTGTGGGGGTTCTTTTTTATTTACGTCTCGATTTACATGATTTTCATGTTAGGGCTAATGGCAGATGGTGAAGACCAAGTTACCGCTTTTTCAGCCGTAGCCGCGACCATCAACAACATGGGGTTAGGTTTGGGGAAAGTTGCCTCGAATTTCGCCCCATTAAGTGACTTTGGCAAATGGTGGTTGTCACTGTGTATGGTTATGGGGCGGTTGGAACTCATGACGGTGTTAGTCTTGCTCACCCCTGCATTCTGGCGTAAGTAAAAGCCACTGCTGTCATAAATGTTAGTTGGTCTGGCGTGGGCAACCGCTTATCCCGACAGCCGCAGCAGTGTTGCCTAGCTTTTGTATACTGTTGGTCTCAAGGAAGAACGTGCATGGCATGGATGCCTTCCCCTTTCCTGAATCTAAAAATAATAGCTCGCTCAAGGAAAGCATCATGAAAACAAAACAGCACGGCGTGACGCTAATTGAGCTGCTCATTACCTTATGCGTCATTGCCATTATCGCCGCCTACGCAACCCCTTCCCTCAATGCAATGGTGGAAAAAAACCGCCTAACTGCATTGAACAATCAAATCGTTTCCGCCCTCAACTATGCCCGTGGTGAAGCGGTCAAAAGCCGTTACGATGTCACGCTGTGTGTGCGTAATAGCACGGGTAGCGATTGTAATGCCAGCGGCAGTTTCGAGAGTGGTTGGATTATTTTCACCGATTGCGATGCTGATGGAGTCGTCGACACAGGTAATACCTGCGATTTAGATGGTAATGGTACAAACGATGCCGCCGAAAATATTTTGCAAGATGCAATGCCCAGTGCGAACAACATTACCATTGAAAGCAATTTTTCTGATACACGCCATGTCACCTATACCCCCAATGGTAACGCAACCGACAATGGCAAACTAACCCTGAAAGTTAACGGCACCGCCAAATACGACATTACCGTTGCTGCCCGTACTGGGCGTATTAGCTCTTGCCAATACGGGGCGACTTACGGTGGGTGTTAAAAGTTAGCTGCGGCGTAATTCCTTAGGTAATACGAACGAAACGTTTTCGCTAATACCCGAATCTTGCACTTTCACAACTGACCCGTGTGCTTGGAGGTAGGAAATCACCCCTTCCACCAACACTTCAGGCGCGGATGCCCCCGCTGTTACCCCAATGCGTTGTTTGCCGATTAACCATTCGGGGCGAATGTCTTCCGCACCGTCGATCAAGTACGCTGGCGTGCCGCGCTTTTCGGCGATTTCGCGCAAACGGTTGGAATTGGAACTGTTTGGTGAACCGACCACCAGTACCAAATCGCTTTCATCCGCGAGTTTTTTCAAAGCGTCTTGGCGATTTTGCGTGGCGTAACAAATATCGTCTTTCTTCGGTCCCATAATCGCGGGGTATTTAGTCCGCAAGGCATCAATCACAATCGACGCATCATCTACCGACAACGTGGTTTGCGTAACGAAGGCGAGTTTGTCAGGGTTTTGCACCTGTAATTCGGCGACTTCTTGCGGCGAATCGACGCGGTAAATCGCCCCGCCATTGTGCGTGTCGTATTGCCCCATTGTGCCTTCGACTTCGGGGTGATTTTTGTGCCCGATTAGAATGGTTTCGCGCCCTTCACGGCTGTAACGCAGCACTTCCATGTGGACTTTGGTAACGAGTGGGCAAGTGGCATCGAATACTTTCAAGCCGCGCCGTTTGGCTTC
>CAZJDN010000023.1:0-21582 GCA_964544775.1 uncultured Thiothrix sp.
GCGTATTCCGCCGACGAACCCGTGTCACCGGAAGTCGCCCCCAAAATATTAATGCCCTGCCCCGCTTTTGCCAGTACATACTCGAATAGATTACCCAACAACTGCATCGCCATGTCTTTAAACGCAATGGTCGGACCATTCGACAAGCATAATAAATGCAAGTTCGGCTCTAAGGTGTGCAGCGGGGTAATATCTTCCGCATTTTCACCATCGCGCACATTGCAATACACCTCAGCGGTGTAGGTTTTGTCGATAATCGCTTGCAGATCAGCCGCTGGAATGTCGGTAATAAAATACGACAATACTGCAAATGCCAGTTCGCGGTAGTTCATACCACGCATCGCGCTTAAATTCGCATCACCTAATTGCGGGTAGGTTTCTGGCAAATACAAGCCTCCATCAGGTGCTAAACCACCTAACAGGATTTCACTAAACGATTGCGTGGGCGATTGCCCACGGGTTGAAATATATTTCATGGTTAATTAGCCCAAACTCTCAACACGAATGCGGGTTACATTGCTGCAAATACTATCCAGTGCTTCAATAGCCGCAATCGCTTCGTTCATATTGCCTTCGCGTACCCGCTGGGTCAGCATAATAATATCGACCTTGTTTTCGCCGCTTTTTGGCTCTTTTTGGATAAAGGCTTCGATACTAATCTGGCGATCACCCAAAATACGGGTAACATCAGCCAACACACCGGGGCGGTCAATCGCACACATGCGCAGGTAGAACGCGGTTTCCACCTCTTCAATCGGCAGGATTGCCGTGTCCGCTAAAGTCGACGGTTGGAATGCCAAATGCGGTACGCGGTTTTCAGGGTCGGAAGTCAAGGCGCGGGTAATATCCACCAAGTCCGCAATCACTGCGGATGCGGTAGGTTCTGAACCAGCCCCTGCACCGTAGTAAAGCGTTGCACCAACAGCATCGCCTTTCACCAATACCGCATTCATGACTCCATCCACGTTCGCAATCAAACGGCGGTGTGGAATCATGGACGGGTGTACGCGCTGTTCAATGCCTTTTTCTGTGCGGCGAGCAATCCCTAGCAATTTAATCCGGTAGCCCAATTCGGTAGCGTAGGTAACATCCTCAGCCGTAATTTTGGAAATACCTTCGATGTAGGTTTGACGGAATTGCAACGGAATCCCAAACGCAATCGAGGATAAAATCGTCAATTTATGCGCCGCATCGACTCCTTCAATGTCAAACGTAGGGTCTGCTTCCGCATAACCCAAGGCTTGCGCTTCCGCTAATACGTCTGCGAAATCACGCCCTTTGTCACGCATTTCGGTGAGAATGAAGTTGCTCGTGCCGTTAATAATCCCTGCCAACCATTCAATGCGGTTTGCTGCCAAACCTTCACGCACAGCTTTAATGACGGGGATACCGCCTGCAACTGCTGCTTCAAACGCCACCATGACACCTTTGGCTTGCGCAGCAGCAAAAATTTCATTGCCATGCATTGCAATCAGGGCTTTATTCGCGGTAACAACGTGTTTACCACTCCGAATCGCTTGCATGACTAAATCGTAAGCAACCGTATAACCACCGATTAATTCCACCACGATTTGAATATCGGGGTCATTGACCACATCAAAAGCATTTTCTGTCAAACGCACATCACTCAAACCCAATTCCGCTGCACGGTTCAGGTCAAGGTTTGCGGCGTAATCAATCACGATACCGCGACCAGCACGACGGGCGATTTCTTCCGCGTTACGTTTCAAAACGGTTGCTGTACCGCCACCGACAGTCCCAAGTCCTAACAGACCGACTTTGACAGGTTCCATGCTCACTCCTTTAAACCTTGATCTTTACGGAACATTTGTTTGATATTACGAATCGCTTGACGAGTACGGTGTTCGTTTTCGATCAAGCTAAAACGCACATGATCATCGCCGTATTCACCGAAACCAATCCCCGGCGATACTGCAACTTTGGCATCGGCCAATAATTTCTTCGCAAATTCCAATGAACCCATTACTGCGTATTGTTCAGGGATTTTTGCCCACACGAACATACTGGCTTTGGGGCGTTCAACGTGCCAACCTGCGGCGTTCAAGCCATCGCACAACACGTTACGGCGGCTTTCGTACATACTACGGATTTCATCCACACAATCTTGTGGTCCATCCAATGCCGCAATCGCTGCGATTTGAATGGGGGCAAACATGCCATAATCCAAGTACGATTTAATGCGTTCCAAGGCTTTCACCAAAGTTGGATTACCGCACATAAAACCGACACGCCAACCCGGCATATTGTAAGTTTTTGATAGTGAATAGAATTCCACAGCGATGTCTTTCGCACCCGGTACTTGCAGAATGGATGGAGCTTTGTAACCGTCGAAGCAAATTTCACCGTAAGCAATGTCATGAATGACCCAAACATCGTGTTCTTTTGCCACTTGAATGACACGCTCAAAGAAATCCAATTCCACGCATTGCCCTGTCGGGTTGCCGGGGAAATTGATAATGAGCATTTTGGGCTTGGGCCACGAGTTTTTAATGGCTGCTTCTAATTCCGCGAAGAAATCTTTGCCTTCCACCAACGGTACGTGGCGAATATCCGCATCCGCAATAATGCTGCCATACGGGTGAATCGGGTAAGCCGGGTTGGGAACAAGCACGGTATCGCCACGGCTCAAGGTTGCCAACGCTAAATGCGCTAAACCTTCTTTCGAGCCGATGGTAACAATCGCTTCGGTTTCAGGGTCAATATCAACTTCAAACTTGCGCTTATACCAATTGGCAATCGCCTTACGCAGACGAGGAATACCGCGAGACATGGAATAACGGTGCGTATCTTCCCGTTGTGCCGCTTCCACCAATTTGTCTACAATGTGTTTCGGTGTCGGCTGGTCTGGATTCCCCATTCCAAAATCGATAATGTCTTCACCTTTAGCACGCGCTTCCCGTTTTAGTGCATCTGTGATTTTGAAAACATACGTCGGAAGTCGGTCTATTCTTTGAAAATTGTCCTGCACGGTTCTTTGTCCTCGAAGAAAGCGACCCAATCGCTGGGGCCAATGTAAGCCAGCCACATTACAATCCACCATGCAGGCTGTCAATTACAGAACAAGCTCAGGAGTCATAAATGAAATTTACCGAAGAAATCAGCGACGCACGTTATCAAATAACGGGCTACGATACGGGTTGGGTAGGGGTAAACCAAGAGAAGTTGCAGCAAAGTTTCATCATTACCCCACAAACCCTGCTAAAAGACTGGCAACCGCGCACCATTCAGGAATTACAACCCGTCCATTTAACCCCATTACTTGCCATGCATCTGGAAGTAATTCTGCTTGGTTGTGGTACAACGCAGCAATTCCCCGCACATGAAACGTGGCGCACGCTTGTTCAACACGGCATTGGTTTTGAAATTATGACGAATGATGCCGTCTGTCGAACCTATAACTTATTGCTCACAGAAAATCGCCGCATTGCTGCGGCGTTTCTTCTCGGCTAATCGCGCTGGAATTAGGAAAAACCTAACAGGCTTTCACCTGACAGACCTTTGTTTTCGAGGATACGGCGCAGACGCTTGAGTGCGTCCATTTGAATCTGACGCACACGCTCACGGGTTAAGCCCAAGGCTTCGCCCACTTGCTCTAAAGTAGCGCGTTCATGCCCATGCAAACCAAAACGGCGCACGATGACTTCTTTTTGTTTGAACTCTAATTGCTCTAACCAGTTATCAACCGATTGGGTAATGTCTTCATCTTCCAATTTGCTGGCTGGCTCATCGTCTGATTCGTTACTTACAAAATCAACTAATGGGCTATCACCGTCTTTACCCACGGGCGTATCTAATGAAGTAATCCGCTCGTTGAAATCCAATAACTTACGCAAAGATTCCACGGGTTTATCCATTGCCACCGCAACTTCTTGCACGGATGGCTCATAACCCAACTTTTGGGTCATTTCGCGCACTTTACGCAAGTAAGCATTCAACTCTTTATTAACGTGAATCGGCAAACGAATGGTGCGGGTTTGATTCATCAACGCACGCTCAATGTTTTGGCGAATCCACCATGTCGCATAGGTTGAAAAACGGAAACCACGCTCAGGATCAAACTTTTCTACCGCATGAATTAAGCCCAAATTACCTTCTTCGATTAAATCTGGCAGCGGCAAACCACGTCCCATGTAGCGACGTGCAATTTTGACTACCAAACGTAAATTACAGGTAATCATTTTCTTACGCCCCAATTCATTACCGTCGCGAGCAAGCCGACCGTAATAAACCTCTTCCTCTGGGGTCAGTAAGGATGAAAATTCAATTTCACGCAAGTACATTTGCGTGGCATCCATCTCATACGCATTAACAGATAAGTTAGCACTTAAGGCACTGACTTCATCCGTATCATTTTCAGCAATATCGCCCACATCATCGTCTTCTAGGGCGCACAGATCATCCTCTTCGGTGGCTTCAAACGCAACAAAAGCATTGTCCTTGTCGCGTGCATGAGTCTGTGGTCTTGGCATCGTTTAGACTCCTTTGTTATACGGGATTGTCTCTCCGGGCGTTATACGCCCCCTCAAACACCGCCTGCAAAAGGTGGTTTTTTGCTCTGTATCCCCAAGTTGACACTCAATCATTATTATGGTGTGCACGTTAGCACAAAAGCACGACAACGAAAAGACCTTAACGTAAACTTAACGAGAAACTTAAATAACGGCTAATACGCGTCATAAAATGTACAATTATTTACCACCGTAACGCTGCCGCAAGTCCTGTAAGTAAGCCTTACGTTGTGCATTGCTCAATGACGACCACACTTGCACCAATTTATCCTGCTCAGCTTGTGGTAATGTTTTTACCCATTTATGCCACGCTTGGATTCGCGCCCGCTTATCAGGTGACATGGCTTTATAACGTTGTAATTGCTCACCAATGGCTTTTTGCTGATTAGAATCAAGCTGCTTCCATTGGGTGTAGCGTTGTTTTATACGTTCGCGTTCTTCAGGAGAAATAGCCGCCCAACGCCGTAGGGTTTTCTGGCGTGCTTCAGGAAAACTATCCCACTCACCTGCAAATGGCTGCAACACATTTTGCTCGCTGGGTGTTAATTCCGACCATTTCACCGTATCCGCCATGACCTGACTACTCATAATGAGAACAGCCGCCCCCACTAAGGGAAATAGATGGCGGCTGGCATTGCTGGTTTTCATTCCGAAGTCTCCACGGTATTTTCTGCCAGCGTAAATTGAGGTTCTTCGGTGGCAAAATCCATCAAATCCTTGGCTTCGTCCCAATAGCTACCGTATTCATCCCACCATGACAACATCGTCATAATTTCATCGGCTGATTCGCCTGCCGCAACAGGCATTATCCAACACAGCAATGCCACAGCCCCAAGCAAACAACTGATGCGGACTCCATTCCTTTGCATAACCCACCTACTTTGTTGTTAGCCGTATTCGGCATCCATCCATTCGTACATTTCCAGATTTTTGAGGAAATCCATGTCTTCGTTTGACATTAATACATCTATCACACTGACAGGGCTAGCATTGTTAATCGCTTCTGCAACAGGCAAACCCGCATCCGGCAATAATGCCACGGGTGTTTCAGGTGTTAATGAATCAGTCGCTGTAGGCAAAACCCAAAGCGTCGTTGTCAGTGTGACAAGAGCTGCCATTGCAAAGCTGGGAGTAAACGACGGAAATGCAAACAATGCTGACGGACGGTTTTTTTGCGCCAAAGCTCGCAACCGCGCCTGACGCAATTTTTCGCGTGTCTGAAAATCCAACCCGCTGACAGAATGATCCAACCCCTGTTTGACCGCTTCAACTAATGCTTGCTCTGTCAAATTTTTCATAATTAATAATCTCCCAGTTTTTCGCGTAAACTGTGGATGGCGCGGGAATAGTGTGTTTTTACACTTCCCTCGGAACATTTCATTATTGTAGCTGTTTCTGCAATATCGTAACCTTCCCATGCACGCAACAACAGTGCCTGCTGTTGGCGTAACGGCAGTTGCCCAATCGCGGCAAGCAGGATTTCGCTCATTTCCGCGTGCAAAAGCTGATGATCTGGCTCAAGGAATTGCGTTTGTGCGATCTGATCTTCCGGCTTTAGCCCCTCATCTTCCTCATCATCGTGTGAGAAAAAGAATACACGCCAACGGTTACGCACTTTTTGCCGCCGATGCCAGTCATTAATGCGACTGTGCAAAATGGTGTGAAAAAGCGCACCCCATTCCGTTTCGGGATGAGACGAATACTTTTGCACCAGTTTAAACATTGCATCCTGCACAATGTCTAGCGATTCCTCTTCATCTTGGGTCGCTAAACGCGCAATTACGAATGCCCGATGTTCCACTTCCCGTAGGAAATTGTTCATCCTCGCAGTCGCTGCCAGATTCCGCTCCCTTTGCGTATTCTGTTCCAACTGGTCATCATGACCCGCCATCAGTGCCGCAGTTTTAATCATATTCACACCAAGCCTGCCCAGCTATAGACCGGGGACTCCCTCTTAAAAACGTTTCAACTATTTAGAAGTTGACATATACGCCTCATTTAGTTGTAGTTCTGTGAAATAGTTCCATATCCCAACCCAGACAATACGGAGAGCGACCATGCGTTGGAAAACGGGCAGAGAAAGCAGCAATGTGGAAGATTTACGCGGTGGTGGCAGTAACAGCGGCGGCGGTGGAGGTGGCGGTTTACGCATTGGCTTTGTTGGCACTGCTGCTATTGTCTTAATCGGCTGGTTCATGGGGGCAAACCCCATTCAACTGCTAGGGTTAATTGGCGGGGCTAATACCATTTTAGGCAGTGTTGGCGGCAGTTCACCTAACGCAACCGTAGGTACAGGGATTAACGATGAAGGGCGCGAATTCGTATCAAAAGTTCTCGCAACAACCGAAGATGTCTGGAATCCGATTTTCCAACGCCTTGGCAGCCGCTATGTCGAACCGAAATTAGTGCTATTTCAAGATCAAATCGACACTGCCTGTGGTTATTCCACCGCAGCAACTGGACCGTTTTACTGCCCCGGCGACCAAAAGGTTTACATTGACCTTGGGTTTTACAATGAACTGAAATCGTTAGGCGCACCCGGCGACTTTGCCCAAGCCTACGTATTAGGGCATGAAATCGGGCATCACGTACAAAACTTGTTAGGCATTACGGATAAAGTCACCGCGATGCAATCACGCATGAGCGAACGGGAGGGCAATGCATTATCGGTGAAATTGGAATTGCAGGCTGATTGTTACGCAGGCATTTGGGCGCATTTCTCGCAAAAGAATCTTAATATGCTGGAACAAGGGGATATGGAAGAAGCGATTACCGCTGCGGCTTCCATCGGCGATGACCGCTTGCAAAAAATGGCGGGGCAACACGTTAACCCCGATTCATTTACCCACGGTACATCGCGGCAACGCATGGACTGGTTTCAACGCGGCTATCAAACGGGCGATTTACGTCAATGTGATACTTTTCGCGGTTAATTCCCCGCAGAAACTGCGTGGTTGATCCCACGCAGCTTCTCGACCAAACGCATTAGTCAAAGTCGAACAATTCGCCCCAAAAACTTTCACGCTTTTTATGATGACCGTAATAATGTTTGTCACCGTGACTGGGGTAATGCTGTTGGCTAGGATGCGCTTGACTACTGGGGTAATGGCTTGGGGCATTGTTGTAAACAGGCTGCTGATGCACGGGTTGTGGCGGTGGCGGCGGCGTGTAAGCAGCAGGTGCTGCGGTGGCGCGCTCGATGATTTTGTCCAATTCCCCCCGATCTAACCAAACCCCACGGCATTGAGGGCAGTAGTCAATCTCAATACCGTGGCGTTCAGACATCACTAAATCAACTGTTTTACAAGTAGGGCATTTCATTGCTGTGAGCTTCCTTATGCTTTCAAGGCTGAAACATTATGGTAACAAACTGCTTGTTACTTAGCCGAGATAACCCTACGGAAACACCTGCAATAGCATTAACAATAGTCAACCAGTACATCCAGCGGTTGACGTAAGCAAGTGGTTTGTTCGCCTGCACGGTAGCCAAACGCTACCACTACCGCTGCACCGTATTGTGCGGTGTCAACGCCCAATAACGCTTCCACACCTGTTTTAGAAAAACCTTCAATCGGGCAGGAATCAATGCCCAAACTTGCCGCGCCCGTCATCATATTCGCCAGTGCGATGTAGCATTGCTTGGAACTCCACGCAAACGTATTCATATACGGGCGCACTTCATGTTCATTGTGTGCGGCATAACGCGCCAAATACGCCTGCTCCGCTTCCGCTGGCAAACCACGACGGGCAAACAGGCTTTTGACGTAATCACTGTACGGCTCAACCGCTGCCGTTTTCGCCAAAATCACGACCACATGGCTGCTATCCGTAATTTGTGCTTGCCCCCAGCAGGCTTCGCGCAATTTTTCCCGCATTGCAGGGGTTTGCACCACGACAAAACGCCAATGTTCCATACCAAAAGAAGACGGTGATAAACGCCCAAATTCCAGAATTTGCTGGAAATCTTCCGCGCTAATGGTACGTTGCGGGTCAAATTTCTTACAGGCATGACGAAATGTCATCGCTTGCATGAATGGCTGCATGGTTACAACTCCTTAAATTTAGAGACGGTTGGGTAAATGCGCTACAGTATAGCCACACCACCCAAGTCAGGAATAGCGTAAAGCATAAAAAGCCCGATTACCGCATACGCAGTAATCAAGCTAAAGGGAGAGACCAAACAATTCAGCGGCAAGCACATTGGGCGGAAGAGATGCGGTCATCCCACATTTCCCCCACAAAGTTATAATCGCCTTCTTGGAAAACACGGCTGCGCCCGTCTAGCCCTTCGTGGCTATACACCGTGAGGCTGCAACCTTGTGGCACTTTGACGGAAGAGGTTTGATCATCCATACCATAGCCGAGCGAAGCAAACTGCATATTAGCACTGAGGGCTAATTCCCCCCCTTGAAAATCCGCATCACGGTACAAATGGCAAATTTGTTGCGGCGGTGGTGGCGGTGCGTACAAACGGTTGCCATCGCGCCGATGATGCCAATTCCCACCTGCATTCCAATCAGCAGGCGGGATACAACTGCACACGGCAGAAGAGGCTTGGTTATCCCATAAACTGCCTAGACTGGTGCTAGAAGTCGTTAGTGTTTTGCTTTCCCCCTTGAAATTAGGGTCGGCATAAATGGTAACTTTGCAGTTGTCGGTCATATTGATGGATGATGTGCGATTATCCCAACTTCTGCCGAGATTGCCTAAGCGTTCACCCGGTGCAAGTGTGCGAGGGCTTCCGCCAAAATTGCCTAAATCGTATAAATTACACTCTGCGTACAGATTGGGGGTTAGTAATAACAGCACAGTTGCTAACGCACCTGCCCCAACATTCGTCCTGTTCATGGGTATTCCTCGTAATCCTATTTTTTATACATCGCCACATTCGTGCGCGACCTATTGCCTTTGACCATGATTGAGGAACAAGTTCAGCCTAGATTCACGTTTTTATGTACATTGAGGAATAAATAGCATTCCTCCGTAGTGCGTTTACTGAGATGCATCAAGTTATGTGCTTTGGCAACGGCGTATCCTACACTTAAAGGTG
Organism: uncultured Thiothrix sp.; assembly: GCA_964544775.1. GTDB lineage: Bacteria > Pseudomonadota > Gammaproteobacteria > Thiotrichales > Thiotrichaceae > Thiothrix. Next base: position 9,580 of record CAZJDN010000023.1, read on the forward strand.
TTCCTTTCTTCAACTCAATCAACGAGGTAAAGGCAATGAAACGCTTATGTTGGTTACTGTTTGGTTTGTTATTTGCCGCACCGTTGTGTATGGCATTGCCGCCTGCAACCCCTGCCCCGCTACTGCCGGGTGAAGGTATTGGAGTTGATGTCAGTAAACCTGCGGATAAGGTTTTGCGTGACAACGGTTGGGAATTGCAAATCTGGTATCGTGCCAAAGGCAGCCGTAGCGAAGGTCAGCACGGGGTATTACTGCACAATGGGAAGGAAATCAAAGGCTCGCGGGTCGGCGAGGAAATGGCTACCGCTCTGGGTAAAATGCACTATTACGGCACAGCTCCCGGCGTACCGTGGAATCCGACGGGCTGGTTATTTGCTGACAAAAGCCTGATTAAACCCTCCACATTTTGCCCTTAACCACGGGCACGCCTCTCCCGTGCTAAGATTAGTTATCTTTACGGGAGAGCGTTATGCACGAAACCGCGTGTTTCCAACTGGAGAGTCAATACCCGCCTGCGGGCGATCAGCCACAGGCGATTCAATCGTTAGTCAATGGCTTAAACGACGGCTTAGTACACCAAACCTTGCTGGGGGTAACGGGGTCCGGCAAGACGTTTACAATGGCGAATATTATCCAGCAAACCCAACGCCCCGCGATTGTTCTGGCGCACAATAAGACGCTGGCGGCACAGCTTTACGGTGAAATGAAGGCGTTTTTCCCCCACAATGCGGTGGAATATTTCGTCTCCTATTACGATTATTACCAACCAGAAGCCTACGTACCGTCGAAAGACGTGTATATCGAAAAAGATTCCGCCGTAAACGATCACATTGAGCAAATGCGCTTATCGGCAACCCGCAACCTGTTTGAACGCAAAGATGTCATTATTATTGCCACCGTTTCTGCGATTTACGGTTTAGGCGACCCCGAATCGTATTTAAAAATGCTCTTGATTTTAGTTCGAGGCGATAAAATCAATCAGCGCACCCTTTTGCGCCGCTTAGCTGAAATGCAGTACAACCGTAATGACCTTGAATTACAACGCGGTACATTTCGCGTGCGCGGCGAGATAATTGACGTTCACCCTGCCGAATCAGACAAAGAAGCCATTCGTATTGAATTATTCGACGATGAAATCGAAAATCTAAGCTATTTTGATCCACTCACTGGCGAAGTATTACGCCGCGTGCCGCGCCTCACGGTTTACCCCAAAACGCACTACGTCACACCCCGCGACGTTTTATTGGAAGCGGTTGAGCACATTAAGGTCGAACTCAAAACCCGCCTTGCACAATTACGCGACAATGACCGTTTAGTGGAAGCACAACGCTTGGAACAACGCACGCAATACGACATCGAAATGATCATCGAAACGGGCTATTGTTCCGGCATTGAAAACTACTCGCGTTATTTGTCCAAACGCCCTGCGGGTGCACCACCGCCTTGTTTATTTGATTACCTACCGCGCAACGCGATTGTATTCGTGGATGAATCGCACGTTACCATTCCGCAGTTTGGAGGCATGTATAAAGGCGACCGCTCGCGCAAAGAAACCTTGGTCGAATACGGCTTCCGCTTGCCTTCTGCACTCGATAACCGCCCATTGCGCTTTGACGAATTTGAACGCCTGATCCCACAAGCTATTCACGTTTCCGCCACACCCGGCAATTACGAGCAAGAGCACGCGGACAACATCGCCGAACAGGTAGTACGCCCCACGGGTTTGGTTGATCCTATGGTGGAAGTACGCCCCGTATCCGCGCAAGTGGATGATGTTATGTCGGAAATCACTGCACGGGCAAAACGCAATGAGCGCGTCTTAGTCACCACCCTGACCAAACGCATGGCGGAAGATTTAACCGATTACTTGATGGATCACGACATCAAAGTGCGTTATCTGCATTCAGACATTGACACCGTAGAACGGGTGGAAATTATCCGCGACTTACGTAAGGGCGAATTTGACGTGTTGGTTGGCATCAACTTGCTACGCGAAGGGTTGGATATTCCCGAAGTTTCCCTTGTAGCAATTTTGGATGCGGATAAAGAAGGCTTCCTGCGATCGGAGCGTTCTTTGATTCAAACCATCGGACGCGCAGCACGCAATGCTGAAGGCAGAGCGATATTGTACGCGGATAAAATGACCGATTCCATGCGAGCTGCCATTGGCGAAACCCAACGCCGTCGCGCGAAACAAATCGCTTACAACACCGAACACGGCATTACCCCTCAAACCATTCGCAAACGCATTGCGGATGTAATGGAAGGGGCTTACGCCAATGTAACCAAAGGAAAAGGCAAAACCCGCAGCGAGAAAAAGCTGGCAGAAGACGCAGCGGAATACCGTTCATTGACTCCTGAGCAAGCCCTCAAGCAAATCAAAAAACTGGAAGAAAAAATGTTCCAACACGCGAAAAATCTGGAGTTTGAACAAGCAGCCAGCATTCGTGATCAGGTAACGCAGATTCGAGCGCGTGTTTTCGGCGTAGGCTAAACCGTTTTCGTTTCAAACGCTGCTTTCAGTTCTTGATAGTGGCGATGAAACAAGGCTTCCAAAGCATCAATCACTTCCACGGCTGGCTTACCTTGAATGACGTGTGCGCTCATTAAGTTCGATGTTTCGTTCAATAAACGATCACGTTCAATCATGGGGTAAGTGGCAACTAGGCGTTTAATCGCTTTTACGACACTTTCTTGTGCTGGGCGTTCAATTTGCTCTGGCAGCGGAAAGTCGCGCATTACTTCAGTTACGGCGGTAGGAGATGCGACCAGATACTCCGCGAAGCGCAGCAAGGCTGCCTGATCTTGCTGGCTCATTTCGCGGAACAACTTACGCAGCCGTTTTTCGGCGGCAGAACCGGATTGTGGGGAAATACCGGGTAACATACTTACTCCCTGAGAATTCACTTGCAGCACCGTAATCAGGGGTATCTTACCAATAAATACTAACCGTGCGGGTGTCTTTCACAGTAAGCGCGGGCGAACTCTAATAGCTCTTCCATTGCACGTACTTTGAATTTTTGACGTTGGCGCACAAAAGAGAAATCGCGGGTCAATGGCGGGTCTAAGGGAATAGACACTAAAGAACCCAATTTCAACTCTTTACCAATGCTAGCACTGGAAACGATGGTTACACCCATACCTGCTTCCACTGCACCTTTCACCGCTTCAGGGCTACCCAATTCAAGGCAGGTATTCATCGCGTGCTTGTCCATTCCCAGACCGTACATATAGTCAAGAATGACTTCGCGTGTACCAGAGCCTTCCTCACGGCAAATGAAAGGGTAATGCATCACGTCTTTGAGTTTTACGCTTTCACGCCCTGCTAACTCATGGTTTGGCGGCACAATCAACACCAATTCGTCTTGACGGCAAACTTCAACCAACAGGTTTTTGTTATTCACCAAACCTTCGACCACACCTAGATCAATGATGTTATTTTCCACCATTGAGACGATGCCTTCGGTGTTTGACACGCGTAAACGTAAACGCACGTCTGGATTCTTGGAATTAAACTCACCTAACAAAGCTGGCAACAAGTATTCAGAAATCGTGGTACTTGCACCAATAGTAAGCGAGCCGCTAATGTCATCCGTCATTTCACGAATGGCATTTTCCATTTCCGCGTATTGTTCAAAAATCTTTTCCGCATACTCAAAAACAATTCTACCTGCTTCTGTTAATGAAACACGGTTGTGAGTACGATCAAATAAACGGGTATCAAATTGCTCTTCTAATTGACGAATTTGAAACGTTACGGCAGGCTGTGTCATGTGTAACACCTCCGCCGCCTTTGTGAAACTCAACAGCCTTGCGACTGCGTGAAAAACTTGCAATCTTCTGTCCGACATACGGCTACCTATTCTCCTTAATCAACGTCATCCAGCCCGAGGAACTCTGACGGTAAGCATCTGGTGATTTTATACGCCTGAACTTCCTAGCCGGTCATCCATTACCGGATATTCATCCCTAATCTACCGATTAAAAACACATGCCGCCCCTTTATTGGTATTACATGCTTGCTCTTCATAGGATAGAACAATTCCGGCGGGATGCTTTGGACATGACCATAATATGTTCAAAAAACACGACAAGCCGTACAAATATGGGTATTAACTGCGAAATTATAAATTCCGAGTTTCAATTATTGATCAGATTTTTTATTTACGTCTGGTTTTTGCGTGGGAATACGCGGGTCATCGTCATCCATTAAAATACGGTGTGCAGGACCTTCTAAATCGTCGTATTGCCCACTTTTAACGGTATAAATAAACGCCACCACGACCACGATCATGACCCCGACCGCAATCGGTACTAACATATATAATGCTTCCATAACTGTGCACCGTGTTGAAGAAAATAGTTTTGATTATACGTAGAAAAAATTAGTTTTTCAGACGCAATGCATTCAGCACAACGATCAAAGAACTCGCAGACATCCCAATCGCTGCCATCCAAGGTGCAATAAAGCCCATTGCAGCCAAGGGAATTGCTAACAAGTTATACAAGATAGTCCATGCAAAATTCTGTTTAATAATGATCTGCATTCGTCGCGCTGTACGCACGGCAAACGGCAATTGATGTAAATTTTCCGACAGTAATACCATGTCCGCACTGGCTTGGGCTAACTGCGAACCGCTACCCATTGCAATGGAAACCTGCGCTCCGGCAAGCACAGGGACATCATTTACCCCATCACCGACCATTGCCACAATATTACCTTGTGCTTGTTGCTGCTTCAGGTAAGCCAATTTACCGTCAGGTAATAATCCACCTTCGGCGTGCGCAATCCCCAATTGTTGGGCAACACGGGTCACGACATGGGGGGTATCACCGCTGAGTAACGTAACATCAACCCCCAACGCTTGTAATTCCTGCACCACATTGGCTGCATCTTCCCGCAAGCGATCTGCCAAGGAAATACGTGCTAACCAACCGTCTTCACTGCCTAGGAAAATTTCCGAATAGCCCGAATTACTCTGGGGTAAATCCAATGCCACACCCGTTAGTTCACGCACAAATAATTCTGTGCCGATGCGGTAATGTTTTTGCTGGTAAATGCCCTTTACCCCACGCCCCGATTCGGCAGTCACATTGCTAAATACCGCCGGAGTGGTTGTTAAACGCATGACCGCGTGTGCAACAGGGTGTTCAGAAGCTGTTTCTAAGCCAGCAGCTAACGCTTTGCACGCGCTTTCGCTTTCAGCACCTAACGTAGCAAAAGCGGTTACTTCAAGCTGCCCGTGTGAGAGCGTACCTGTTTTATCGAAAATAATGTGGTTAATCCGTGCCAAGGTTTCTAGCGCGTGTCCGCGTGTAGTCAACACCCCTTTCGAGGTCAGTAAACCTGTCGCCGCCGTCAATGCCGCTGGCGTTGCCAATGAAAAAGCACACGGGCAAGTTACCACCAATACGGATAAGGCAATCCAGAATGCACGGGCGGGTTCGTGCTGATTCCACCACCAAAACACACACGCTGCCGTTAGCAAAATCAGAGGAACAAAACGGGAGGCGACTTTTTCTGCCAAACGGGCTAATTCCGGCTTTTCGGCTTGCGCACGCTCCAGTAAACGGATGATGGAAGCCAACACCGTGTTATCGCCCACCTTTTCTACACGCATGGTTAGTGGGCTTTCGATGTTCACTGTGCCACCAACCAAACTATCTCCTTGCTGTTTTTGGCACGGTAAACTTTCGCCCGTCAATAAAGATTCATTGGTGCTGCTGATACCATCAACCACCACACCGTCAGCGGGAACAACTTCACCCGGCTTAATTAAGACATGATCACCTGTTTCTAACTGACTGACGGGAACAACCTCTTGTTCCCCATCACACAAACGTGTCGCTGTCGCTGGCATGAGCCGAACCAATTCTTCCGCGACTTGCCCTGCTTTATGCCGCGCTGCCATTTCCAAATAGCGCCCAGTGAGCAGTAGGAAAGTAAACATGGTGACGGAATCGAAATACACTTCCCCGCCTTTGGTCAGCGTTGCCCACACGCTGGAGGTGAAAGCGACAGCAATGGCAATGGAAACAGGGACATCCATGCCAAACCGCCCACGCCGCAAATCACGCCATGCGGAGGTAAAGAAAATGCGTGCCGAATACAACACCACAGGCACGGTCATCACCAAACTGATCCAGCGCAGGAAGTCACGCATTCCCGCATCCATATCCGACACCGCACCGATATACATCGCCACCGCAATCATCATGACTTGCATCATGCCCAACCCTGCAACGGCAATACGGCGTAAAGCAGCGGATTTTTCTTTCTTTTGCAGTGATTCTAACCGACCGGGGTCAAAAGGATGCGCGTGATAGCCAATCTCAGAAATAGCTTTAAGTACATCGCTTAAATGGATCAGGTCATTATCCCACTTCAGCATGGCACGGTGCGTGGAATAATTAACACTGAAATCCAAAATACCGGGGAGTTGCTTAACGTGATTCTCGTTTAACCACACGCACGCCGCACAAACAATGCCTTCCAAAATCAAGGAGGCTTCGCGGATACTGCCCCCCGTGGTGCGTACAAAGGATTTTTGTAATTCAGGTACGTCATAAACCTGCAATTGACGCAAGGCTTCCGGCACAAGGTCTTCCGCTTTAGTGCTTATTTCAGTACGAAAACGGTAATAATCGGTTAAATTATTCGCCACAATCGCGCTGGCAACTGCTTGGCAGCCCGTACAACACATAGCATGTGTTGCGCCATCTACGGTGACAGGATAATGTGCACCACTAGGAACAGGCTGCCCACAGTGGAAACACCCTTGCTGAGCTTCTGCACGCATACGTTTTACCCTGCTTGACCGACCGCGACTTTCGTTTCCCCTTTCGCCTCGTAGACATCGCTACCCCGACTCACCGTAATCAAGAGCGACCAAGCCCCAGACGCAGGCAAACTGACTGGCTGCCCATAAAAACCGGGTTCAGTTTCGGGTAATACCAACTCCATGTCCTTGCTTTTATTTGCCGCAAACAGGAACTTCACTTTAACCTGAGCACCGCCAACGGGCATCCCTTCATCATCAATAATGCGTAAACGGAAAAGTGCTGGCTTACCCTCTTGTGGGCTATCGACCCAACCGTCCAGAATGCGCCACCCCAACGCCGCTTGTTGCTTGAGCTGATCAACGTATTGGTTATATTGCGCGGTACTTTTCTGGAAATCGTGCGCAACCGTCCCTGAAAACGCGGAAGTGACTTCTTTACCTACGTTTTTACCGTGCGGTGCAGGCAAATATTTGTGTACAAAGTCAGCACTCGCACCCTGATTTACCAGCGTAATAATGATCCCGTCCACGGTTGCCAGCACTAAAAAGAAGCCGACAATCGTCATGGGAACCCAATGGAAGAAACGGGGTTTCTTACCATCCACCGTTTCCAGCTTGTTCTCACGATTGCCAAAGACAATCCCCAGACCTGCTGCTGTCATGGTAAAAAAAGCGAAATTAATGGCGAATACGTCCAAACCCGACCAGTGCATGGCTGACCACGGGATATAGACCGCTTCCACCAATAAAATGGTCAAGAGAGCAGCCATCCGACCGGGTTGGCGTAACCCTTTGAGAATAAAGAATAAGAAGAAGGAAGCAGAAACACCTGCTCCCAACGTGAATAATAAACTTTGACCTTCCATCTAATCCATCACGGTGTAATAAAGTGTGAAGGAATGATCACAGCTTCTTTCACCTTACCTTCCAGCGGCGTTAGCTTAAACTGGAATTCATGGTTTTTCTGTGCATCACCGGGCTGCACAGTATAACGGACTTTTGCCAGAATGCGTATGCTGGAATCAGGTTTCAGACTAATGCTAGAGAATTCTCCCAAATCCAACTCGGCATTGTTTAATTTCTCAACTTCCAACTGATAACGTGCCGCTTCCATTGTCTTATTATTAATCTTCACTTCGTAACTGTTTTGGATGCGACCATCGGATAGTTGCACAAACAACGGGCTACGAATTTGCACCGCGCTAACTTCCAACAACTTACTGCTACTGATACTCCAAATTAAGTAAATGGTTGCCAGTAATGTCGCTGCACCATAACCCAAAGTGCGGAGTTTAAAGATTTGGGTTTTCTTGCCTTCTAAAGCGTGATCTGAGGTGTAGCTAATCAAACCGCGTTTCCAGCCCTGCTTATCCATAATGCCGTCGCAGGCATCAATGCACAATGCGCAATGAATACAACCGATTTGCAACCCTTTGCGAATATCGATTCCTGTGGGGCAAACTTGCACACACAAACCGCAATCCACGCAATCACCGTGCCCAGCGGCTTGGCGTGCGGCCTGATCACGCATGTCTTTAATCGGTTTCGCACGCCCTGTTTTGCCTTCACCACGATTCATATCGTAAGAAACAATGATGGTATCTTGGTCAAACATAACGCTTTGGAAACGTGAATAAGGGCAAATGTGCATACATACGTACTCTTTTGCCCAACCTGCGGCTAAATACGTGGTGCTCATCAAAATCAATACGGTGCCATACATTGCTGCTGGGGCTGAACCAGTAAAGAAACCTCCCGTTAACGCAAAAGCATCCCCCCAATACAAGCTGAAACTGATCCCTGTCCACATCGACAAAAACAGCCATGCAGCGTGAGTCAACCCTATTTTCCGAATCTTTTCTTTATCCCAAGGTTGCTTATCCAAACGTAAACGCGCCACCCGATCACCTTGGATGTAACGCTCAATAAAGCGGAATGCGTCTGTCCATAAAGTTTGAAAACAGAAATAGCCGCAGAACACCCGCCCAAACAAGGTAGTCACAAAGAATAGTAAAACCGCTGCTAGGAACAACAAGGCAGTCAGCCAGAAAATATCTTGTGCGTGCATTACAATGTCGAAAATGTAATAACGCCGCCCCGGAATATCGAACAAAATGGCTTGATCGGGACCTACTGCCCGTTCCCAACGCAACCACGGCAACAAGAAAAACGCGGCATAGGCAAAAACCAAAATACCCGTTTTAATGGTACGAAACCGTCCTTCCACCGAACGCGGTTGGAGGGATGATTTGGGTTCTACAACTTGTTCAATATTCATAGCTGGGGTGTCCAATACTCTACATCAGGCGCATGATACTGTAGTTTGCTGGTCTTGCCTTGCGCATACTCAAAATAAACGCAAAAAGGCCGGAATGAATCCGGCCCTTTCGTGACTGCATCCGCGTTAGTGCTTATTTCGCACCAGCACCCGCAGACATTTGTTTCAGGTAAGCAACCAATACTTTAATCTCGGTATCAGACAGGTTTTTACCTGCTGGACCAAAGACTGGCATTTGACGTTGCACACCGTTGTGGATTACCGCTTTAATCGCTTCCACTTTCGCTTCAGGTGATTCAGCCGCTGGAATGTTCGCAATCGTCCAAACTTTGTCAGTCAGGTTAGCAGAACCTTGCGCGTGCATACCCGTACCTTCTTTAGTGTGGCAGTAATAGCAACCTGCGCCTTCACCTTGGAAGATTTTTTGACCTTCAGCCGCTGCTGCTGCATCGGATGGTTCGCCGGATAAACTCAACACGTAGTTAGCCAGTTGCGTTTCTTGGTTGTCATCCAATACATTGCTGAAAGCAGGCATGTAACCTAAACGACCGCCACGGATAGTTGTTTCAATCGTTTTAGTGTCACCACCCCACAACCAGTCGTCGTCGACCAAGTTAGGGAATTTACCCACGATACCTTGAGCACCGGATTGGTGGCACGCTGCACATTTGTCACCGAACATACCTACGCCGTAAGAACGCACGAACGCAGACATATCAGGGTCTTGTGCAATTTGCTCATAAGAAGCAGCACCGACTTTCGCCAAGTATTCTTGCTGTTTCTTAGACTCTTCACTGTTTTGCATGTCGTGAGCCAATAACGCACGCATGTTCCAGTGGGTTGATTTCTCTTCACCAGCATCCGTTTTATAGGTAATGGAATTCCCAATACCTTTCAGATAGCTACCACCGATTGGCCAAGATGGATACATGATCCAGTAAATCAGTGCGAAGGCGATTGTGCCGTAGAAAGTGAATAACCACCAACGCGGCAGTGGGTTATTGAACTCTTGGAGTGTCTCGTCCCAGACGTGACCAGTAGTTTCCGCACCAGTCAGCGGGTCTTTTACAGGATTAGCCATAAACTATTTCTCACCTTTAGCTTGCGAAGCCTCTGCTGCTTTGACACGTTTATCGGCATCGTCTTCATCTAAAAACGGGGTAAAACGGTAAGATTCCAACCGCTCACTGCGTCGCCGACTGGCGAAGACGTAAAACAAAATGCCAATAAACAAAGAGAAAAAGATAAGCAAAGCCACGGTTTGGCTGTGATTAATATCCATAATCCATGTTCCAAATTCAGCTAACACTTAACTTTTCTCCTTGCACTAAATAACAGAAGCTACCGTCCAGTAACAAATTAACGGAACTGGATGAAGTGGTCTTCATCGAATTTGCTGAAGTCAACCATTGTGCCCAACACTTGCAGATAAGCTACCAGTGCGTCCATTTCGGTTACTTTGGCTGGGTTGCCATCGTAGTTACCTGCTTGAACTTGAGCCAGTAAGGTATTTTCCGCATTATTGATGTCGAGTTTTTTCGCAATATCTTCACCAAACTTTTTAACGTTGGCTTCATACTCAACTTTAGTTTGGGAATAAGGTACGCCAACGCGCTTCAGCGCGATCATACGATCTTGCAGGTCTGAATAATCCAGTTCAGCCTCTTTCAGCCAAGGGTAGTTCGGCATGATAGACTCTGGTACAACAGAACGTGGCGCGTTCAAATGTTGTACGTGCCATTCGTTGGAATATTTTTTACCAACGCGAGCCAAGTCAGGACCAGTACGTTTAGAACCCCATTGGAACGGGTGGTCATATTTTGACTCAGCCGCCAAAGAGTAGTGACCGTAACGCAGATTTTCATCACGGAATGGACGAATCATCTGTGAATGGCAGGTGTAGCAGCCTTCACGGATGTAAATGTCACGACCACGTTGCTCTAACGGCGTGTATGGGCGGACTTGTTCCAAACCTGTTACAGGGTCTTTAACGTCTTCAACGGTAGATTGGATGTAATGCAACGGAACGATTTCAACTAGACCACCGATACTGATAGCCACCATCGTTAAAACGATCAGTAAGCCAGAGTTCGTTTCAATACTTTCGTGTTTAAACATGTGTCACTACTCCTACAACTTACGCTTTAGCAGCGGCAACAGCAGAAACACCTTCTTCCTGCTTAGCTCGTGCGATAGTCATGTAAATGTTGTATGCCATTACCAACATACCAGATACGAAGAACAGACCAGCCACAGTACGTGCGACCAATGGACCGTGCATGAACGCAACGGTTTCAACGAAGGTATAAGCCAAGTTGCCGTATTCGTCGAATGCACGCAGCATCAGACCTTGACCGATACCAGATACCCACAGTGCAGTGATGTACAAAATGATACCGATAGTTGCCAAGAAGAAGTGTGTGTAAACCAGTTTCAGGTTATACAAAGTAGTGTTCCACAGGCGTGGAATCATGTGATACAGCGACGCGATAGAGATCATCGCAACCCAGCCCAATGCACCAGAGTGAACGTGACCGACAGTCCAGTCAGTGTAGTGAGACAGTGCGTTTACACTTTTCAGTGACATCATTGGACCTTCAAAGGTAGACATACCGTAGAAAGACAATGCAGTGATCATGAACATCATGATTGGGTCAGTACGCAGTTTGTCCCATGCGCCAGAGAGCGTCATGATACCGTTGATCATACCACCCCAAGATGGCATCAACAGTAAGATAGAGAAAGTTGCCGCCAGTGTAGAAGTCCAGTCAGGAATTGCAGTCCAGTGCAAGTGGTGAGTACCAACCCACATGTACATGAAGCTCAATGCCCAGAAGTGGATGATAGACAAACGGTAAGAATAAACTGGGCGACCTGCTTGTTTAGGCACGAAGTAGTACATCATCCCCAAGAACGCCGCAGTCAAGAAGAAGCCTACCGCAT
>CAZJDN010000024.1:0-21324 GCA_964544775.1 uncultured Thiothrix sp.
CGCCAGCGCGAGACATTAGACGACCTCATGCGCGGGGAATCGGTATTGCCTGTGTAACAGGGATTGCCCCTTTTCGTGGGTGAAAAGGGGCTGTCAGGTTTACTCTGTGGTCAGATTTGGGCTGGCAGGGGTTTTCAATTTGGGTAATTTTTTGCGAATGTCATTCACATCCCAACCTGTCATGCGAGCGAGGTTTTGTGCCGCTTCGTCTTGTTGTTTGGGCGCAGTTTTCGTTAGGTAGGTATACGCGGCGGGGCAACTGGCTTCGCCTTGCCACGGGTGACGAATAATGTAACGCCCTTGGTAATTTTCGCTGTTACCTGTGGCTTGGAACATCAAATCTTCGGGGAAAGTTTCGCGGTCATAACGCACATGCAGGCGGGTAACATACGCTTCCGCTGCGCCGCCACCCATATTATTTGCATCCGGTTTCACCCAGAATGCGCCAAGCTCTTGCAATTCTTGGCTCGAAAGCGGGTCTGCCGCACACGGGTCACACCAATTCATATTCCATGCGTATTCGAGGAAGACCGCGCCATTTTCTTTTTCTGCTTGCGTGTGGAACATATCGCGGTAGAAATTAGCAAACTCCTGTTTATCCTTGATGTATTCGGGTACGTCCAAATCGCTGGGCAGCTTTACGGTGCGGTAATTGGTGGTTTCTACGCGCCCATTGCGGGTTAAAGCGTACACGAATAAATCTTGTTTGCCCGTTGCATTGACCGTACCTAAGCGAATCGGCAGCATGAAACGTTTTTCGCGGTAATTAACCTGAATCGGGCGTAGCTGGGTGAATCCGGTTTTGGAATATTCCTTCAGATTGACTTTGGCGACGAAGAATTTCATGTTTTGCTTGAGGTAACTGCCCACGACAGGTTCAGCCCCTTGGGGGATTTTGTAACCGTTTTCGGTCAGCCACGTAATCAAACCGCTACTTTCTTGCCCGGATAACACCATAATGTCGTATTCGCCCAACGTGTATTGGGCTTCGATTTTCACCCCCAATTCTTTGGCACGGGCTTTAGGGGAAGGCGCGGGTAATGCCGCAGGGGCGGGAATAGCTTTTTCATACATCATTTGCATACACGGGTCTTCGTCGAAATATTCAACTAAACGCGGTGCGGTGTAAGCGTCTAAGTGCTTAATGGTACTGTTATTAACCAGTTTAACTTGTTCTTTTTGCACGACGATGGGTACGGGAATGACCATTGCGAACTCTTTTACATCGCTCTTAAAGTCACTGCCCATTGTTACAATGCTGCGGTCGCCATCGCGCACGTAAACAACTTGCGATGATTGGTTAAATAACCCTGTGTCTGCTTTCGCCACGTAAAAGCCGCAAAAAGCCGATGTGTAATTGGGTAATAAGCTGCTAGCGATAAGTGCGCTAACGGTAAGGATTCTTTTCATCGTATTCCCTCGGATTTTGTTGTGCGTTTTGACCATTCAAATGTGTGGAAGTGCAGCCAGCGGTTAAACAGCAATACGCTGGGTGACAGAAGTAACAGCGCGTACAAAAATGCATTGGGTAAATATTGGCGGAATTGCAACCACGCGGCTAATACCGCGACACAAGTACCGAATAACACCCGTGCTAGCGGGTGCGCAGGAGTCGTTTTAGGGTCGGATAACATGAAAAAGCTAAACAATAATAACGAGCCGTTTTGCAATTGGTGCAGTGGAATTGCCCACGGGTCGCCGAGCCAGCTTGCTTTCAGCAATAACAGTCCCGCATAAACCAACAGAAAACTGACACTGGCAAGCATGACTTGCCAGCCGACCATGACAATCAGCCCACTGCCAGCCACGAATAAAAACAGCCATAAACCGTGCCCCCATTGCCCCGGTGCGGCCCATACGGCGTTGCTGAGCAAGAGCGTGATGACAATGCCGAAATTGGATGGGTTGAAAACGTGTTTACCATCAATGCGTAATAAAAACTTGCTGGCAATGCTCAAAGCGGCGGCTAATGCTAACCACGCAGCAGTTTGTGAGTGCAGTAACAGCAAAATAGACAAGCTGGTATTCAACGTACTAAGCAAAACAGCAGGCAGGTGAAATAAACGGCAAAACACCACCTGTGTTGCCAATGCGCTGGCGATGACTGCCGCTATTTGTTGCCACGTAACCGGAAATGCCAATACACCGATGCCCCACGCCAGCAGGGTGCTTTGAACCATTAATTGATAATGGCGCGGGTCAATTTTTGTTGTAAACATACGACCACGAATTGCTGTTACTTATGCGTATGAGCATAAACCCCGTCCCAGTCTTTGGGTAGAGGATTGCGGCTTAGTTCTGCGATACGTTGCAAAAAAAGTTTTGCCAGCGGGTCAGTTGGCGCGTGAATTAAGCAGTGGGCAAAGCCTTTCGCCGCATTTGCCCAATCTTGCTGCCAATAGCATTGCAAGGCGTGTTCGTGGCGTTGTAATTGCTGTAATTGCGCAGCGGATAAGGTTGAACGCAAACCTACCGGATACGCCAAGCCTACCGAAGTCTGTTTACCCTTGACGAACACGCGGTCAACGGTGCGAAACGCAATGTCAGGGCATTGTGCTTGCGTGTATTCGCTGACCAAAATATCCACCCCGTAATAGCGGGTTAAGGCTTCGGTGCGGGAAGCAAGGTTTACCGCATCGCCCAAAACCGTGTAAGCCCGTCGATGGTCAGAACCCATGTCGCCGACATTCATTTCCCCCGTATTAATCCCGATGCCCAGTTGCAAGGGGGGAATGCCAAATTGTTGAAAATCAGCCGCTTTGTCTTGCAACATCTGGCGCAAACCCAACGCACATAAAACCGCTTGTTGGGCGTGTTGTGGGTCATGTAAGGGGGCGTTCCAAAAGGCAACCACCATATCACCGATGTATTTGTCCACTGTACCATTGTGATGGAAGATAATTTCCGTTGCCGCATTCAAATAGCGGTTTAGCAAGTTTTTCAGCGTTTGCGTATCCAGCCGTTCCGCAATGGACGTAAAATCGTGTAAATCGGCAAACAGCACGCTCATTTCCCGCTTTTCACCCGCAAAACTAATCGCTTGGGGCGAAGCAAGGATTTGTTGAATACGTTCGGGCGGGATGTATTGCCCAAACAAATGCTGCAAATGGTTACGGGTATGATTTTCGCGCAACAATTTGTAAATCGTGAATAAGCTGGTGAAAAACGCAATCAGTAATAAATTCGGTAGCAAATCAATCCGCACCCGCATAATGTGCCACAGCCACACATTTAAACCGATGCTAGTCAATGCCAATAAAATCCCCGTAATCAATAAAGTACGTGGGCTGGTCAGCGGGTAAAATGCCAGCAATAGCAAGCTCAAAACCACCACTGAAAAGACTTCAATGTCCTGCTTCCAAATCGGCTCACTGAGTAAAACTTCGGGATGCAACAACCCCAACAGTGCGTAAGCATGAATCATTACCCCCGGCATATTGGCTTGCGTTGGGGTACTTTCCAGATCGCCTTGCACCAAACCGGATGAACCCACCAACACAATTGCCCCTTCGATGGTGTTGCGTGTTTGGGGGTTGCGCATGGCATCGGTAGCAGAAATCACTGTGAAAGGCGGTTTCCCCGCCACATAGGGAATCAAGAGATTCCCCACAGGATCAGTCGGGATGAAATTATTCCCCAGCACAATGCCCGTGTAAAAGTGCTTCCCCGCTTGTTGCGCAGTGCGTGCTTGCCAATCGTTTTCCAGCAAATAGCGTTGTGCGGCGGCCAAACTCAACGACGGGTACAGGTAATCGTCGTATTGTTGAAACAAGGGCGTGCGACGCAAAATGCCGTCATCATCCAGTTTGGCATTAATGTAACCTTCGGCTTGGCTTGCTTGTTGCACAATCGGAATACTGGTGGAATAACCGCTAGGCTCTTGTATCTGGTAAATGTCTTCATCGACAGGTTTAGTGCTCTTGGGTAATTTTCCGGTTACAAATTGCCCTTGATGAAACAAAAAGCCTGTCACCACTTTTTTGCTTTGCTGCATGGAAAACGCCAAGGCTTGATCGGCAGGTGTTGCCGATGATGCAATCGGGCAATAGTTATCCGTACAGCCGCCGACTTGATGTGGGTGTAAGGGTTCAGTCGAGCCGAATAAACTGTCTAAAATAATTAAGGCAGGCTCTTTTTCATTAATGCTATTAATGAGGTCAGCAACGTGGTTACGCGGCCATGGCCAACGCCCTTCCTGCTTTTGGCTTAATTCATCAATATCTACCACCACAATGGGCGGCGCGTCTAAAGGCGTGGACAGGGCGTTCTCTCCCAGCTTTAACCGCAGGTCGTACAACGCCATTTCGACATGATCCAGTAAAGATTCGACAGGATTGGTGGGAGTAACCAACGCCGCGATTAAAATAATACTGAATAGCAAGCCGAGCAGAATTTCAGAAAAATGTTCTCGATACTTTTGCCACATCACACTAATAACTGTGGCACAGAATACCTAAAACGGCGATAAGAAACTTTACCCAACTGCTTGTAACCCGTTCACAACACCCGTTTAGTGAATAAGTCACAGTAATTAACTGCGCTATTTCTTATACTAACAGTTAGCGGTCTGGTTTAAATTGCCGTAAAAACAATCTGTTGTGTGTCATGGTTGAGGTGTTGTTTATGAATAAGTTGGCATTGGCGAGTATCCTGTTGATACCTTTATTAGCAGGTAAAGGGGTTCATGCGGAAGGTGACATTACGGGCACGCCACCACGGGTGCATGTCGGTAGTGTGCCGAATACGATTGCAGGCGGGGCGTTGCGTGCGGTAACAAGCATTTCCCACTTAGGGGCGATTAGTTGCCCTGCAAGCGATACTCGTGCGGACGGTAAAACGATTTGCTCTAATACCGCTGGGTACGCCTTTACCTCAGAAGGGGCGGATGTGACTTACGCGCTAAATTTACAAGCACCCACTAGCCATTGCGCTCCTATTGTTTACACTGTGTTGGTGGATAACTCGACCCAAGTTCGCTACAGCAACCCTTTAAACGGGGGGCAATCGCAGTTTGTTGAGTTAGGTTCGGGTTATGCAGCAGGGCGGCATCAAGTGCGTATCGGGGCAATGGCACAAACAGGGCAAGGGTGTAATACCACGGGGTTGCGTTCTTGGTCGGTGAATGTCAGTACCGCGATTGTGCCACGTTAGCAATGATTGGCAGATTGCCTACCAACGGGTAGGCAGTTTGCGCTCAATCCGAATTTGTTTGTTTTCCACGCAAATGTAACCACCTTTACGCAAATCACCCAAAATGCGGCTGACCATTTCCCGCGATGAACCGACCATTTCAGCAATTTCTTGGTGCGTGAGTGGGGGGGTAATATGCCCTTGGTCGTGTTGTTCAGCTTCATTGAGTAATACCCGCGCTACTCGCCCGTACACGTCTAAGGTGGATAGCGACAGGATGGTTCGATCTAGGGCGCGTAAACGTTGGGCAAGAATGCGCAGCATAGGCAGTAAATTTTCTGGGTGCGTTTCAATGAACCGATAGAAACTTTCTTGTGTCAAACACAATAGCCGACTTTTGGTAACAGTCATCACGGAAGCGGAGCGCGGTTCATCATCCAGCAGGCTGAGTTCGCCGAAAAAGTCTCCTTTATTGAGGAACGCGAGTAAGGTTTGACGACCTTCTTCGTCGGTGGCATACACTTTCAGCCGCCCTTCGAGGACAAGGTACAGTGAGTTGCTGCGTTCGCCTTGGGTGATGATGACGGTATTTTTGTCATAGCGGAATTCGTGCGCCATTTTAAGCAAATAAGCCAATTGTTCTTGGGGCAAATTGTGGAACAGCGGAATGTCTACGAACATGGTTTTTCCTTCTAGCGTGGTGTGCTTTCTAGTATGGCATGGATTGTAAAATATGCCATTTAGCTGCCTGCTTGCAGCGTTTAGCCGGATTAATCTGGGGGATTTTCAGCAGAACGGTAAGCGTGGGCTATGCTTAGTGGTGGGTATTGCGTAGGTAATTTTAAATCTAAAGGGAGTTGATTTATGCCAGCAACAGCAACAGGACGTGAGCAAGCGGGCGTAGTTCTTTCTAAGCGCGGTAAGGTGACAGCGCGGTGTGTGGGCGAAGAAGCGCGTATTCTCAAGCGCGGTGATCCGCTTTACGCCGATGATGTGGTTTACACCGTGCGCGGTGCCAATGTGCAATTGAAAATGCAGGATAAAAATATCGTTATGCTGCGGGGCGGTTGTTCTTTTCGGATAAATTTATACCGCCCTCACTATGCCATTAACGGCTTGCGCTATGAATACGTCGGCGGCATGTTACGTGAAAGCCGCCGGGATTCCGTACCTGCCGGATTAGGGATTTCCGGTTAGTTTGGGTTCGCGCTCAGGCAGTTTTGAAAACTGTCTGCCGCGCTTTGCAGCAGTGCCGCGTAGGTATTTTCATCCAGCGGCAGTTTCACCCCTAGCGGGTCGATTTCCCCCACTCGAATGTTTGTACCTTCCACCAAGGTTTTCACCAACGCAGGTGGGAACTGCGGTTCTTGGAATAAACACTGTACTTGCTGTTGCGTAATCAGTTGGTGAATGTCTTGGACATGGCGTGCGCCGGGTAAGCGGTTGGCATCGAGTGTCACTGCCCCAGCGAAATTCAGCCCATAATGCTGGTCAAAGTGTTGCCATGCGTCGTGAAAAGCAATGTACGGTTTGCCACGTACCCCTTGTAATTGCTGTTTGATATGAGCATCCAAGGCGTTGATGTGTGTAATCGTTTGTTGCGCGTTTGTTTGGTAAGTGGTTTGGTTGGATGGGTCTATTTCCCCCAATACGCGCGCTATTTCCTGTGTTATAGCAATGGCATTCGCTGGATTCAGCCATAAATGTAAATCTTCGCTGTTTGCCGCTGCGTGTTCGTGTGCATCGTCCGCTTCTTCGGTACGGGCGTATAAGTGTTGTATGTTGGGTGCGTTAACCAAGGCAATGGCTTTGCTGCTGGGCGGTAGGTTGGCAAGTGGTTTAGTAAGGAAAGTTTCCAAACCTTCACCAATGTAGAAAACCGCGCTGGCACTGTTTAAATGGCGTTGGTCGGAAGGGCGCAAGGCGTAATGGTGTGGCGATGCGCCATCTGGTAACAATTGCAGTAAAGTAAATTGCGCGGGGTTTTTGCCTACAACAGCATAGACCAAGGCTTGCACGGGTTTGATGGTGCTAATAATCAGGGGTTTACTGGCTTGTTCTTGTTGGCAGGATTGTAAAACAGGCACGCACAGCAGCAGGATAATCGTTAGAATACGCAGCATTTTTTCACTCTTTTAACTATTGGCAGGGTATGTCCACCACAATATTGGCAAAACTGGAACATATCAGCTTGTGTTCTGGGCAACGTGTCATTTTGCACGATGTAAGTCTTGATGTGTACTCAGAAAGCGTGTTGACCCTCATTGGTCCTAATGGTGCAGGTAAGTCGACTTTACTCAAAGTATTACTGGGTTTGCGTAAACCGGATCAAGGTTCAGTTTGGCGGATGCCGGATTTACGGGTGGGGTATGTACCGCAGAAATTCCAAGTAGACCGTTTATTGCCGCTGACCGTGGCGCGGTTTATTGGTTTGGCAGCAAAACGCCCTGCACCGGATTTGCTTTTGCAATGTGCGACGGAAGTGGGCGTACAGCATTTGCTGCAACAGTCTGTGCAAGCGTTGTCAGGCGGGGAATTACAGCGTGTGTTACTGGCGCGTGCTTTGCTGAATAAACCGCAATTGCTGGTTTTGGATGAACCGGGGCAAGGGGTGGATGTCGGTGGGTTGAGTGAGCTTTACCAATTGATTACGCGCCTGAAACAGTCGCACGGTTACGGTATTTTACTGGTATCGCACGATTTGCATTTAGTGATGGCAGCAACCGATCAGGTATTGTGCTTAAACCGCCATATTTGCTGTTCGGGGCAGCCGGAAGCGGTTTCACGTCACCCTGAATATTTACGTTTGTTTGGGGGGGCGCGTACTGTCGGGTTAGCGGTGTATTCCCACCATCATGATCATCAACACGATTTACACGGTAGCATTGTGGCGGGTCAAACCGCTTGTTGTCAGGGAGAACAGACGCATGGATGATTTCGTCTGGCGGGCATTATTAGCAGGTTTTGCGGTGGTGTTAATGAGCGGTGTGCTGGGTGTGTTTTTGTTATGGCGACGGATGGCATTTTTCGGCGAAACCTTATCCCATTCTGCTTTGCTGGGTGTGGCGTTAGGGTTAATGACTGGCACAAACCTGAATCTGTGGATTTTACTGGTATGTTTGCTGGTGGCGTTATTAATGCTGTATGTGCAACACAACCCTACGGTGGGCAGTGATACGTTACTGGGCATTATTGGGCACAGCGCATTGGCTTTGGGTACGGTGACAATGACGTTTTTACCCAATGTGCGTGTGGATTTAATGGCTTACCTGTTCGGCGATATTTTAGCTGTAACCTTGCAGGATGTGGCGTTAACGTGGGGGTTAGCCATAGTGGTTGTAATGGTAATGGCGTGGTTATGGCGACCGCTGTTAGCGTTGAGCGTGCACGCGGAATTAGCCCAAGTGGAAGGGGTAAATGTGTGGCGCGTTAATGTGGCTTACATGCTGTTAATCGCCTTAATGGTTGCCGTAGCGATGAAAGTTATCGGCGTATTGTTGTTGACCGCATTACTGATTATCCCTGCTGCGGCGGCACGGCGATTTGCCCACACACCGGAGCAAATGGCACTGTTCGCGGTGATATTGGGCGGTTGTGCTTTAGTGGGTGGAATGGGAATTTCCCTTCAATTGGATACCCCAACCGGGCCGAGCATCGTGGTTATGGCAAGTGTTTTATTCATTTTGGGGCATTTGTTGCCGCGTTCAGCCGCGTAATGGTGCAAGGGGCGAAAAACTTATTGTGCATTGCACAATAAAATGCTACAAAGTTGTTAAGTTATTTGCTAGGTCTTTAGTTACTTAGTGCTTTGCAGTCTTTAACCAATGTGGCGAATCTCATG
Organism: uncultured Thiothrix sp.; assembly: GCA_964544775.1. GTDB lineage: Bacteria > Pseudomonadota > Gammaproteobacteria > Thiotrichales > Thiotrichaceae > Thiothrix. Next base: position 8,972 of record CAZJDN010000024.1, read on the forward strand.
GAAGTTACCGCAGTTTATCCGGGTACTTTTGACCCAATTACCAAAGGTCATCTTGATCTCATCAAGCGTGCGCGTACCTTGTGCCAGCATGTCATCGTGGGCGTGGCTTCCAACCCTAAAAAGAAGCCGCTGTTTTCTTTGGAAGAGCGGGTGTCGATGATTCGGCAGGAATTATTGGATCAAGGTTTAACCGATGTGCGCGTTATTGGCTTTGAAGGTTTGTTGGTCAATTTTGCGCGGGAACAAAATGCTAAAGTTTTGATTCGTGGAATGCGTGCAGTGTCGGACTTTGAATTCGAGTTTCAATTGGCAAGCATGAACCGCAGCCTCGCGTCAGATGTTGAATCGGTATTCCTCATGCCGGGGGAAAACTACTCGTTTATTTCCTCTACGTTGGTAAAGGAAGTGGCGATTTTGCACGGTGATGTTTCCCGTTACGTAGCCCCTCATGTATTAACCGCGTTGCAAGGTAAGATTGCGCAGATTCGGGCAGAGCGTGGAATCCAGCAGAATTCCTGAAAATGGTAATATTGACGGAAGTTAATGTTATGCTCCCGTTCCGCTTGCTAGAATCACGCGAACAAAAAGTTTAGAGGAATTTTTTATGGCATTGATGATTACTGATGAGTGCATTAACTGCGACGTTTGCGAGCCAGAGTGCCCCAACAACGCAATTTCTGCGGGTGATGAAGTGTATGTAATTGATCCGGCTCGTTGCACAGAATGCGTTGGTCACTACGATGAGCCACAATGCGTTTCTGTTTGCCCTGTTGATTGCATTCCGCATGACCCTGATCATGTCGAAAATAAAGCGCAATTAATGCTGAAATACGAAAAGCTGATGGCTGCCAACTGATTTGCATTCCGCTATTGCTTAAATAAACGCCTGCCCAACCGCAGGCGTTTTTGTTGGTGTATTTGGTTATGCGTGGTTATTTGGCTTTATCTGTGTTAAATGCCAGCAATACTTTGCGTTGAGCGTCCAATAACAGCAACTGTTCGCGCGTCATGCTGTATTGTTTGACTTGGTTTAAACGTTGTAAAAATTCACGTTCCTGCTGATCGCGTGTGCCTAAACACGCCATTTTCGTCATACCGACTGTGCCCAAGCCGAATACGCCGTCGCTGCTGGCGGTGTAGTTAGCAAAAAAACTGTTACAGCCTGCGTAACCATTGACATGATCTGCGCTAAAACGCAGGGATAAGGGGCGTTCGCTGTTTAATGCTGTGCCATCCAGTGTTTTTAAGATCCAGTTGGTGTCGACTAAATTCAACGCGGTTTTGGCTTTGGTATCGAGGCTACACGCCGATACAATGGCTAAACCCAGTAGGGCAATAAATAATTGACCTGCTAAGGATGAAAAGAATTTTCTTACCATCACGCTGCTCCTCAGTGGTTTGTTGTTGTTCTTGATTAAGAGTGGTAGCGGGCGAAAAAGTTTTTTTGATCATGCGCGGTTCGTCGAATAGACGCAAAATAAAGCAGATGAACTGTACCATTACACGACAATAGGAGTTTTTGCATGAGTCATTCCCCGCAACAGGCACTTGCCGCGTTACATGCCCATGCGCAGACCGTGCAGTTGGCAACCTTGGATGAATACGCACAACCCGCGATTAGTTATGCCCCCTTTGTCAGTGATGAAGCGGGTAATTTTTACATTTTCATCAGCGGTTTAGCCAGTCATACGCAAGATTTGCTGCGCCAGCCGACGGTGGCAGTGATGTTGATCGCGGATGAACAAAATACGCGCCAAATCTTTGCCCGTACCCGTGCTACTTACCAATGTGTGGCAGAGGTGGTAGCGCGGGAAACGCCCGAAGCTAGGTTATTATTGGATGCGCTGCAAGCACGGTTTGGCGAAGTCGTGGGCGTATTACGTGGGTTAGGGGATTTCGTCTTGTTTCGGTTGAAACCACAAACCGGACGCTTCGTCATGGGGTTTGGGCAAGCCTTTACTTTAACGGGGGAAGGGTTACAAACCTTGCAACCCATTGTGGCGGGAAAGGGTTAAATGTTCCTCCTTAAAAAATTGTTGTCACAGAGTTTAATGCCATTATCGTTATTGGTGTTTTGCCTTGCCCTTGGGGCGTTACTGCTGTGGTTTTCGCAGCGGCAACGCTTGGGTAAAGTGTTGGTAACGTTAGGGCTGGGTTTGTTACTGGCGCAATCTTACGGCTGGGGCGTTAAACCCGCGTTACGCGAATTGGAACGGGCGTTTCCACCACTCATCGATACCACACACCTTGCGGGGGTAAAGTGGGTTGTTGTGCTTGGGGGCGGAACATCGGCTGATGAATCGTTACCGCTAGCGACTCGTTTGAGTGAAGCGTCATTAGCGCGGTTGGTGGAAGGAGTGCGCTTACAACGTCAGCTTACGGGGGCGAAATTGCTGGTTTCGGGCGGGAAAGTGTTTGGCTATGGCGCGGATGCTGATGCCATGCGGGAAGTGGCAATCAATTTAGGGGTAAATGCTGCGGATATTATCAGCGACAGTGAGTCACCAGATACGGAAACCCAAGCACGAATTATTCGGCAAATCGTGGGGAATGCGCGTGTGGTATTGGTAACATCGGCGGCACACATGCCGCGTGCGGTGGCATTATTTCAGCAAGTAGGTATGGACGTTATTCCCGCGCCCACGAATTACTTGGAGCAAAGCAATGCGGTGTTTAGCCCAACGGATGTTTTCCCTTCCGCGCGTGGTTTTAGCGAGGCGCATTCTGCGGCGCACGAATATTTGGGGTTGTTGTGGGGGCGGTTGCGTGGGCAATAACATGGCTTTCGGCTGTGACTTTTTTCCTATTTCAGCGCGAAAATTTGACGTAGCCTAATGGTATCAAAACAACGAGGGATACAAGATGAAAAAGTTACTGATTACAGCAGGGTTATTGATAAGTTTGGTTCTGCCATCAAGTGTGTGGGCGGATCAATGTGCGTATGTTACGAAAAAACAGGCGGATACGGCTGCTGCGTATTTGACGGTAGGGAAGTCGTTTGTCAATTTTTGCGAATTGTGCGGTGATACGGTATTTCCCTTTGATGATACAGTGTCAGTGAAAGATTCCTTGGTGCATGAGTTACCTGCCAGTAGTACGGGGTTGAATCAGGATTATTGGGAATTGTTGGTTAACGGTGATGGGGTTGATTTGGCATACCTTTACGTCAAGCAAGCGAATGGTACTTTTATCAACCTAGCACGTTTGGCACGTTGCCCGACTCAAGGCGTGGGGGAGGCGTATGATGCAAATGGGCATAAAATGAAATTACGCAAATTGCCACCTGTTCCCCACCGCAACTGATTTCTCCACGGGTGAGAAGGTTTGCCTGCGCTTTTTCAGCTTGCCTTGGTTACAATCCCTGTTAGTTTGATGCCTAGGGGATTTGGTTTTGTTTCCATCGCTTGTTAACGGTGCTCGGTTATGACTGGGCAAGAAATTGCGTTTAACCCGATTGGTTATATCCAGTCGCCTTACAAGGAAAAGTTTGGAATTCCGCGTCAGCCGGGGTTGGTGACAGAAGCACGCGCTACCTTGACCTTGGTCGCACCGTTTAATCAGCCGGAAAGCGTACGCGGGTTGGAAAACTTTTCCCACCTTTGGGTGATTTTCGTGTTTCATGCCACCGCCGCACAGGGGTGGAAACCGACGGTGCGTCCGCCACGTTTAGGGGGAAATGCGCGGTTGGGGGTGTTTGCGACGCGCTCGACATTCCGCCCGAATCCGCTTGGTTTATCCGTGGCACAGTTATGTAGCATTCAGCAACAGGGGAGTAGCATTACCCTCGAATTGGCAGGGGTAGATTTGCTGGATGGTACGCCAGTATTGGATATTAAGCCTTACTTGCCGTATGCTGACGCGCTTTTGCAGGCACGGGCTGGGTTTGCCGCAGAAGCTCCCCCCGTACAGCAAGTAGTCACTTTTTCGGCTACGGCGGAACTGCAATGTACCCAACAACAGGGGCGTTGGCATGGTGATGTACGCCGCCTGATTGTGCAAATCTTAAGCCAAGACCCGCGTCCTTCGTATCAGCAGGGGCAGCACGCAGGGCGAGTGTATGCGATGCGTTTGTACGATTTCGATTTGCGTTGGCATTACACGCCAGCGGGAATTGAGGTGTTGGAATTAGCTAACAATTAGGGCGATACCATTAATTTCTATGTTGAAAAGTGCTTTACGTTTTGGGGTGTTATCGTGGGCTGTGATGACAACCGTGGCGCAGGCGGCAAGTGCGCCTGCTGTATTACCGATTCCTGTTGCGACACCGCCGCAGCCAGCGGAAATGAGTTTGGTGCGTCATCAGCAACCCGCAGCGTTGCCCGCAGAAATCCATGCGATGATGCAAGCACAGGGCATTCCCGACGAACATTTTAGTGCGTATATCCGCGATTTGAATGCGGATGCGCCAATGGTTGAATTCAATGATATGCAGGAACGCAGCCCTGCTTCCACCATGAAATTGCTGACAACGTGGACAGCCTTGAAGGTGCTAGGGCCTGCGTATACGTGGAAAACCGAAACGTGGTTACGCGGTGAGCTAAAAGATGGGGTGCTCAACGGCGATTTGGTGTTGAAAGGTTACGGCGACCCGTTTTTGACGGATGAATCCTTCCGCGACATGTTGCATGACTTGCAATTGAAGGGTTTGAAAGAAATTCGTGGTAATTTGGTGGTGGATAACAGTTATTTTAGCGTTCCACACCAAGACCCCGGCGAATTTGATGGTGAGCCGTCTAAGGTGTACAACGCCATTCCTTCCGCGTTGATGTATAACTTCCAAGCTGTACGGTTTTTGTTAGAGCCGGATGCGACAAATAAGCGGGTGAATGTTTCCGCCTTTCCTAGCATTCCGGGGTTGCAGGTTAATAGTCAGTTGAAATTGTCCGCCGGAGGGTGCAGCAAAGCCAGTTACAAACCGGGCGTGAGTTTGGTGGGGAATGTCGTAACGTTGGTTGGGTCGTATGCTTTGGATTGCGGGAAAAATTTCATTTTGCGCGTGATGTCTAGCCCCGAAGAAAACGTTTACAACGCTTTTCGGGATGTATGGCATTCTGAAGGGGGCGTATTCAATGGGCAGTTACAGCTAGGCAAAGTGCAACCCAGCGATGTGTTACTGGACGCGCACGAATCCCGTACTTTGGGGGAACAGATACGCTTCATCAATAAATGGAGCAATAATGTCATGGCGCGGCAACTGTTTCTTAGTATCGGAGCGCATACTGGCGGAGAACCTGCTACGATTGAAAAGAGTCGGGTAGCTGTCGCCGATGTTTTGCAAAAAGCGGGCGTTGATACTACAGGTATTGTGTTGGAAAACGGTTCGGGCTTGTCGCGGCATGAAGTCGTGAGTGCTCGGCAGTTAGGGCAGTTGTTGGAAGCCGCGTGGCGTGACCCGTACATGCCGGAGTTCATGGCTTCACTGCCGTTGCTAGGAGAGGATGGTACGCTCGCCAATCGCTTTGATAATTCTGAATTACGCGGACGTAGCCACATGAAAACGGGCACACTTAAAGACAGTAGTGCAATCGCGGGTTATATGTTAACGCGCTCTGGGAAACGTTTGGTCATTGCATTGATTCACAATGGACCAGAAGCAGGGCACGGGTTGCAAGATGCTGTCTTACAGTGGGCGTTTGAGCAATAAATTATGCGGAAGGTGGAGCCACCCAATGAGAAAAATGCTGTGGGGCTTATGCTTAATGGGGGTGGCTGCGCCAGTATCAGCGGCGTTTTTTCAACAAGCGTCTGAGGATAAAACGGATAAGGCGGAAGCCTCCCCCGTAACGGTAAATGTGCAGGGGGCGGATGAAGCCTTAGCCAATAATTTACGCGCGTTACTGCCTTCCTTGCGCAATTTGAAATGCGATTCCCCTTCGGATCGGGTGGCTCGGTTTATTGAGGCTTCCGACGATAAATTGCAGGAAGCGGCTGAGGCAATGGGTTACTATTCCGCCAAATTCAATGTAACGCCAGTACGTCAAGGCAATTGTTTAGCCCTAAATGTTGCCGTACAGCCGGGCGAGCCAGTTAAAGTAACCCAAGTGATGGTACAAATTACGGGTGAAGGAAAAGATTTAGACGATTTTCGCACCTTACAAGCAACTCCACCTTACCAATCCGGTGACATTCTCGTTCACCAGAAATACGAAGATTTCAAAACCAGCCTTGGACGCACCGCGAATAACTTAGGCTTTTTCGATGCCGAATACCTTACCCGTGAAATCCGCGTTGACCCTGATACGTTACAAGCACAAGTTAACCTGCATTTTGATACTGGAAAACGTTATCGTGTTGGTAATGTAGCTGTTACCCAAGACGTATTGGATGATGAACATTTAAATCGGTACGTGCGTTTGCACACGGGGGATACTTACGATGTTGAGGCTATCCGTAAACAGCAACAAATTTTGGAAGGCAGTGGTTATTACCGCGAAGTGTTAGTCCACAGCGACCGTAAAGCGGCGGATAATGGCGAAGTTCCGGTTAGTATTGAAACCACACGCAATAAACGTTACGGCTATGCAGGTAAATTGGGTTATGGCACGGATACAGGTTTTCGTACTGAAGCCAGCATGGATATTCGTTGGGTAAACCGTAAAGGGCATAAAATTTCCACCAAAGCGGTTATTGCGCAACACGAACAATCAGCCGAGGCGACGTACAAAGTGCCCTTATGGCAACCCGAAAGCGAAAACATTAATTACTCTCTTGGTTGGAAAAAAAGCGATAACACCGATATTAAAAGTACCGCCTTTAAAACAGGTGTAGATTATAACCGTCGCAGTAAAGATGATTGGCAGCAAACCATTTTCATTAATTATTTAGATGAGAAAACACAAGTAACGGGTGAAGCTGCAACCCGCTCTAATCTGGGTTTGTTGGGGGCGCGGATCAAAAAAACCAAAACGGATGATGCTTTATTTCCACGTCAAGGTTGGACATTTGCGGCTGAAGTACAAGGTGCGCAAAAAGGTTTACTGAGCGATCAAAGTTTATTGCAAGGCAAAGTACAAGGGAAACATTTAACTACGCTGAACAATAATGACAAGTTAATTTTACAAGGAGCAGCGGGAACAACCTTGACCAATGATTTAAATGAAATGCCTAAATCGCTGCGGTTTTTTGCGGGTGGGCAAAACTCTGTGCGTGGTTATGATTTTGAATCCTTGGGTGAAAAAAATAGTGCAGGTGAAGTCATTGGCGGTAAGCACGTCTTAACCAGCAGTGTGGAATACGAGCACCCGTTAGCGGAGAAGTGGAGTGCGGCAGCTTTCGTCGATGCAGGTAATGCGTTTGATAATCTGAATAACCGTGCATTAAAAGTAGGTGCAGGTGTTGGGGTTCGGTGGAAAAGTCCATTAGGACCAGTACGTGCAGACATTGCTTCCCCTAAAGATAATGCCAGTGATGTCCATTTCTATTTCAGTTTAGGACCTGATTTGTGAAACGCTTACTGAAATATTTACTCATCCACCCGTTAGCTTTTGTCTTATTGTTATTATTGGCATTATTAGTAGGTGGTGCGTTATTCGCTTTGACGGATGGTGGAACGCGCATTCTTGCCAGTAATGCTGAACGTTTTGTACCAAATTTAAAGCTAGAGCAACTGGAAGGGGCTTTAATTAGTGGTATAAAGCTGCAAAAGCTAAGCTGGCACGATGACAGTACACAAATTGAAATGGAACAATTGGCGAGTGTTCATGAAATTGATATTGCCTTACCTGCCACATTGCAATTTACGACCTTAAGTGCTGACAAGCTGGTAATTCGACTTAATAAGCAAACGGATGAGAAAACTACCGCTACGCAAGACGATGAAATACCTACGATTGTCTTACCCTTAAATTTGAATGTAAAAAAGTTGGCTGTTAAAAAACTGGAGATTTGGTCAGAAGGCAGGCCATTACGCTTTAATAATGTATTATTGAATGCTTACACCCATGATGGAAAGTTACAAGTCGATAATTTGCAAGCGCAGTATGCAGATGAATCCGGCACGATTGATTTTGCCGTGCAAGGCAATATGGCATTAGCCAAACCACATGCCATACAAGCTCAAGTGCAATTCGATGCAAAACATAAAGCATGGGGCATGGGTAAGGGAAATATTAATGCGCAAGGCGAATTACAGCAGTCTGCTTTAAAACTGCTTGGGGACTGGCAAAGTATTGCCAATGGGCAGGCGCATATACAAGGTGACATTGGCTGGAAAAAAGGTTTTAGCTGGAATGCTGATTTAACAGGGAAAGGCATTAACCCGGAGTTTTATATAAAAGAATTCCCAGCGAAAGTGGATGTGGTATTAACTTCGCAAGGTTCGGTAATTAATGGTAAGCCGCAAATTGCATTGGATGTACGCAAATTGCAAGGCAAAGTGCGCGATTACCCGATTGATGCAAAAGCGCAAGGTGAATGGAACGGTAAACTTATTACCGTGCAAGCGTTAGACGCGCTGGTGGGGAAAAACCATTTACAAGCCACGGGTAAAGCGGATGAAAAGCTAGCCGTAGAATGGAAAATGGATGCGCCTGATTTAGCCCAGCTTTACCCGAAGATACACGGTAATGCCAAAGGTAGTGGCGTATTGCGTGGTTTGGCGGATGCATCGCAATTGCAACTGGAAGTAGCCGATTTAGCCGGAAAAGTGGAAGGTTACGACCTCAAAGCAGCAGGGAAACTGGATTGGGGGCAACAAAAACTTGCCGCGCAAAATGTTGTGATTCAATCGGGGAATAACCGTTTGGATGTTTCTGGGCAAGCTACCGAGCCGTTTGATTTGAAATGGAAAGTAGATGCAAAAAATCTTGCGAATGCGTGGAAAGGTTTGGAGGGCAGTTTACAAGGCGAAGGGATGCTTAAAGGCAGATTGGATCAGCCTGAAATCCAAGCCAATTTGACGGGCAACAAATTGCGTTTCCAGAATTACCGTGTCGGTGCGCTGGATTTACAAGTCAAGCAAACAGGTGAGCGTTACGACCTGCAAGGTACGTTGCAAGCGTTGGTGTCCGGCGATACGCAGGTAAAAGGTGCGAAGTTTGCAGGGCAGGGTTCGATTACAAACCATCATCTGAGTGCGCAAATCAGTCATGACGCGGGGAAGGTGGATTTTGCTGCCAACGGTGGGTGGCAAAATGGGCAATGGCACGGCACAGTACAAAATTTAGCGTTACGCGATACGGCTGCGGGTAATTGGGATACGGCAGGTGCGGTAACGCTAACGGCTTCTGATGCCGCTTTTAATAGCACATTGATTTGTTTGGTTAATCGTGGTTCGCGTGCGTGCGGCAAACCAACGTGGAGTAAGCAAGCGGGTTTCAGCATTACGGGGGAATTGCAGCAAATTCCGTTGGTCATGTTGCGCCAATGGCTACCTGATACCGTAAGCCCGTCCGGTGCGATTAATGCCGATTATTACTTTGAACAACGCGGTGGGCGACCTATTGCCAAAGTAGGGATTCGCTTGCCAGACAGCAACGTCACTGTGCGCGGCAACAGTGGCAAAGCCGAAACCTTGCAGTACAGCAATGCTCGTGCCGACATTAACCTCAATGACCGCCACGCGACAGTGCAGGCACAGGCAGATTTAAATACTTATGGGCAAGTTCGAGCGGATGGTACGGTCGATTTATCCCCTCAAGATGGTAAACACCGCCTCAATATGCACCTAACGGCTACTATGCCCAGCATTGCGTGGATGGAACGTTTCTCGCACCAAGTAGAAAACCTGCAAGGGAAATTGGATGCAGATTTACAGATCACTGGCTTACTCAGCAATCCACAAGTAGCAGGAGAGGCGCGACTATCGAATGCGCAAGTGCATTTACCTGAAGCTGGTGTAAACCTCGAAGCCATTAATTTAACCATGCAAGCCAATGGAGCAAATCATGCCCTGATTACGGGGTCATTGCGTGCAGGGCAGGGTATATTGAATGCGACGGGTAATCTATCGTTAGCAAACTTACCCAATTGGCAAGCGGATGTTAGTTTGAAAGGAAACAACCTCAAACTGATGGATACGCACGAAGCTCAGATTTGGGTTTCCCCTGATTTACAACTGCAAGTAAGCCCCACGCGGGTAGCGATTACAGGTGATGTATTAATCCCTGAAACCAATATCAGCCTACGTGAAATTCCGCAAGGTGCGAGTGTGCGTTCCGACGACGTAATCATCGTTGGGCGACGTGCCCCAGCGAAAGCGCAACTCAGTACGCCAATTAAAGAGTCTCCGCTGGACATTCAACCCGATGTCACCATCGCTTTGGGTGAAAAGGTGAAATTTGTTGGTTTTGGCTTGGATGCACGCTTGGAGGGCAAATTTCACGTTTCCCGCACCCGTCAAGACATTGTGGCGGAAGGTGTGTTGAACGTCTTGGAAGGGGTCTACAAAGCCTATGGGCAAAGCCTCAGTATCGAACGGGGGCGTTTGCTGTTTAATGGACCTTTGGATAATCCGGGTTTGGATGTAAGAGCCATTCGTGAAGTTGACAACGGCGATATAAAGGTCGGTATTGCACTGGCAGGGTCGCTCAAAAAACCCGAATCCACGTTGTTTTCAACTCCACAGCAAACACAAAGCGACACCTTGAGCTATTTGTTGACAGGTCGAGCGATGTCGGGTTTAAGCGGCGATCAATCCTCTTTGTTAGTGGATGCCGTAACACAACTCGGTGTAGCTGGTGGCGACGGGTTGGTACAACAACTAGGTGGTGGTTTAGGCTTGGATGAGTTGGGCGTACACAGTAAAAACGGTAACTTTGAACAAAGTGAGTTGGCACTAGGCAAACGTTTGGGGCCACGCTTGTATGTACGCTACATCGTTAGCCTATTTGACTCATTGCAGCGTTTGGCTTTGACTTATCAAGTAAACAAACACTTGCAGCTAGAGGCACAAACAGGGCTTTATCAAGGTCTTGATCTTATTTATAAAATTGATACAAATAAAGGTCCGTTAGGTCCTTAATGCATATCGAAGTAACGTGAAATGTAATATTTTTACATAAAAAACTGGATTTTTGAGGGCTTCACCCAGTATGATTGCGCCCATCACGTTTCTGTAACAATTAAGAGCTTCGACCAATTATCCGCATCGCTTTTAATTAGTTCCAAAAATCTGCTTACATAAGGTTGACATTTTCGGGAAATTCCCGCAGAATGTGCGCCTTTCCAGTCGGAGGGGTTCCCGAGCGGTCAAAGGGGACAGACTGTAAATCTGTTGGCTCTGCCTTCGAAGGTTCGAATCCTTCCCCCTCCACCATATTTTTGATTTGGTTTGCACATTCAGCGTTTTGTGCCAGTGGCATGAATCAGGCGGGTGTAGTTCAATGGTAGAACCTCAGCCTTCCAAGCTGATGGTGTGGGTTCGATTCCCATCACCCGCTCCAATGTAATGGCTGACTCGTTTTAAAATTTACGCTCTTGTAGCTCAGGTGGTAGAGCGCGTCCTTGGTAAGGACGAGGTCGGCAGTTCGAGTCTGCCCAAGAGCACCAAAGTTAATGATCCTTTTAGGGGTTTATCCAAGATGGCAAAAAGTAAATTTGAGCGCACGAAGCCGCACGTAAACGTAGGTACAATCGGCCACGTTGACCACGGCAAAACCACGCTGACAGCAGCACTGACGGTAGTGCAATCCCGTAAATTTGGTGGTGAAGCAAAAGCCTACGACCAAATCGACGCAGCACCAGAAGAAAAAGCACGTGGTATTACTATTTCTACCGCGCACGTTGAATACGAATCCGATACACGTCACTACGCACACGTAGACTGCCCAGGGCACGCTGACTATGTTAAAAACATGATCACGGGTGCGGCACAAATGGACGGCGCAATTCTGGTTTGTTCCGCTGCTGACGGTCCAATGCCACAAACACGCGAACACATCCTGTTGTCTCGCCAAGTAGGTGTTCCTTACATCGTCGTTTACATGAATAAATGTGACTTGGTTGACGATGAAGAGTTGCTGGAACTGGTCGAAATGGAACTGCGTGAACTGCTGTCCAGCTACGACTTCCCTGGCGACGACACACCTATCATCAAAGGTTCTGCGCGTGCAGCACTGGAAGGCAGCCAAGAAGAAATCGGCGAGCCATCCATTGCGCGTTTGATCGAAGCCTTGGATACCTACATCCCAGAGCCAGAGCGTGCTATCGACGGTACATTCTTGATGCCAGTTGAAGACGTATTCTCCATCTCTGGTCGTGGTACGGTTGTAACGGGTCGTATCGAACGTGGTTTGATTAAAGTCGGTGAATCCATCGAAATCGTTGGTATCCGTCCTAACCAAACTACCACCGTTACGGGCGTTGAAATGTTCCGTAAACTGTTGGATCAAGGTATGGCAGGTGACAACGTTGGT
>CAZJDN010000025.1:0-1159 GCA_964544775.1 uncultured Thiothrix sp.
GAACAGTTAAAAGCCTGTTTGAAAATGAAAGAGTTATTTGCGCTGGCGCGTGAAAACGGTTTCGAGTTAGTGGAAGACTCACTTTACCCACCGAATGAACCGCAATTCACAGCGGATCAACTCTCCGAACGCATGGCAAAAGCGTTGTTACGCGCTTAAGGATTACGATCCTGTCATTTTGGCTAAATGCTTCAATAGGGGTGATATACTTCCAAGCAATTACTGACTTGGAAGTATTCCCTTACGATGAATATCCTGCTTGTTGAAGATGATCGCCAAACCGCCAGCTTCATTCAAAAAGGCTTGATTGAAGCGGGTTATATTGTTGATCACGCTGCCAATGGCGAAGACGGTCTACACCTAGCACTCAACGCGCATTACGATGCATTGATTGTTGATCGCATGTTACCCAAACGTGACGGTTTGTCATTGATTCAATACCTGCGAGCGCAAGGAATGCAAACGCCCGTCCTGATTCTCAGTGCGTTGGGCGAAGTAGATAATCGGGTGGAAGGTTTACGCGCTGGCGGCGATGATTATTTAGTTAAACCCTATGCTTTCAGTGAATTGCTGGCACGTTTACAAGCCCTATTGCGTCGCGCTCAACCCACGCAAGAACAAACCTTGTTAAAAGTGCGCGATTTGGAAATGGATTTACTGAAACGGCGTGTTACTCGCGGCGGCGTAGTTATTAATTTACAACCGCGTGAATTTAATTTGCTGGAATATTTAATGCGCCATGCGGGGCAAGTCGTTACGCGCACCATGTTATTAGAAAAAGTCTGGGATTACCATTTTGACCCTCAAACCAATGTGATTGATGTGCATATTAGCCGCCTGCGCAGTAAAGTTGATAAAGATTTTACCGTACCACTGTTACATACTATTCGCGGTGCAGGTTATTTACTGCATGACCCCGACGCATGATTAGGCGGTTATTTCACACAACCATTTTTCGCCTTTCCTTGGTATACGCACTATTATTTAGTGTGGTGGCAACGGGGGCATTGGGGTTTATTTATTGGATGGCGGAATCGCTGTTACAAGAACAAACCGATACACGCCTACAATTAGAAACAGATGCACTATTAACCCGTTATCGAATTGCAGCGGTGGAAGGTTTGATTCAAGTCATTGGCGTGAGTAATGGAAATGGTGA
>CAZJDN010000025.1:1259-15110 GCA_964544775.1 uncultured Thiothrix sp.
GGTAGTTTTATGGGTTATAATGTTATGCATCGCATTCAATCCATTACTAAAACTGCGGACGGTATTATTAGCGGCAATTTAGCACAGCGAGTCCCCATTACTTCACGTAATGATGAATTTGATCGTCTTAGCTTAGCATTAAACACTATGCTAGAACGTATTGAGCAATTAATGCGGGGAATGCGTGAGGTTACGGATAATCTCGCGCACGATTTGCGTAACCCCTTAAACCGCATTCGCAATCGATTGGAATCCAGCCAATACGAAACAATAGCGAAAACCGATTTCCCGCAATTAATTCAAGACACGATTCAAGAAGTGGACGATTTAATTCGCACCTTCAATGCCTTACTCAGTATTGCGCAAATGGAATCAGGCGTGCAACGTGAAGATTGGACTAGCGTTGATTTAAGCACATTAACCGATGAATTAGCCGATTTATACAGTGTGGTAGCAGAAGAAGCAAACTTAACACTAAGCTATAATACGCAACCGCATTTATATACGCACGGCAATCGCCAATTACTAGCTCAAGCCATTACTAATTTATTGGATAACGCCGTTAAATATACCCCCGCAGGCGGTGCAATTCACTTAAGCGCAGAAAACAAAAATAATGCGATTGAAATTACCGTAGCAGATAATGGGTTAGGTATTCCCGCAGAACAATACAGCAAAGTCTTTAAACGTTTTTCACGCTTGGATAATGCGCGTAGCACACCCGGTAATGGTTTAGGTTTAAGCCTTGTTAAAGCCGTTGCGGATTTGCATAATGCTGAAATCCGCTTGGAAGATAATCAACCGGGGCTACGGGCAATTTTACGCTTTGCCCCTGAAAAAACACCTACGGTTTAATAACCTGTTTGGCTACGCCTGCCGTCGCACGATTAACGGCTTGCACCAAGTCATTACTGGGCACAGGCATTCCATTAATCAACATGGAAGTCGGTGTATTAGCGTATTCGCCGAATGCATTGCGTACATCCATATCTTGACTGCTCAAACCGTAAATACACACTGCTTGAGAAACTTCGTTCGGTGCTTGCCCCACTAGCGAAAAATCAAGACTCACTTGCAACTGCACGCCTTTTTGTTCCATTTGCTTTTCGCCTTGCCAAACCACGCCCTTCTCCCCTGCTAATGCTACTGTTACCGCCTTACAGGTTTTCATGGGATCGTCTAAAGCATGACCGCCCGAACACCCCATCAACACACCGAAGACAGAAATAGCTGCGAGGTTGCGCATTTCTTTATCCCTCTTGCCATTGATCATACTTAGAACCCTACAATAAGTTATGCTAAAGCCTTCCCCCTAATGAGAACAGAAAAGATGATTGAAGAAAAGCATAACCAATTAAAAGAACTGGAAAATATTCTAGTTAACCGACTGGATGGAGTCACGCATGACTTGAGTAGTACCCACAGTGCAGACTCCGCAGAGCAAGTTACGGAACGTGAAAATGAAGATGTTTTACGCAATTTACGCGAAGAAACGCGCATGGAATTGCAGCAAGTGCGTGCTGCCCTAAAACGCTTAGAGGCAGGTGAATACGGCGTTTGCGCCAGTTGTGGCGAAGCCATTAGCCCTGCACGGTTAGGCGCATTACCTTATGCAACCTTGTGTATTAAATGTGCAAATTAACGCTTTATCTGATAGGTATTTTTCATGCAGGCAAAGCCAAAATGGTTACAGTAAAATAACAACGTTTTATTGTTACAACCCCAAAGGTATCCCTGCATGAAAGTATTTATGGGCATCGCAATGGCTATCCTGCTCACTGGTTGCGCATCAACCCCTGAATCAGCCGCCCCTGAGCACCATTATTCTGCGGCGCGGGCAGAAAACCCTGCATCGATGAATTGCATTCAAAACAACGGCAAATTAGAAATCCAACAAACGCCCCAAGGCGAGCAAGTTTATTGCTTGCTGCCCGGTGGAAAACGTTGCGAAGAATGGGATATGTTCCGTGGAAATTGCCCAACCCGCACAGTAAACGTCAATATGAAAAAATTCGGCTGGTAAACCTGCCTTATTTACTCACATCCCCAGCCAGATGGTAACTGCGTACCACGCGCCCATCTGGTTCTACCGAGTGCAAATGCACATCATAACCCCACAAGCGATGCACATGACGTAACATTTCATTCACATCCGTATTTAACGGGCGGCGGTTGTTTAAATTATGATGCAACGTAATAGAACGATCCCCACGTAAATTCACCGCGTAAATTTGAATATCCGGCTCTTGATAACTCAAATTATATTGCTGGGATAATAATTCACGTACCTGCCGATAACCTTCGTCATTATGAATTGCCGTAATATTTAGAGTATTTTTACGGTCATCATCTTCTAAAGCAAACAAGTGAAAATCACGCATGACTTTAGGTGAAAGGTATTGCAAAATAAAACTTTCATCGCGGTAATTACGCATAACGTAATTCAACGTTTCAATCCAATCACTACCCGCAATATCTGCAAACCAACGTTTATCTTCCTCGGTTGGGTTTTCACAAATCCGGCGAATATCTTTCATCATGGCAAAACCCAAAGCATACGGGTTAATACCGTTGTAATAAGGGCTGTCAAAACTCGGCTGCATAACAACATTGGTATGTGAGGTAAGGAATTCCATCATAAACCCTTCATTCACCAAACCTTCGTCATACATTTCATTCAAGATGGTGTAATGCCAGAAAGTTGCCCAACCTTCATTCATCACCTGCGTTTGCCGTTGTGGGTAGAAATACTGCGCCACTTTACGCACGATGCGAATGATTTCCCGCTGCCACGTATCCAATAGCGGGGAATTTTTCTCGATAAAATACAGTAAGTTTTCTTGCGGCTCTTCAGGAAAACGGCGCACTAACTGTTCCGTTTCTGCCGATACACGCCCACGGTGCGGTAAGGTGCGCCACAAATCATTCAAATGTTGTTGGATGTAACGTTCGCGTTCTTGCTGGCGTTCCAACTCTTCCGCCGCTGAAATCGGCGATGGGCGTTTGTAGCGATCAACCCCATGATTCATCAGTGCATGGCAGGAATCTAACAGCAATTCCACCGCCTCAATACCGTAACGCTCTTCACATTGCTGGATGTATTTTTTCGCAAACATCAGGTAATCAATAATGGCTTCCGCATCCGTCCATGTGCGAAATAAATAGTTACCTTTAAAGAAAGAATTATGCCCATAACACGCATGCGCAATCACCAACGCCTGCATGGTCATGGTATTTTCTTCCATTAAATAGGAAACACAGGGGTTGGAATTAATCACAATTTCATACGCTAACCCCATCCGCCCACGGGTATAATTTTGCTCTACATTGACGAAATGCTTGCCATACGACCAGTGATTGTAAAAAACGGGCATCCCAATGGAAGCATACGCATCCATCATTTGATCAGAACGGATAATCTCGATTTGATTAGGGTAAATGTCTAAGCGAAACTTTTCTTTCGCAATGCGCCCAATTTCACGGTTATAGGCTTCAATCGTCTCGAACGTCCATTCCGAACTGGTGGAAAGGTAGTTTTTTTCGCTCATTAATCCCCCTCCGCTCCGGTATGTTTACGGAATAATTCGCGGAATACGGGGTAAATTTCCCCATTATTCCGTACCCGCTGAATCGCAAAACGGTCTTGAAAGTCTTTTTGTAAGTGCTCGTACAAATGCCACAACCCTTGTGGATCACGCTCACCGATTTCGATATAGGTGTAATATTGCACAAAAGGTAAAATCGTCGATACCAAGGCTTGGCGGCAACGCTCGTTATCTTCATGCCAGTTATCACCGTCGGAAGCCTGTGCCGCGTAAATATTCCACTCATTCGGCGAATAACGTTTTGCGAGAATATCCCCCATTAAATGCAATGCACTTGAAACCACCGTTCCCCCCGTTTCACGCGCATAAAAGAAGGTTTCTTCGTCTACTTCTTGCGCTTGAGTATGGTGGCGGATAAACACAACCTCAATCTTTTCGTAATTCTTTTTCAGGAATAAATACAACAGAAAGAAGAAACGTTTCGCGGTGTCTTTGATTTCTTGCGTCATTGAGCCAGAGACATCCATCACACAAAACATCACCGCTTTGGGCGAGGGTTTTGGCTCTTTTACCCGCAGATTGTATTTTAAATCGAAGTCATCCAACCACGGAATCGCATGGACACGCACATTAAGGTGGGCTAATTCCTCCAACAATAACACACGTTGTTGCTCGGTTTCGGCAGTTTGGATTTGATTATCCAAGGCTTCTAATGCCGCAATCACTTCTCGGCGACGGCGACGATCTTTGCCGCGTAATGCAATGCGTCGCGCATGGGCACTGCGCATGGAACGTACAATGTTAATCTGCGCGGGATTCCCCACTTCACTCACGCCTGCACGCCGATAATCGCATGAATCCATACTTAAAAGTTGGCGTTTCACCATGTTCGGTAACGCCAAATCTTCAAATAGGTATTCTAAAAACTCTTCTTGGCTGATTTGGAAGATGAAATCATCATCACCTTCCCCATCGGCGGAGGCTTTACCCGAACCGCTGCCACCACCGCCGCCGCTGGGCGGACGCTGGATACGATCACCTGCAATAAATTCTTTATTGCCCGGATGCACAATATCGCGTTTACCACCCTGCCCGTGACGGAAAACGGGTTCGGAAATATCGCGCTTGGGGATCGTAATACTCTCCCCTTGCTCCATATCGGTAATGGTGCGGCGGCTGACCGCATCCGATACGGCACGGCGAATCTGTTGTTGGTAGCGTTTAAGAAAACGCTCCCGATTCACCAAGCTCTTGTTTTTACTGTTCAGCCGACGGTCAACGATGTAGACCATACGGGCAACTCCTTTATTGCGATTTACGTACCCGCAGATACCATTCCGCCAACAAACGCACTTGTTTCTCGGTGTAACCGCGTTTCATCATGCGCTCGACGAAGTTGTCGTGTTTACGTTGCTCTTCCGCCGACGATTTCGCCCCGTAAGAAATCACAGGCAGTAAATCTTCGGTACTGGAGAACATTTTCATCTCAATGACACGCCGCAGCTTTTCATAACTCGTCCACGCAGGATTACGCCCACCGTTATTCGCTCGCGCACGCAACACAAAGTTAACGATTTCATTGCGAAAATCTTTCGGATTACTGATTCCCGCTGGTTTTTCGATTTTCTCCAAATCAGCGTTCAACGCGGCACGGTTGAGTAATTCCCCCGTTTCTGGATCACGGAATTCCTGATCTTGAATCCAGAAATCCGCATACGCAACGTAACGGTCAAACAAGTTTTGACCGTATTCAGAGTACGATTCGAGGTAGGCGGTTTGAATTTCTTTGCCGATAAAATCCACGTAACGCGGCGCGAGGTATTCCTTAATGAAGCGGATGTAACGGTCTTGCAGCTCACGCGGGAATTGTTCTTTCTCGATTTGCCGCTCCAACACATACATTAAATGCACAGGGTCAGCCGCGACTTCCGTCGCATCGTAGTTAAAGACCTTCGACAAAATTTTGAACGCAAAACGGGTAGAAAGTCCGCTCATGCCTTCATCCACACCTGCGGTATCTTGGTATTCTTGGATGGTTTTCGCTTTTGGATCAATATCCTTCAGGTTTTCACCATCATAAATCCGCATTTTAGAAAACAGATTGGAATTCTCTGGCTCTTTCAAACGCGACAAAATAATAAATTGTGACAGTAATTTAAGCGTATCCGGTGCACAAGGTGATGTAGCTAATGAGCTATTTACCAATAATTTATCGTAAATTTTAACCTCTTCCGTTACACGCAAGCAGTACGGTACTTTTACAATCGATACGCGGTCAATGAAGGCTTCATTATTGCGGTTATTTTTGAAGGTTTGCCATTCAGATTCATTGGAATGCGCCAAAATTACCCCAGAAAAAGGAATCGCGCCAATACTTTCCGTACCATTGAAATTGCCCTCTTGAGTCGCCGTCAGCAATGGATGCAACACCTTGATCGGTGCTTTGAACATCTCCACAAATTCCATCAAGCCTTGGTTGGATAAACACAAACCGCCGGAATAACTGTACGCATCGGTATCGTTTTGCGGGAAATCTTCCAGCTTACGAATATCCACTTTGCCCACTAATGAGGAAATATCTTGGTTATTTTCATCACCCGGTTCGGTCTTAGACACGGCAATTTGGTTGAGGCGTGAAGGGTAACGTTTCACCACCCGAAAGCGCGTAATGTCACCGCCGAATTCGTGCAAACGTTTCACCGCCCACGGCGACATAACGGTTTTCAGGTAACGGCGTGGAATCCCGTAATCTTCCTCCAAAATCGCCCCGTCCTCTTCCGCATTAAACAGACCCAGCGGGGATTCGTTCACCGGAGAACCCTTAATGCAATAAATCGGAGCTTTCTCAATCAAGGCTTTCAAACGTTCTGCCAATGAGGACTTACCACCACCCACCGGACCTAGCAGATACAACACCTGCTTACTTTCCTCTAAGCCCTGTGCGGCATGGCGGAAGAAAGAAACAATTTGCTCAATGGCATCTTCCATTCCATAAAATTCGGAAAACGCAGGATAACGACGAATCACCTTGTTGGAAAAAATCCGGCTCATGCGCGAGTCACGCGAGGTATCCAGCAACTCAGGTTCACCAATGGCAAACAACATCCGTTCCGCTGCCGTGGCATACGCCATTGGCTCACGCTTACAGAGATCAAGGTATTCTTGCAGGGAGTATTCTTCTTCTTGGAGTGCTTCGTAACGCGATTGATAGTGGCTAAATATACTGCTCATTTTATTCCCCTTGGCTTGTGGTAGCGGGATTACCTTCCCACCCATTCTTTACTTTTAGACTAAGGTTACAGCGGAAAGTGTAATTTTTATTACTAAACTGGATACAATTTAGTCTAAGAATCGCATTCCTCCCATAAATAACAGATGAATGGAGGAACTAAACACCCAAACTAAACAAAAAAAGCCCCGCAACGCCAGTACGTTCCGGGGCAGTCGATAAAGTCTTACGAATACTTACGGTGGGCAATTCCACACATCGCATTCATCTTCGCTGACATGCGCATCGGTTTCATTCTCAGGCACAGGTAAACGCGAAGAATCAGTCAAAAAGGCTTCTGTTGGTGATTTGTAGACCAGCACGACACCTGAACCACTGCGCAACAAGCGAATCGTGGCTTCCAAACGGCGATCAGGCCAAAACAACATAATGCGGGGCGTGTTTGTTGCGGGGCGCAAATCTTCATCATCATCCATGAAATAAATTGAGCCTACCATCGTATCACTGGAATCGTAGAAATGGATTTCCGCCCAAACACCGTGACGTACATGCCGATGAATAATGCGATAAGACGCAATAACGTATTGAATCATTAGAATGTTCCTCCCTGAAACAAGTCTTTACTATTGAATTGGGAATCTTTCCCACTGTTAAGTTTAGACCGGATGCACAAGCCATGCGGGAGGAAAATGCGACAACTGACAAACGGCAGGTATTGTTACCCGCCGTACACCAAACGTATTAACGGTCGAAGGCTAATGCCATACCTGTGGGTTCAACGTCCAATAATTTGCCGTCTTGCCAAACCAACTGACCATTGACAATCGTCGCAGCAATGCTAGAGCGGAATTCATAACCATCAAATGGTGTCCAAGCGCATTGCGACAAGCTATTCGCGTGGGTAGCAAGAAACGGTTTTGCCAAATCGACCAAAACCATATCCGCCCAATAGCCTTCGCGTAAATAACCCCGCTCGTGGACATTGAACATATCCGCTACTGCGTGGCTAGTTTTTTGCACAATAAATTCCAGCGTAAAAATACCATCGTGGTAATGTTCCAGCACTGTTTGCAATGCATGTTGCACCAACGGCAAACCGGAAGGAGCTTTGAAATAACTAGGGTTTTGCTTTTCATCCCATGTATGCGGGGCGTGGTCTGTTCCAATAACATCCAAACGCCCATCCAATAAGGCTTGGATAATCCCCGCCCGATCTTCCGCTGTTTTCACTGCGGGGTTACATTTAATCAATGCACCTTTTTCTGCGTAATCTTCTTCAGAAAAATGCAGGAAATGTACACACGCCTCAGCCGTAATTAATTTATCGCGCAACGGCAAATCAGAGAACAATTCGGCTTCTTTCGCGGTAGAAATGTGCAAAATATGCAAGCGCGTACCGCAACGTTTCGCCAATTCTTTGGCTAATGCGGAGGATTTATAGCAAGCCGCTTCACTACGAATGGTAGGGTGCAATTGAAACGGGATGTTATCGCCATAAATACTGCGGTAACTTTCCTCATTTTCCAAAATTGTCGGCGTATCTTCGCAATGCGCAGCAATAATCGTTGGCGCATGCGTAAAAATCTGCTCCAAGATTTCGGGGTCATCCACCAACATATTGCCCGTGGACGCGCCCATAAATACTTTAATCCCACACGCATCTTTCGGGTTTAAGGCTTTAATCGCTTCCAAGTTATCATTCGATGCACCAAGGTAAAAAGCGTAGTTCCCCATACTACGCCCAGCCGCAAGGCGTTTCTTATTGTTTAATAACTCAGAAGTCAGTGTATTAGGAATCGTATTCGGCATATCCATAAAGCTGGTAATACCGCCTGCTACGGCTGCACGGCTTTCACTAGCGATAGTGGCTTTATGCGTTAAACCCGGTTCACGAAAATGCACCTGATCATCAATCATCCCCGGTAATAAAAACCGCCCTTGCGCATCTAACACAGTGACGCTGGCATCAGCAGACAAATTACTGCCAATTTTTTCGATACGACCATGACGAATTAGCACATCACGCGGAAGAATCTGCCCTTCATTGACCAGATTTGCATTGACAATCAACAGTGAACTCATTGGGGATACTCCTTGAAATCAGGGCAGGCGTTCAAGAATACGAAAGGTAAGCGAATAAGGATTCTTGGCATCGGCAGGCTGCTGGGAACAGGCTAACTCACGCCATTGATAAAGATTATAATCGGGGAAAAAGGTATCGCCAGCTAATTTTGCATCAATCTGCGTTAAATATAAGCGATCTGCTCGTGCTAGAAAATGGGCGTAAATTTGCGCCCCACCAATTACCATGATTTCAGGGGCATCAGTAACAGCAGCCAAAGCCGCATCAGGTGACGCGACACACACCGCACCCACAGGGGCAAAATGGGTATCACGGGAAATCACCACATTAAGCCGCCCCGGCAATGCACGACCAATCGAGTCCCACGTTTTACGCCCCATGATCACAGGCTTAGCCAAAGTATTACGCTTAAACCAAGCAAGATCAGCGGGTAAATGCCACGGCATTTGCCCTGCTTGACCAATCACACGCTGATCAGCCATTGCCGCAATTAAAGACAGCATCCGAAGCTATTTCACAACACGCAAAGCGGGGCGTGGGCGCGTAGGGGCTGGTTTAGGTGGTTCTGGATCATCTTCTTGCTCAACGGTAGCATCACCTGTTTCATCCTCATCGGCTGAAGAAACCGCTGACAAGGTTGGCGTTTGACGCACTGGTTCAACGTGTTCTTCCAAGCCTTCCACACCTGCATACTCATCCGGTGGAAAACTAATGCCGTCTTGGGTTTCACGCGAATAAATCGCCATAATCGACCACATTGGCAAGTAAATTGAAAAGGCTTTACCACCAAAACGGGCATTGAAGGTTACTTCATCATCCCGCATCATCAAATTATTCGCCGCCGTCATGCTTACATTGAGGACAATATTGCCATCTTTAACAAATTGACGCGGCACAGACACTTGGTTTGAACGTGCATCCACTAAAATATGCGGTGTCATGCCATTATCGACAATCCACTCGTAGAAAGCACGTAACAGGTAAGGACGTTTAGGGGTCACGTTCATGGGCGGATGGATTTCTCAACCTTACTCAAAGACTGCTGGAATGAATCACGCGAAAATACCCGATCCATGTATTTCAAAATGGGTTTACCTTGTTTTTCGGGTACATCAATACCGTATTTAGGCAAACGCCACAAAATAGGTGCAATGGTGCAATCCACCAATGAAAAATCTTCACTCAGGAAATAAGGTTTCACCGCAAATACTTCTGCCGCAGACAACACGCTTTCACGTAAAATCTTACGCGCTTGTGCAGCTGTTGCCTCACTCCCCTCTTCAATGTCATTGACGAGAGAGAACCAATCTTTCTCAATACGGTACAAGGCTAAACGGGAATGAGCGCGAGTTACCGGATCAACGGGCATTAAAGGCGGATGCGGGAAACGCTCGTCTAAATATTCCATAATAATACGGGCATCATATAACACCAGATCACGATCCAATAAGGTAGGTGTCGTGTTATAAGGGTTCAGTTCCGCCAGATCATCGGGTTTGTTATCTGGGTTGATGTTCAGAATATCAACAGTAATATCTTTTTCTGCCAGAACAATACGCACACGATGACTGTCCGCACAATCAGCGGCGGAAAATAAAGTCATAACAGATCTTCGACTGGAAAGCGAAGCCATAGACGCGAAACTCCCTATGCTAAAAACAAAAAAGCCACTCTATTTTATACTAGAGTGGCTTAGAGGTGTTATACCGTAACAGGATTAATGAACATCCTTCCAGTATTCTTTCTTCAGGAAGTAAGCAACAACTGCAAACAGACCTAAGAACATCAGTACAAAGATACCGTAAGTTTTACGGCTTAATTGTGCTGGTTCAGCAACATACGTCAGGAACGCAGACAGGTCGCGTGCCACTTTGTCGTATTCTGCCGGAGAAAGCGCACCCGGTTTAACCAATTTCAGTTCACAATGCTCAGCCGCGTGCGCACCTTCACCTTCTTTAGTGCAATGCTTTTCTTGCACACCTTGCAATTCCCACAGGACATGCGGCATACCAACGTTCGGGAACACGGTATTGTTCACACCCATTGGGCGACTTGGGTCAAGATAGAAAGACTTCAGGTAGCTATAAATCCAGTCCGCACCACGCAAACGACCTTCCAAGGTTAAGTCTGGTGGCGGCGCACCGAACCATTCCGCAGCATTCTTTTGCGAAATAGCACTTTTCATCAACTCGCCGACTTTTTGCAGATCACCGTCTTCATTACGGGTAAAGATCAGGTTTTTCGCTACTTGCTCGTCAGTCAAACCTAAGTCTTTCGCTACACGGTTATAGCGGCTGAAACCCAAAGAGTGGCAGCCCATGCAATAGTTAACGTAGTACTTAGCACCTTGTTGCAAACTGGATTGATTGTGAATATCCACATTTGCTTTTTCTAGGTGTACATTGCCTTCATTTGCCACCGCAGCCCCGGACGCGAATACGGAAGCTGACAGTGCGAACATTACACTTACAATAAACTTTTTCATGTTGTCACACCTCAACCTGTTACGCGATCAGGAACTGGCTTCTCTGCATTGCAGCTTGGCTTGAATGCAGGCAGCAACAGTGTCAAAGCCAAGTAAGCAACCGGCCAAATAAATTGGAGAATCATTTGTGTTGTTGCTTCACCATCACCCGGCGTAAAGCGGAAAATCACGTCATACGCAGCGATTGCACCCAGCAAAATACCAAACCACATAACATACTTTGCTTTAGAAGGGTTGCTGTGAATACCCAGTACTACAAAGAACATGAAGTAAATTTGTGTCATGCGTGTACCCAGCTCTTTGTAAGCTGGTGTTACGGCTTCAACACCCATCCAACCCAAGACTAAGAATACTGCCGCGAACAACAACAGGTTGATTTTGTGCGCGTTATTACGGTAACGCCAAGATTTAATCGGGTTACGGTCGATCCAAGGTAATACGAACAGCACCGCAATCGCACCGAACATAGCTAATGTACCGTACCAAGGGTCTGGAATTGCACGCAATACGGTGTAGAACGGTGTGAAGTACCAAACTGGCGCAATGTGCAACGGTGTTTTCAGTGCATTGGCAGGTTCAAAGTTAGGCTTTTCTAAGAAGTAGCCACCGCCTTCTGGCGAGAAAAACAGAATCGCGAAGAAGCCAATCAAGAATACAACCACACCCAAAATGTCTTTTACAGAGTAGTAAGGATGGAATGGAATACCGTCAGTTGGTGCTGTTGGACTCCAAGCGTTACCTTTAGGACCTTTCTTGATTTCCACGCCATCAGGGTTGTTAGAACCTACCGCATGCAATGCCACGATATGCACAAACACCAGTGCAGGTAATACCAACGCAGGTAAGAAGAAGTGCAGCGCGAAGAAACGGTTCAAGGTTGCATCGCCTAATACGAAGTCACCACGAATCCAAGTGGACAATGCTTCACCAATATAAGGGATAGTGTTAAACAAGTTGATGATAACTTGCGCACCCCAGTAAGACATTTGACCCCAAGGCAGTAAATAGCCCATGAATGCCGTCGCCATTAATGCAAGGTAAATTGCCATACCGATCAACCAGATCAGTTCGCGTTTGCCTTTGTAAGACCCGTAGATCAAACCACGGAACATGTGCAAATAGACGACGATAAAGAACGCAGAAGCACCTGTGGAGTGCATGTAGCGAATGAACCAGCCTGCTGGCACGTCGCGCATGATGTACTCAACGGAAGCAAATGCTAAACCAGTATCCGGTTTGTAATGGAATGCGAGGAATAAGCCAGAAACAATTTGGATTACCAGCACCAACATGGCTAATGAGCCGAAGAAGTACCAGAAGTTAAAGTTTTTAGGCGCGTAGTATTCAGCCAAATGCGCTTTCCAAGTTTCCATTAAAGGGAAACGGTCTTCGACCCAACCCAAGAAACCTGTGTAATTATGCGGTTGACGTTCAGCCATTATGCTTTACCTCCATCTTCACCGATCAGAATAGTGTCTTCGCTTTTGAAGTAGTACGGAGGTACTTGCAGGTTTTTACCAGCTGGTACGTTCTTGAATACACGACCCGCAAGGTCAAAGCGTGAACCGTGGCAAGGGCAATACCAACCACCTTTCCAGTTTGCACCCAAATCCGCAGGTGCGAGTTCTGGGCGGTATGTCGGTGAACAACCCAAATGCGTACAAATACCCACTAATACGAGGTATTGTTCTTTACCTTCACGGGTACGCGGTGTGTTTTTCGCGTATTCAGGTTGTTGCTCTGGGTGTTCGGAAGAACTTGGATCCTTCAACTGATCAGCCAGTCCATCCAAGGTCGCCAGCATTTCTTTGGTACGGTTAACAACCCATACAGGTTTACCACGCCAAATAACACGTAACAATTGACCCGGCTCAACTTTACCTACAGGTACTTCTACTGGCGCACCTGCGGCAAGCGCACGCGCACTAGGAGACCATGAGGATAGGAAAGGAGCCGCAACCGCTGCTGCACCCGCTGCACCTACCACAGATGTGGCGGCAATCAGGATACGGCGACGGCCTTTATCTACTCCAGAATTTGCCATCGTTAGCACTCTCCCAAATGTTCAAAACTTAACCTGCACATTCCTGCAAATCGGCACGATTCCTGATTGCAATAATGTTGAATTTCTGCATTCTCGACCCAAAGCGTGTCTATATTAGCAGACACTGAAGGACACCGTAGAATGTCCGAAGTTTCACCCAAAATCAAGCAGAAAAGCGGCATCTGCGCAAACCGATAACCCGCTTTTTGATTTAGGTCACACCCCCAGCCAGTCAGAAAAGCGTGGCAATGATACCACAAATTTATCCGAAATAACCTGACTTACGCCGGGTTATTGGAGTCAATGAAAAAATGTTCTAAACCGAATTGTTCTGCCAAATGATTTCCCAAGGCTTTTATCCCCCCACGCTCGGTTGCGTGATGCCCAGCAGCAATGTAATGAATGCCATTTTCGCGGGCAAAATGCACGGTATGTTCGGAGATTTCACCGCTCAAATAGGCATCC
>CAZJDN010000025.1:15210-19736 GCA_964544775.1 uncultured Thiothrix sp.
CCACGCACCACAGGCGATTCGCCTTTCCAGAAATAACCGTGATGCACCAAAACCGCATCCGCTTGCAAGGCTAATGCTGCGTCCAATACGTCTTGGCTAGCACTGACTCCCGTAACAATGCGGTTGATTTCCGCTCTGCCCTCGACTTGCACACCATTCGGGGCATAATCACGGAACTTTGCCACATTCAGTAGCTTATCAAGGTAAGTTTCTAGCGTGTAGAGGTTCATAACGCCGCCAGTATGCTTAAAAACGCTGTCATTTCCTCATCCGTGCCAATGGTAATGCGCAGGTATTGATTGATCCGTGGCTTATTGAAATAACGCACCAATACACCGCGTTGCTTCAGGCTTAAATACAGTTCCTCGGCATTGCCATTGGGTGGTCGGGCAAACACGAAATTTGCCGCCGAAGGCAATACCGTAAAGCCCAATTCCTGCAATTTCTGCACAGTAACCGCGCGGGTTGCAATGATTTTTTGCCGCGTTACCTCGAAATACGCTGTGTCACGCATTGCCGCTGCCGCCCCTACAATCGCCATACGCCCTAAGGGGTAGGAGTTAAACGAGTTTTTCACCCGTTCCAAGGCTTCGATTAAGGCAGGTTGCCCCACCGCAAATCCAACTCGCAAACCTGCTAACGACCGCGACTTGGAAAAGGTTTGCACAACCAATAAATTGGGGTAACGTGCCACTAAGGGAATCGCCGTTTCCGCACCGAAATCAACATAGGCTTCGTCAACAACAACTACGGAATCAGGATTCGCTTGCAGTAAGGTTTCAATTGCCGCCAAACCAACCGCCATACTGGTCGGCGCGTTAGGGTTGGGGAAAATAATCCCGCCGTTAGGCTGATTAAAATCATCCAAACACAGGCTAAAATCCTCACGCAACGGGATTACTTGCGCCTGAATTTGATACAAATTGGCGTAAACGGGGTAAAAGCTGTAACTAATGTCAGGGTACAACAGCGGTTTATCGTGCTTGAGCAAACCGCAGAATACGTGGGCTAATACTTCATCCGAACCATTGCCGACGAAAACATGGGTGTGTGCGATGCCGTAATAATCCGCAATTGCCGCTTTCAATGCATCCGCATTGGGGTCTGGGTACAAACGCAGCGTTTCGTTCGCCGCCGCGTGAATCGCGTCCAAGGCTTGCGGCGAAGGCGGGTAAGGGCATTCGTTTGTATTGAGTTTAATGTAGCGTTGATCTTTAGGCTGCTCACCCGGCACATAAGGGTCGAGATTGCGTACCAACTTGCTCCAGTATTGGCTCATGCGTGTATCCGGCTTGGGAAAGTAAAGCCGCGATGATATAGGGGAACAACCGTTTTCGCCAGCCACTCCAAACCGACGGCGGCAAGGCGTGCTATATTCAGCATTCCCGAATCATGGATAACAGGTATGTCTGAATTAACTACCCCGCGCCGTAGCGTATTAGCTAGCCTTGTGCAATCAACGGGGTTTCGCGCCATCATTATCGCGCTTTTCGTCTTGTTGATGCTGATTCCCAGTTTCATGGTAAGTGAAGTCGTGCAAGAACGTCAAAACTACCACGCGCGAATGCTGGATGAAGTTGCCAGTACGTGGGGCGGTAAACAAACCTTGGTCGGACCGATTTTAGTCATTCCTTACGTGGAACATTTTACCAGCGTTGATACGGTTACGGATAAAGACGGGGAATCGCGGGTCGTCAGTAAAGACATTTATAATGATCGCACCTTACTTTTATTGCCTGATGATTTAGACGTTAGAGCAGATTTAAAAGAAGAACACCGCCAACGTGGGATTTATGACGCGCTGGTTTATACGGCGAATATTAGCTTAACAGGCAAATTTGATTATGGGTTCTTGGTACAAGATTCTAAAGAATCAGAACGGCGGATTTTATGGGATAAAGCCTTTATTATGGTGGGAATCAGTGACACCAAAGCCTTAGATTCCTCGGTTAATTTCCAACTGGATAAAGACCACATTACGCTTGAACCCGGTACACGCATGACCGACCTCGTACCAACAGGTTTCCACGCACCGTTAAGCAGTAATGACAGCACCGCAACGGCACACGATTTCAAATTGACGCTGAATTTACGCGGCAGTGATGGTTTATTCTTTGCTCCGTTGGGTAAAAATACCAAAGCACGCATGACTTCAACGTGGACGAATCCAAGTTTCCAAGGCAATTTACTACCCAAAAAACACGAGCTGAGTGAGCAAGGGTTTAATGCTGAATGGGAAATTCCGCATTTAGCACGCAATTACCCGCAACATTGGATTTTGCAAGATAAGCAAACTTACGATTTACAAAGCGCGACGGCTGGAGTGAGTTTATACGAACCTGTTTCGCTGTATTCACAAGTGGTTCGCGCCAGCAAATACGCAGTTTTGTTTATTGGCTTAACTTTTTTGGTCTTTTTCGGCTTTGAAATCAGCCTAAAACAACGTTTACACAGCTTGCAATATGCCTTGATTGGCGGCGCGTTAGCCTTGTTTTACTTGATTTTATTGGCATTGGCGGAACACATTGCGTTTTTGTATGCGTATACCAGTGCTGCTGCCACCGTTATTGTTTTAATCACACTGTACAGCAGCGCGTTATTGCCGAGTAAATGGCGCGTTTTTGGCATTTTCTTACTCTTAACCGCGCTTTACAGCATGTTGTATTTGCTCTTACAAATGGAAGATTACGCGCTGTTGGCTGGCGTTGGCGTGTTGGTCATGGCGACGGGTTTCATGATGATTGTTACCCGTCACCTGCAAAAAGAAGGGGGCTAAAACCGGAAAGTCCCGTTATTCCTGCGCCGGAGTAACGGGATTGGCGGCTGCTTTAGGTCGGTGCGAACGGCGTTTCTTTTTCGCCGCCGTTTCACCGCTATCAGTCACCGCCACAAAAGTAACCTGCGGGGATTTACGCTGCTGCGGAGGCTTTTTTCCACCACGGTGCGATTGCCCTGCACGATCACGCGGTGCACGTTGCGGACGTTGCAATTCCACCAGCAAATCAGCAGTGATTTTCGTCACTGGAATGGATTTCCCCGTGTATTCCTCAATATCGGGCAAGTAAAACGCAGTATCTTCACAAGCAAAACTGTGTGCTTCACCCGATGCCCCCGCTCGCGCTGTACGCCCGATCCGGTGTACATAATCTTCCGCCATTTGCGGCAAATCGAAGTTGAAGACGTGCGTAACGTCGGGAATATGCAACCCACGCGCCGCTACATCCGTTGCAATCAGGACTTGAAACTGACCTGCTTCAAATTCCTTTAACAAACGTTCGCGCTTATTTTGCCGTACATCGCCGGAAATCAATTCGGCAGAAATGCCATTCCCACGCAAATAATCATCAATTTTTTCCGCCCCGTGCTTGGTATTCACAAACACAATGGCGCGTGCAGGCATCAATTGCCGCATTAACCCCACCAATAACGGGATTTTTTCCGCATTGGCAGGAAAATAAACGTGCTCAACAATGTTATCCGCCCGCACTGATTCTGCTTCGATTTGCACTTTCTGCGGGTTATTCATGTGTTCGTAAGCCAGCTCCAACACCCGATGCGACAGTGTGGCAGAAAACAGCATGTTTAAGCGTTGCGTAGGCGGCGGCAATTTCCGCATCAAGTAACGCACGTCTTGGATAAAACCCATATCAAACATGCGGTCAGCTTCGTCCAACACCAAGGCTTGCACAGTTTTGAGGGTAAAAACTTGCTGTTTCCAGTAATCAATGACCCGCCCCGGTGTACCAATTAAAATGTCGACAGGCTGTTCAAACTGGCGACGTTGCTTGTCGTAACCTGACCCACCGTACACCAATACGCTGCGTAATCCGGTGTGTTTACCCAGTGTTTCAGCATCCCGTGCAATTTGGATTGCCAGCTCACGGGTCGGCGCAAGAATCATGCTCCGCACCGTACCTGCTGCTGCATCCGGCAATGGGTTGGTGAGTAAATGTTGCATCACCGCAATCAGAAACGCGCCTGTTTTGCCCGTGCCCGTTTGCGCTTGCCCAGCAACATCCTGCCCCGTCAAGGCAAGGGGTAAGGCTTCCGCTTGAATCCGTGAGCAGTATTCAAAACCCGCCTCACGTACAGAGCTTAATAATTTTTCATCCAGCGGAAAGGAATCAAAACGTGTTTGGCTTAAGTAAAAATTTTCCATTACGCGAGAATATCATATTGATTGATAAAGGCTGCATAAAATGCGCTTAGCATTCTTAAATATGATATTGATCAGTGCATAAAAGCGACAAATTGTCGACAATGTGCAACCATTTACAGAGTTTTCGCGTGGAGGAGGCTTCTAATGCGTGGCAAGATATTTTATCATTTGCCGCCTTTCTCTCGTGCTACCCAATCATTTCTCGATAGACACGCTACCGGAGGCGTTAAATGAGTACAGCAGCCATTTTGGCACAGCACCTTGCAACTACACTGGGTCTGGAAAAGCTTCAAAATATCCACTGGAATCAATCTTCCCCTGTCCTTTATGAGCAAGCTCTAAACCGTAGCGAAGGCAAAATCAGTGC
>CAZJDN010000026.1:0-17293 GCA_964544775.1 uncultured Thiothrix sp.
GTGGGGTTTATGTCGTGGCAACGTTCTTTTAATACATCGACTTTGGCACGCCCAACGGTGGAACTTAGCGCGGGTAATTGGCGGTTGATATTGGATTCTGCCACGTTGTCCAAATCAATGAGGGTTAGTTTGCCAATGCCGCTGCGAGCGAGTGCTTCCACTGCCCACGAACCTACGCCACCTACACCAATGACGCAGACGTGCGCTTGAGTGAAGCGGGCAAACGCCGCTTCACCGTAAACGCGGATGATGCCACCGAAACGGCGGCTAACATCCATTGTTACTGTATTGTCAACTATCATGCTGCGTAAGGGTGGCGCAACACGATGGTTTGGTCACGGTCTGGCCCTGTCGAAATAATATCGATAGGCGTTTCCACCACTTCCTCCAAACGTTTCAGGTACGCTTTGGCATTCGCGGGTAATGCGTCGTAACTGGTAATACCAAAGGTGGATTCGCTCCAACCCGGCATGTCTTCGTAGATGGGTTCGCAACGCGCAAACGCATCGGTATCAACGGGTGGAACGTCGATTACTTCGCCATCAAGTTTGTAACCTGTACACAGGCTAACGGTTTCCAAACCGTCCAAAACGTCGAGTTTGGTAATACACAAACCGCTGATGCTGTTAATGTTCATCGCACGACGCAACGAAACGGCATCGAACCAACCGCAACGGCGCGGACGACCCGTGGTAGAGCCGAACTCGTTCCCCACTTTCGCCAAATGCGCACCTGTCGCATCGAACAATTCGGTTGGGAACGGGCCAGAACCGACGCGCGTAGTGTAGGCTTTGGTAATACCAACGATGTAATCGATATTGCGCGGACCAATGCCCGAACCCGTACACGCGCCGCCTGCGGTAGTGCTGGAAGAGGTCACGAATGGGTAAGTGCCGTGGTCAATGTCAAGCATTGTGCCTTGTGCGCCTTCGAGCATCACATCTTTACCCGCTTTTTGCAGTTCGCTCAAACGGTTAGGAATGTCCGCGATCATGGGTTTCAACACTTCAGCCATACGCATGGCTTCGTCAAATACCACTTGCGCGTCAATCGGCTCAACTTTGAAATAATGTTGCAGCACGAAGTTATGGTAATCCAAAATCACGTCGAGCTTGGCTTTGAAGGCTTCCGGTTGCAGCAAATCGCCCACGCGCAAACCACGGCGGGAGATTTTGTCTTCGTAAGCCGGACCAATGCCGCGCCCTGTCGTCCCAATCGCTTTTGCGCCGCGTGCTTTTTCCCGCGCCATGTCTAAAGCAACGTGGTAAGGCAGGATCAATTGGCACGCTTCGGAAATTTTCAAACGCTCACGCGCAGGTACACCGCGTGATTCCAGCATGGTGATTTCTTTCAGTAAGGCTTCTGGGGAAAGCACCACGCCGTTACCAATCATGCACTCCACGCCTTCACGCAAAATGCCAGACGGAATCAGGTGTAAAACGGTTTTTTCACCGTTAATGACTAACGTATGACCCGCATTGTGTCCACCTTGGAAGCGGACAACGGCTGAAGCGTTTTCGGTCAAAAGGTCAACAACTTTCCCTTTGCCCTCATCGCCCCATTGCGTACCCAATACAACGACAAATTTTCCCATGTCAATCTCGCTCAAAAAATTGCCTAAAATGAATTAAACCGTTACGACAGTCCACTGTCCGTCGCGTTTTGTAATCTGTTGTGTGCAACCGAGTGTGGCAGGTGTGTCTGTTTGCCCACTTAAAGCACGGATAACCCGTTTACCTTGCGTGCGCAGCTCACGAATGCAGTCTTCTAATGTTGTATCGTGTTCAGCGGGGGCGAAAATAGCCGCATTATGCGCAGGTTGCAGGTAGGGCATGGCAAATTTTGCGAGGGTACGCAAATCGGTACTGAAACCCGTTGCTGGACGCACCCGCCCAAATGCTTCGCCGATACCGTCGTAACGCCCACCACGGGCAATTTCGCGCCCAATACCCGTTGTGTAAATACCGTACACAATGCCCGTATGGTAATCGTAGCCGCTTAATTCCGCTAAATCGATATGAATACGGCACTGCGGGAAATTTGCCGCGATGCGATCTGTTAAGGTGCGCAAGTAATCCAAGGCTGCACGAACTTCGGTCGGCGCGTTGGCGAATAATGTTTCTGCGGTCAGTAATACATCGCTTGCCCCGCTTAAACGCGGTAATTGCTGCAAACACGCGCTGAGGTCAGCAGGCAGGTTTGCTGTAGCCAACCATGCATCAATTTCCGGCAGGGATTTGCGTTCCAGCATGTTATAGAACGCAGTTTCTTGTTGCGCATTCATGCCAGCCGCACGGGCTAATGCGCGGAAAATACCAACGTGCCCAATGTCCAACGTAATATCAGGAAGGTGGCAGTGGTTTAACGTTTCCAGCAACAAGGCAATGACTTCATAATCACTGTCTAAACCCGCGTGCCCAAATAATTCTGCCCCTACTTGTAATGGGGAGCGTGAACTGTCGCGGTGGAAAGCACGGGTGCGTAAAACGCTGCCGATGTAACACAAGCGATTCGGTTGCTCGGTTTTCAGCTTGTGGGCATCAATCCGCGCAATTTGTGGGGTCATATCGGCGCGTACACCCATCATGCGCCCACTTAATTGGTCGGTAAGTTTGAAGGTTTGCACATCCAAGTGCGTGCCATGTCCGGTACGCAGCGATTCCATGAACTCCACTAAGGGAGGCATGACAAGGCGGTAGCCCCATGTAGCATACAGGTCTAACAATTCACGACGGAGTTGTTCCAAACGTTCCGCTTCATCGGGCAGGGCTTCGCTAATCCCGTCTGGGAGTGCCCAGTATTGATCAGTGTGTGGCATAGTCCAACTAGTCAAATCACAAAGAGCAGTAGGATACCAGCAATTACACTCGCCAGACCAATGCTTCGTAAGGTTTTGTCGGGTAAGTTCAGCAGTTGTGCGTAGGTTTGCTTGAGACGGGAAGGGCTAGCAAAAGGTAGCAGCCCTTCCAGTATGAGCACTAGCGCGAGTGCGTTAAAGAGGTCGTGCCAATTAACGTTCACGTAGTTTACGGCGTGGTTTTTTGTTTAAAGTAACGGAAGAACTCGGAATCGGGTTCAACCACCATGACATCACCGGGTTTGCCTAAACTGTTACGGTAAGCACTTAAGCTGCGGTAAAACGCATAAAATTCAGGGTCTTGTTGGTAGGCATTGGCGTAAATTTCCGCTGCCTTTGCATCCCCCTCACCGCGTTTCTTTTCCGCTTCTTTGTAAGCATCCGCCAGAATAATGGTTGCTTGGCGATCAGCCGCCGCGCGTAATTTTTCCGCCTCCTCTTGTCCGCGTGAACGGAAATCTTGCGCTACCCGTTGCCGTTCGGAACGCATCCGTTCGTAAACCGAATTACTAACGCTGTCAGGGAAGTCGATGCGGCTGACGCGCACGTCAACGATTTCAATCCCCAATTGTTTGGCAACTTCGTTGGAATTGTTTTCAAACCCTTGAATGATTTTTGCGCGTTCGGCAGACAATACTTCTTGAATGGTACGGCGGCTGAATTCGTTACGCAGCCCGTCTTTCATCAATTGCTCTAAACGGTTTTCGGCATCCGCAATGCGTCCACCACCTGTAGAGCGGTAGAAATTTGCAAAGTCACGAATACGCCACTTAACAAAGAAATCCACCGTGACGTATTTCTTTTCCCCCGTCAGAAACGGTTCGGACTTGGAGGTCATGGTTAATACTTGCGCGGGGAATTTGCTGACCGTATTCATAAACGGAATGCGAAAATGCAAGCCGGGTTGAATATCCGCATCAACGATTTGCCGGAATTGGAACAAAATAGCGCGTTCGCGTTGGTCAACGGTATACGATGACATAAACAGCACCATGACAATCAGCAAACCAAAGCTGAAAATGAGGTTTTTAATCCCGTCCATTAGCGTCCCTCCCGTGCACTGTTCCGCGCAGCGTCGCGTACAATATCGCCAGAGTTAGTATTGGCATTGTCTTGTGTAGGGGCTTTGTTCGCCCCGTTATTGCCGTTGTTGGCGGGGGGCGATGCAGGTTGTGCAGGCGTTTTACTGGTCGTATTCGCAGGGGTAGCAGGTGTTGCGGTGCTAGCTGCGTTGGTGGCAGCATCCATCGCACTTTGCTCGGTGCTACTGGCGTTGTTAGTCATGGGTAAGTAAATCATGTTGTTACCGCTTTTGGCATCCACCACGACTTTGCGGCTGCCGCTCATGACGGATTCCATCGTTTCTAAGTACAAACGTTCGCGGGTAATGTCCGGTGCTTTGCGGAATTCTGTTACCAATTGGCTGAAACGGGCTGCATCACCTTCGGCGCGGTCAATGGCTTCTTGGCGTTTACCTTCGGCTTCTTCGAGCAAACGAGCGGCTTTACCACGCGCTTCAGGTAAGACGCGATTGCTGTAAGTTTCCGCTTCGTTTTTAAATTGGGTGGCGTTTTCTCGCGCTTTATTCGCATCATCAAAGGCTTCTTTTACTTCCGTTGGTGCTTCGGCATACGGTAAGTTGACTTTGATCACTTGCAATCCCGATTTGTATTCATCCAAGACGGATTGCATCAGCTTTTGCGTATCAATCGCAATTTGCTCACGCCCTTCTTTGAGGATGAAGTCCATGTCATTGCGCCCAACGATTTCGCGGGTTGCGCCGCGCATGACTTGATACAGCGTGCCGCTGGGGTCGTTTAAGTCTACGTCTTTGACATTGAAGGCGTAATCTTCCACATTGCGGATTTTGTATTGCGCAGAAACACCGATTTCGATGATGTTTTCATCTTTAGTCAGCATACTGCTGCGGTCTTGTGCGCTACGGTTTTGTTCAACGTCGATGATTTCCACCGTTTCAATCGGGAACGGTAAACGCCAGTGCAAACCTGCTCCGGTTGTTTCTTGAAAAGCACCAAAACGTAATACTAACCCTTGTTGGCGGGCATCGACGGTATAAATACCGGAGAGCAGCCACGCAATCAGCCCAATAACGCCAATGAAAACGATACCTTTCAAGCTATTGCTATTATCATCGTTATTGTCGCCGCCACCTGAGCCACCGAGCAGCCCGCTCAGTTTTTGATTTAATTTGCGGATAAGTTCTTCGGGATTATTGTCCGCATTACGTTTTTTTCCTGACCACGGGTCTTGTTGATTTCCACCCGGTTCGTTCCAGGGCATAGGTAAACTCCTGCTATCTTTCTTGCGTTAGATTGGGAAGCGCGATTGCGCAAGTGCGAAGCATAGCAGAATAACACGCCCGATAAGCAAACATACCCTGCAAAATAGGTAAATAAGAGCCGCGCCCTACACCCTTTGTCCGATAAGCGTTACACTCTGCTTCTTTTCAAGAACCCCCAAGCGGAGAACCTTAATGCAAGAAGATTTACTCGCGTATGTACCTACCGCTAGCGCATTGCAAGCGCGTGTCATTTTGGTGACAGGTGCAGCCGCTGGTCTAGGTCGGGCGATTGCGAAAGCGTGTGCGCAATACGGTGCAACGGTGGTGTTACTGGATAAAGAAATGCGCCGTTTGGAAGAAACTTACGACGAAATCGTGAATGCAGGCTATCCAGAACCCGCGATTTACCCGTTGGATATGCAAGGCGCGGTAGCAAAAGATTACGCTGATTTGGCAGAAAACATTCGCACGCAATTGGGGCGGTTGGATGGTTTGGTATTAAACGCTGCGTGGTTGGCAGCATTTACGCCGATTAGTTTGTATGACATTGAAATGTGGTCGAAAACGATCACGATTAATTTACACGCCAATTTCTTGCTGACACACGCTTGTTTGCCTGTGTTGCGCGAAGCGGCTGACCCGTCGATTGTGTTTGCCGATCATACTTCCAATAAAGCCTTTTTCGGCGCATTTGGGGTGGCAAAAGCGGGGTTGCGTGCACTGTGTGATATTTTGGCAGATGAACACGACGATCCGAAGCATTTCATGCGCGTGAATAGCGTGGATACAGGACCTATTCGCACCAGTATGCGTACTTTGAACTTCCCCGGTGAAAACCCTGCAACCGTGGCTCGCCCTGAAGCCTTAGTCGCACCGTTCTTGTTTTATTTGGGGGCGGATGCTGGGCAACGTACTGGCGAACATGCGGTATTCCCGCGTCAACCTGCCGACGCGCAATGGGCGGGTGAAGCGGTGAGTGCGCAGTAATGCAACGCGATACGGTTTACGCTTTGCCGCAAGGGCAATTGGTGGATTTTGCTTTTACTGACGCAGTAGCGGATGTGTTCCCCGACATGATTCGCCGTTCTGTCCCCGGTTACGAAGCCATTATCAGTTTACTCGGTGTGATTGCACGGCGTTATGTGCAAGCGGACTCGCGGGTATACGATTTGGGTTGTTCTTTAGGGGCGGCGACGTTATCAATGGCTTCGCAAGTGCGTCAGACAGGTGCGCATTTCGTGTGCGTGGATAATTCCAGCGCGATGACCAGCCGTTGCCAGCAAATATTGCAGCGGCATTTACCCGCTGAACAATTCTCACTGATTTGCGATGATATTCAGTCGGTTAAGCTGGAAAATGCATCGGTGGTCGTGTTGAATTTTACCCTGCAATTCCTCAAGCCTGCGGAACGTTTAGCCATGTTACGTAGCATTTATGAGGGCTTGTGTCCCGGTGGGGTATTGGTTTTGTCGGAAAAACTGGTCGCGGCGGATGCAGGTGAGCAAGATTTACTGAACGAGCTGCATTTGGTGTTTAAACGCGCTAACGGCTATAGCGAATTGGAAATCAGCCAGAAACGTTCCGCACTGGAAAATGTGCTCATTCCCGATACATTGGAACAGCACAAGGCACGTTTGCAGGAAGCAGGGTTTACGCAGGTTGTGCAATGGTTTCAAGGGTTTAATTTTGCTTCATTGTTGGCGGTGAAAGCCTGATGGATTATACCTCGCTGTTTCAGTTCCTCGCGGATTCACGCTTATCGGCGTGGTTAGATACGTTGCCTGCGCAATTGGTGCAAGCCGCCGCGCATACGCACGGTAAGCAAAACGAATGGCAAGCCGCATTAGCCACGTTACCTGCATTGCAAACTGCTGTGCGGGATTTCAATGGGCGTGCTGTGCGGATAGGGGAAGCGCAAGCCCTCACAGCGACTGAACACGCGCAGTTGCTAGCCGCGTTACAAGCCTTGATTCCGTGGCGCAAAGGGCCTTACGAACTGTTCGGGATTGCAATTGATACCGAATGGCGTTCGGATTGGAAATGGGAACGGGTGTTACCGCACTTGAGTTCCTTGCAAGACCGTATCGTGTTGGACGTAGGTTGCGGCAGCGGTTATCACTTGTGGCGCATGTACGGTGCGGGTGCGCAAGCGGTCGTTGGTATTGACCCTACCTTGCTGTTTCTGACGCAATTTCAAGCCATTAAACAGTATGCTGGCGAACATCCGGTGTGGATGTTGCCGTTGAAAAGCGAAGATTTGCCTGATTTGCGGCAAAAAGGCTTTGATACTGTGTTTTCAATGGGCGTGTTGTATCACCGTCGTGACCCGTTAGGGCATTTGCAGGAATTGCGTCGTGCCTTGCGTGCGGGGGGAGAATTGGTGCTAGAAACCTTAGTGGTTGAAGGCGATGCGCAAACCGTGTTAATGCCGCAAGACCGTTACGCGAAGATGCGTAATGTGTGGTTTATTCCTTCCATTGCTTTACTGGAATTGTGGTTGAAACGCTTGAACTTTAACCACATTCGTGTGGTGGATGTAACGGCAACCAGCGTGCAAGAACAACGTTGTACCGCATGGAGTAAAGGTGAATCCTTAGCGGATTTCCTTGATCCGCAGGATGCCAGCCGCACGATTGAAGGTTATCCTGCGCCATTGCGTGCGACACTCATCGCAAACACGTAACATAAAGACTTCTCGTCATTTTTGAGTAAAGTGGACTAAGTGAATACGCAATTGCAAAAACTGGGGTTTATGTTGGCAGTGGGCGATGCTAGCTGTTTGCAGCAACAACTTGTGCAACGCATGGGGCAGGCTTATCGTCGTTTCCGCTCCAGTTGGAATGGGTTGGTGCGTGACCCGTATTTGCGTGATGGAGGCAATTATCGCTACCGCCGTTACTCGGTCTTTCATTGGAAAAACAATCAATTAACCCTGCTT
The DNA here is from genome assembly GCA_964544775.1 of uncultured Thiothrix sp. Taxonomy (GTDB): domain Bacteria; phylum Pseudomonadota; class Gammaproteobacteria; order Thiotrichales; family Thiotrichaceae; genus Thiothrix. The sequence continues at coordinate 8,098 of CAZJDN010000026.1, forward strand.
CCTCACGAGCCGCATTATCAAAGCAGCCATTACAACCACGTACACGGCGGGTTTAATCGGCATTTTCGCCCGTGGTTGTCTACGACGGTGCAAAACCCAACCTTGGGCTGCATCGTGCAATGGGCGGTAAAGCAGTTTTCACGCGGTGTGACGGATTTATGGCGCATTCAAGCACACCAATTCCGTATTGTGGCGCGTGCCGAACAAGCAGGGAAGCCGACTCCAGAAGGTGTGCATAAAGACGGGGCGGAATACATCCTGATTATGTTGATGGATCGGCACAACATTGACGGTGGCGTGAGCCAGATTTACGACAATGCCATGAATCCGATTGGGGAGGGCATGTTAGCTTCGGCGGGGGATGTGGTATTAGTCAATGACCATGCGGTATACCACGGGGTAACGGAAATTTACCCCGCAGACCCAGCACACTCTGCATGGCGTGATGTGCTGGTATTAACCTTTCACAAACAGTAGGGCTTAACCCGGACCTTCAAAATATTTCCACGGGTATTCGGTGTCTGCTTTGAGGCGACTCCAGAACAATTTGCCGGAGTTGCGCCACGGGTCTAACACCATGCCTTCGTCCATTGGATGCCCTTTCGGGGTGACAATCAGGGTACTGTGTTCGCGCCAAGCATTGCCTTTGTGCGCGATAGCCCAGTATAAATCAAAGGTTTGTAAATGTTTGGTGCGCATCCGTGCGCGCATTGCTCGCGCCCAATCAACACACAAGCCTGCTTTGCGGTGGTCAGCATTGCGTAAGGTGTTGTGGTACAGCGGCGGCCACGTCAAGTTCCAATCGTTTGCCAAATACATGGGGTAAATAATGGCATCGTGGGCAACGTCATGGGCTTCTTGGGGGCTAATTACTTGCGGATCCATCGCAATCAAGGCTGCTTCGAGTGCCTGAATTTCGCTTTGCAGTGCGGGAGTCATGTGGGTTGCGCGTACTTCGCCATTGGGGGTGACTTGTACGGGGTCATACTGGACAGCGCAGCCGCTAATCATCAGGGGCAACAGCAGCAGGGGGACTGCGTGTTTGGCTCTCATCAATCGATTTCCTTCTTGAAGTGCATTAAGTAATTTACGTCAACGTCTTTGCCTAAACGGTAACTCTGGAAGAGGGGATTGTAGGTCATCCCACTGATATTCCGCAGTTCTAGTCCGACGGAACGCGCCCATTTTTCGAGTTCCGACGGTTTGATGAATTTGCCGTATTCGTGTGTGCCTTTGGGGAGCATGTTCATGACGTATTCCGCGCCAATAATTGCCAGCAAAAAGGCTTTCGGGTTGCGGTTAATGCTGGAAAAGAATACATCTCCACCGGGTTTAACCAGTTGCGCACAAGCTGCAATCACCGACGCGGGGTCGGGAACGTGTTCTAACATTTCCATGCACGTTACTGCATCGAATTGTGCGGGGGCTTCGGTTGCCATGTCTTCGGCACGGATTTGGCGGTATTCGATTTCAACGTGGGATTCGAGGGCGTGCATTTGTGCTACAGACAGTGGGGTAGCACCCATGTCAATGCCGATTACTTGTGCGCCGCGCCGTGCCATGCTTTCGGCTAGAATGCCGCCGCCGCAACCAACATCAATGACTTTCTTACCGTGTAATTGCACGCGGTCATCAATGTAGTTCAGGCGTAAGGGGTTAATGTCATGCAGCGGTTTGAATTCGCTTTCTGTATCCCACCAGCGGTAGGCTAGCTCTTCAAATTTGCGGATTTCGTTGGGGTCAACATTGGCTGTTGTCATGCATTTGCTCCAATTTTTTGTTGCCATGCCTGTGCTTTGGCAATAAGGGCGGATTCGTCAAGGGTCGTCAATTGGCGATTGCGTAATAAGGCTTTGCCTGCGACCCAAGTGTAGGTAACTTGGTTGCGGTTAGCGCAGTACACCAGATGCGAAACGGGGTCGTAAAGCGGTTGGGTTTCAATGCCGCTCAGGTCAAGCGCAATCATATCGGCGGCTTTGCCGATTTCGAGCGAGCCAATGTCTTGTGCTAAACCGAGGGCTTTCGCGCCATTAATGGTTGCCATGCGTAAGGCTTGGGTGGCGGAAACCGCACTGGCATCGTGGGCAACGGCTTTGGCAAGGAGGGCAGCAGTACGCATTTCTCCCAACATATCCAAATCGTTGTTGCTGGCATTGCCGTCTGTGCCTAGGGCGACATTGACCCCTGCCGCGAGTAATTTCGCCACGGGGCAAAAGCCGCTTGCCAGTTTGAGGTTGGACTCAGGGCAGTGAATAACGTGCGTCCCTTTTTCTGCCAGTAAACCAATTTCTTCGTCCGTCAGTTGTGTCATGTGTACCGCGAGAAAATGCTTGTCCAGTAGCCCCAAGTTTTCCAGTCGTGCTAACGGTGGTGCGCCCGTTTGCGCAAGGGCTTGTTGCACCTCGAAAGCCGTTTCGTGGACGTGCATGTGTACGGGCATATCCAGTTCGCACGCGAGTTGTTGCACGCGCTGTAACGGTTCATCGGAAACGGTATACGGGGCGTGCGGAGCAAATGCATTACTAAGCAAGGGTTTATCGCGCAATTGCTCACGTAATGCCAAGCCTTTTTGGATGTATTCATCCGCGCCGCTGCCCCATGCAGTGGGGAAATCAATCATGATTAAGCCGATGGTGGCTCGAATCCCTGCTTCGTCGGCTGCTTTGGCGGTTTGTTCGGGGAAAAAGTACATATCGTTGAAACAGGTTGTACCCGAACGTAACATTTCCGCAATGGCGAGTTGCGAGCCATCGTATACAAATTGTGCATCAGCCCAACGGCTTTCGGCAGGCCAGATGTGGTTTTGCAACCAATCCATCAACGGTAAATCGTCGGCTAAACCTTTGAGTAGGGACATCGCTGCATGGGTATGCGCGTTGACCAAACCGGGTAAGAGCGCGTGTTGCGGCAGGCGCAGAATTTCACGCGCTGTATAGCGTTTTTCCGCCGCTGAAGCAGGCAGTATGTCTATAATCCTGCTATCATTCACCGCTACAGCGTGGTGTCGCAGCACTTGGTTATCCGCATTAACCGTAATAACCCATTCGGGGATGAGGAGTAATTCTATTTCCATGAGGGTGTTGTAAGATTGCCACTTTAAATAACCTATTTATGCCGAAAACTATAATGAGTCAACACGATTCGATCCGTGCAGTAGAGTGGAAAGACAATCATCTGGTGTTACTTGACCAGCGTAAACTTCCGCATAACGAGCAATACGTTGAATTATACAGCGCGGATGAAACCGCCGAAGCGATTCGCAACATGGTTGTGCGCGGTGCGCCTGCGATTGGCATTGTGGCTGCTTACGCGATGGTGATGGCGGCGCGTAAGAGTTACAAACAATACCCGCACGATTGGCGTAAACGCTTAGAAGCGGAGCGTGAAACCTTGCGAAACTCGCGCCCAACTGCCGTCAATTTAATGTGGGCATTGGATCGCATGAGTGCGGTACTGGATTCGGTGCAAGGTGATCCAGAGCCGATTTTGCTGGAAGTGGCGCAACGCATCCATCAAGAAGACATTGAAGCCAATTACCGCATGGGGGAATTGGGTAGTGCACTGATTCCACAGTCTTTCGCTGTCATTACTCATTGCAATACAGGTTCATTAGCGACGGGCGGTTATGGTACGGCGTTGGGGGTAATCCGTAGCGCGTACAGCAGCGGTAAAATCCAGCACGTTTACGCCGATGAAACCCGCCCGTGGTGGCAAGGTTCGCGCCTGACAGCGTGGGAATTGGTGAAAGATAAAATTCCTTCCCACTTAATTTGCGAAGGTGCGGCGGCAAGTTTAATGCGCCAAGGCAAGGTTTCGTGGGTCATCGTTGGTTCAGACCGGATTGCAGCGAATGGCGATGTAGCGAATAAAATCGGTACATACAGTCTGGCGGTAAATGCACGTTACCACGGGGTTAAATTCATGGTGGTTGCCCCCACCAGCACCATCGATATGCATACCGCGACAGGCAAAGACATTCCGATTGAAGAACGGGCGCAGGAAGAAGTGCTAAACGTCGGTAATCAACGCATTGCGGCGTTGCAAGCCCAAGCGTGGAATCCGGCTTTCGACGTAACACCCGCCTCATTAGTTGACGCGATTGTTACGGAAAAAGGCGTGGTCGAACACCCGACTGCCGCGAAAATGGCGGCACTCATGGCTTCCTAATGCATTACGCAACCGCCGCTGTACTACCGTAAACCCGTTGGTGCAGTTGGCGACTTAAGTGACTGACATCACTATCCAAGCCGTGCGCTGCATTCCAACGCTGTGTGGCGGCTAAGTCTTCCGCAGTGGACGTGAGGGCGCATTCGTATAATTTGCCTTTGCTCGTGCCGATAGATAATACGCTTAAAGGTTGACGGAAATAGCGGCGGTACAAGGTTTCTGGCAACCGTTCTTTTAATGCACTGTGTTCCGGTAGCGGCTGTTCGGTCGTGCGAATGTGCGTCAATTGCGAGTAAGGGTGGAATTCGTGCTGTTCGTACAAAAACTGATCCGTTACCCGATCATAATAGGCGTAACCGAGCAATAAGCCACTAGGGGTCAATAACCACAAATGCACATATTGCACTCGAAACAGGGTTTCGCTACTGCGCTCGTGGTGTTCCGTTTGCAATGCCATTAGGGTGGGTTGCTGTTCATCCAGTAATAGACGCGCGATTTTACTGTTACGTTGCGCTTTCAACGGGATTTGTAAATAGCCCCAACTTTCGTTAATAAAGCCAATCCACTGCTGTTGTTTTAACACGTTGTTTAAATCCCCCAATTGGTGGGGGCGCAATAGGTGCAGCAAGGTATTTTGCAGTAAGCGCGTTTTGGCTTGCTGGTAACGCTGGTGAAAATCGGTTTGTTCCGCAGGCGGTGGCAAACTGGCGAATTGGTGTAACAGGTTTTCTTTTTGCGTGTGCAGTTTGTCCATTTCTGCCAAATGTGCGAGCAAATCTTGCCGCGCTTGTTTGGCTTGTTGTTCAGTACGCATCCAATACCCAATTACTGCCGCGATGGGGGCAGTCGCCAGCAAGAAATGCCCCCGCATGAGCAACAAAATCAAGGTAAGCATTGCGGCGGTAAAAGCAGCTAAACGCGGTGAAGTTGCGCTGCGGTAACGGTGTTTGAGTAACGCCAGTTGCTGTTCCATCGCTTGCCATTGCGCTTCCTGCGGCAGTTGATTGGCATCGGGCGTAAAAAAGTGCAGCCAACGACGGCAGTGTTCTTCTTGTGCGTTAGGGTTAAAAAATTCCTCACCTGTTTGATTGCCGCACGCTGGGTTGGTAAATAGTGGGTAAGTCAGTAACTCTTGCGCAAATTGCGGGTAATCCAGTTGAATTTGCTGTGCTTTAAGTGCTTCGGCAGCACGGCGGTTGCATTGTGCGCGAAATTCTCGCAGCATGTGCTGCGTCATACCTAGTGTTTGGAATTCGTTATTCTTCATGCTGTCGCCCCTGTTTTGTGCAAGGATTGTTGTAAATTATTAACGCTTTGGCTGTGAGACCATGAAGCCTGTGAAAAAATCCCCACCTGCGATGATTCGCTTAAACTGCCTGAACCAAGCATTAATTGACCGCTTTCTGGATGAGTTTTGGTCAGAACGTGGCGCGAGTCGCAATACCTTAGCCAGTTATGAGCGCGATTTGCGCTTACTTTGCCATTGGTTAGGGGAACGTAATGTTAGCTTAGAACACGCCGAGCGAGGTGATCTTTTGGCGTATTTGGCAATGCGTGCGGGGGAAGGGGCAAAGGCAACATCTGTGGCGCGTTTGCTTTCCAGTATGCGGCGGTTTTACCGTTGGTTAGTGCGTGAAAATAAGCGCAAAGATGACCCTTCCGCCCAGATTGAAACGCCACGCCAAGGGCGATATTTACCCGCCACATTATCAGAAATCGAAGTGGACGCGCTGTTACAAGCCCCGCAGGAAAACGAAGCACTTGGTTTGCGCGATAGAGCCATGCTGGAATTGTTGTATGCAACAGGGTTGCGGGTTTCTGAATTAGTGGGGATTCGTTTGAACGAAATTTCCCTGCAAAATGGTGTTATTCGGATTGTTGGCAAAGGCGGAAAAGAACGCCTCGTGCCTATGGGCGAAGAAGCCCACGAGTGGATTCAACGCTATTTACGCGAAGCTCGTCCCGCATTAATGCAAAACAAACCGATTGACGAGCACGTTTTTGTTACGGCGCGGGGGACTAGCATGACGCGGCAGATGTTTTGGGTGTTGGTGCAACGTTACGCACTGCAAGCGGGGATTGTACGTAACATTTCCCCGCATACCTTACGCCATGCATTTGCCACACATTTATTGAACCACGGGGCAGATTTGCGGGTCGTACAGATGTTGCTAGGGCACAGTGACCTGTCAACCACGCAAATTTACACCCACGTTGCGCAAGCCCGTTTGCAAGATTTACACCGCGAACACCATCCACGGGGATGAATGGGCTATTCATGTACAGGTGGGGGTAAGCATGGTAAGGTTGCAACCCTTGGCTGATGACACAATAACATTTTGACTAACGCAGTATTTTGATTCAGGAAAGAAAACGTATGTATAAGAAAGTAATTTTGGGTGTAGCAATCAGTATCGCCCTCGCAACAACGTGGGCAATGGCGGAAGAGAAAGCAGCAGCACCCGCAGCGGCAGCTCCTGCAACAACCGCTGCACCTGCGGCAGCAACAGCTCCAACTCCCGCTGCTGCACCAGCGGCAACCCAAACGGACGCGACTGTTCCGGCTGATCTAGCAGAAAAAATGAAACCCGTTTTCGGTAGCAGCCCAGATTCCTTAAAATCAACGCCCGTTGCAGGCGTGTTTGAAGCTAAATTCGGCGGTGAAGTGATTTACGTCAGTGGCGATGCCCATTACGTTTTCGCAGGCGATTTAATTGACGCACAAACCAAAAGCAACCTGACTGAATTATCCCGTTCGGGCGAACGTAAAGCGTTAGTTGATAAAATTGATGCAAGCAAAACCATTGAATTCAAAGCAAAAGGCGAAGAGAAATACGTGTTGTATGCGTTCACCGACGTAGACTGCCCGTTTTGCCATAAACTGCATAAAGAAGTCCCTGCCTTAAATGATAAAGGCGTAACAGTACGTTATTTGGCATACCCGCGTGCGGGTGTTGGTTCACCAACGTACAAAAAAATGGTTAGTGTTTGGTGTGCTGACAACAAACAAGAAGCCTTAAGTAACATGAAAGAAGGCAAAGACGTTCCGGTTAAAGATTGCCCGAATCCTGTTGCTGAGCAATTTGAATTGGGGCAAAAATTAGGTGTAAACGGTACACCTGCTTTAGTGACCGCAGATGGCATGATGATTCCGGGTTTCCGTCCTGCGGATCAATTAGTCAAAATGTTAGAAGCAGGCAAAGCGAAAGCAGCCGCCAAGTAATCCTGTGGGGCGGGGCGCAATTGTGCGATACTCGCCCCTTTTGGGAGCTTGCAGATGGAATCCTTCCTTGTTTCAACGGGTATTGTGGCATTGGCAGAAATCGGCGACAAAACCCAGTTGTTGTCGTTGGTGCTTGCAGCAAAATTCCGCCGCCCTGTGCCGATTATCCTTGGTATTTTAGTTGCCACCCTGTTAAACCATGCCGGAGCAGGTGCAATTGGCGCGTGGATTACGTCGGTTTTGGGGGCTGATATTTTGCGTTGGGTGTTAGGGGTAGGTTTCCTCGCAATGGCGGTGTGGATCATGATTCCCGATAAATTGGATGAAGACGATGCAAAAGTGGAGTCCTCCCATCACAGCATTTTCATTACCACCTTGATTGCCTTTTTCTTGGCAGAAATGGGCGATAAAACCCAAATTGCAACGGTAGCATTGGCAGCACAGTATGCGTCGTTGTTTTCTGTCGTCGCAGGTACAACTTTAGGCATGATGATTGCCAATGTTCCCGCTGTATTAGTTGGCGATAAAATGGCAAATAAACTGCCACTCAACATTGTACATGCGGTAGCCGCCGTTATTTTTGCCGTTTTGGGTATTTTGGCTTTACTGGGTGTGGGGCAATAACGATTCAAAAAATAGATCACATCAAGAGAAAAACCCTATAAGCTGAGTGGCTTTTCCTTGATGTGCATCAAGCCTGTGCTTTCTCTCCTGTTTACTATGGCATTTGTTTTGTAGGAATTGACATAAAAAAACAGGAGATAAGAATGAAGGTAAAATTATTAGTGGTTTCGCTGCTAGCTCTCGGCGCAACTACGTTACTCGCAGCCGAAACCAGCCTTAAAGACGAACCGATTAAACCCATCGAAGCCGTAATACCCAAAGACCCTAAAATGGTGGAATTGGGTAAAAAACTGTATTTTGATCCGCGTTTGTCTAAATCCGGTTTTATTTCCTGTAACTCTTGCCATAACTTAAGTATGGGGGGGACGGATAATTTACCTACCTCAATTGGCGACCATTGGCATCAAGGACCAATTAATGCTCCGACAGTATTAAATTCCAGCATGAATATTGCGCAATTCTGGGATGGTCGGGCAAAAGATTTAAAAGAACAAGCGGGTGGTCCGATTGCTAACCCCGGCGAAATGGCGTTTACCCACGATTTGGCTATTCATGTTTTAGATTCGATTCCACAATACAAAGAGGAATTTAAAACGGTATTTAGCAAAGATGCGATTGACATTGATATGGTGAAAACAGCGATTGCTGCATTTGAAGAAACTTTAGTAACACCGGATGCTAAATTCGATCAGTGGTTAAAGGGGGATGATAAAGCACTGGATGAAAAAGCCTTAGCAGGTTACAAACTCTTTAAAGACAGTGGTTGTGTCGCTTGTCATAATGGTGCGGCAGTTGGTGGGGCGAGTTTCCAAAAAATGGGTGTGGTTGAGCCGTATAAAACCGATAATAAAGCAGAAGGTGTAGCAGGTTTAACGAAAAAAGACGAAGACCGTTTTAAATTTAAAGTGCCAACATTACGCAACGTGGAAATGACTTACCCGTATTTCCACGATGGTGCTGCGAAAACATTGGAGCAAGCTGTGGCGACAATGGGGCAATTGCAGTTGGGTAAAAAGTTTACCGACGAAGAAGTTAGTAAAATTGTTGCTTTCCTAAAAACTTTAACAGGTAAGCAGCCGGAATTTCAACTACCCATTTTGCCGCCGTCAACAAACAATACTCCGCATCCTGATCCGTTTCCTGCGGCAGATGCTGCTGCAAAATAACGTTTATTACTCGCTA
>CAZJDN010000026.1:17393-19709 GCA_964544775.1 uncultured Thiothrix sp.
CGTAATACGACCAGCATTAATGCACCGATGAAGCACGCTAATTCCGTAAGGGTTCTGAAATTGTTGCTGTTTGCCCAACTGTCGCGAGTCGTTTGCCAATCACTAGGAGGGGCGGAAGCATTCCATGCCAGTATTTCTTGATGCAATGGAATATTGGTTACTACACTGACCCAATAGACTCCAATAAAGTGAATCAAGGCGACAATCAGCCAATACATGGCTAAACGGCGGCGGCTTTGCCACGCTGCAATGCCTGCGGAAAGGAAAGGGAATAAGGTTGCACCAAAAAATAATACCGCAAAGCCAGTATTTTTAATGGTTTGATTGAGGTTCTGCTGCAATTGCATGTAACTTGTTGCATCGAGTTTTTGCATGGCAGGGGAAATATCAACGCTGAATGCCATAAATACCCCGCACAATACACCCAGCAGAATAACTGCCAGTAATTGGGGAATTAAATTCAGTTTTGTATTCATCATCATTCCTTTATTAGCGGCGTGCAGTCAATGCGTACAACAGTAAAAATAACCAACCTAAAATAAATGCTGTACCACCAATCGGGGTAATCATGGCAATAGCTACGATTCCCGTCAGGGCGTAAACGTATAAACTACCCGAAAACAATACTGTGCCAACGATAAAACCGTAAGCGGCAAACCCTAGCCAGCGGTGCGCTTGCTTTTCCCATAAGACGGCAACGGCAAGTAAGGCGGCAGTGTGGTAAAACTGGTATTCAACGCCTGTGTGAAAACGTTGCAACATGTGTGGCTCAAGCATTTTTTCCAGTAGGTGTGCGCCGAATGCGCCAAAAACTACCGCAGACATTCCCAGCAGGGCAGCAATTATAAGAAAATGGTTTCTTTGCATTGGGGTTCTTCCTGTTTATGAATACACACGAAAGACGGCGACTATACAGCGTAATTCTTAAAAATATGCTGCGGGTAGCAGTTATTTTTCTCGCTTTAGTGTTATTACGCAGTTGCTTTGCCTAAATACACGTCATAGCGTATCGCTTTCCCGCTGATAACAAAGGCAGGTTTTGTGTTGGCTAATGTTGGTGCGTGGTTGGGGCGTTTGACTGCCACGCGGTATTTTGCCCGTTCGCACGCAATGGCGAGTAAAGCATCGTCGTCAGCATCGTCGCCTACTACGTGGTGGAAAAAGCGCATTTCCTTTTGTACCAGCGCGGATTTTTGCCGTTCGGGAAACATGGGGTCAAGGTAAATCACGTCCGCCGCTGGTGCATTCGGTAAGGCGGCTAGCCATGTTTGCGCATCAGCATGGTGCAAGGTCATGCGTTGCGCAATGTGACGGATTTCTTCATCAGCGCACTGCTGCGCCCGTTGCAGCCCGTCAGCGAGTAAGGCGTGAACAATGGGGGAGCGTTCTAGCATTGTTACCGTACAACCCAAACTCGCTAATACAAATGATTCGCGCCCCAAGCCTGCCGTAGCGTCGATTACATGCGGGTTTTTGTGCTTGTGCAAACCTACCGCTTTGGCAATGTCTTGCCCTTTGCCCCCGCCGAATTTTAGCCGATGCCGCGCTTTACCCTCGACGAAATCCACATAGACCGCGCCCATTTTAGGGTCTAACGTGTCGTGGAGTTCGAGATGTATGGGCGTTTGCACGAGTTGATAGCGATTAGTCATGCAATCAAATACTTTCTGGGTGTATCTAGTAATGCGGGGGCGGGGTTTCTTCGGCTTGTGAGGCAACGATAGAAGGGGCGAGGGTTTTGAGTTTTTCGTTAAGGCGTTCGATTTCCAATAGGGCAGCTTGGATGTCTTTTTGTTGCAGGTAAATTTGCTGGCTGAGGGATTCCAGCATTTGTTCCTGTTGCATGAACAGGATTTCGAGTTTTTCTAAACGTTCTTCCATTGGCATTCCTCCCCTCTCCCGTTGTGGAAGAGGGGGTGGGTAAGTGGTAATTAACGACCTTTGACGGCTGCGATACGCATCCGCAGGGCGTTGAGTTTGATGAAACCTTCCGCGTCTTTTTGGTTGTACGCGCCGCCATCGTCGTCGAAAGTGGCAATGCGTGCGTCAAACAAGCTGTCGTCCGATTTACGTCCAGCAACTGTGACCGCGCCTTTGTACAGTTTCATGCGGACTGTGCCGTTAACAAAGGCTTGGGATGCATCAATCATTTGCTGCATCATCTTGCGCTCTGGACTCCACCAGTAACCGTTGTAAATCAACTCGGCGTATTTCGGCATTAGGCTGTCTTTCAAATGCGCTACTTCACGATCCAAGGTTAAGGATTCAATCGCACGGTGCGCAGGTAACAAAATCGTGCCGCCGGGGGTTTCGTAA
>CAZJDN010000027.1:0-13580 GCA_964544775.1 uncultured Thiothrix sp.
CAAAAAAGCTGACCCCGGTAGGTGTCAGCTTTTTTTAACGGACTAAAAACACTGAAATTTTTTAACTCCTTATTGGTTAGTGATAACGACTCGCAAACACCGGATCCATACTAGATCGTACACCGCGCTGCCGTAACAGACGCTCTAACTGCTTACCAACGTCGCCCAATTCCTGCCCGTAAATAATTAAGCCATCTAACAAAACCTGCGCCTTACGGGATGGGCGTTTTACCCCTCTGACAGATGTCCTTTTCTCCATGCAGTTTCCCCTATTCTGACCACATTGATGAACCCTCGGATTAAATATAGTGCAAATTATGGAATTCTGTGTTGTCTTTATCCCCAATTTGGTGATAATCCTTTTTTTAGTTTATTACCATGAACTTATACAGATGGCAACAGCAGACTATTTCGCAACGGATTCCGCACTTACCTATGTTGATGAGTTAAATATTCAGCAAATCAAAGCCTTGCAAGTGGAAACTGCAACCCTCGCAACGCTATCACCGTTCTTTCGTGATCCTTTGAAGATAGGGGGTTTTGCACCAGAAATGGCGGTCATTCCAGCGGGACGCTTTGAAATGGGGTCTGATAGCAATGAATACGGGCATCGCCGCGAAGAAGCTCCACGCCATTTAACCAGCATTTTGCGTCCATTTGCGTTAGGTATATACCCCATACTGGCAGAGGAATTTGCTATTTTTCATAGAGCGACGGAATGGTATTTACGCCCAGAGTTGATTTGGCACCAAGGGCGTTACCCTACCATTAATATTCGCATGGAAGATGTGAAACTGTATTTAGCGTGGTTAAGCGAACAAACCGGACACACTTACCGCTTACCTACCGAAGCGGAGTGGGAATATGCCGCGCGTGCAGGCACAACAACCCCGTTTTACCACGGGGACAGTGTGAGTTGTAAGGAAGTGCATTTCAACCCGCTATTTCCGTACCAAGAAGCGCAAGAAAAACGCCGTTGGTACATGCCGCGCTGTTTCCCTTCCCCCAAAGCCAGCGAAGTCGGAATGCGTACTCCCAATGCTTGGGGTTTACACGATATGCATGGCAATGTTTGGGAATTCACCAGCAGCCATTGGACGACTTCGCACATTAACGCTAACCGCGATGGTAGCCCTACTTTATCCGCCAACCCGTATTGGTATGTCACCAAAGGTGGCTCATGGTTTGACCCTGCGGTTTTAGCACGCAGTGCGGCGCGGAAAAAACGCTATTTAGATGAAATGGATACCAACTTAGGTTTCCGTGTCGTGCGCGAATTGTAAGCCTAAATCGCTTGCAACTCGGTTAATGCCCAACGCGGACGTGCTTGAATCACAGCAGGTTCGCGCGCCCCCGCTTGTAAACGCAATGCCCCTGCATACGCAATCATCGCGCCGTTATCGGTACAAAATGCCAAGCGCGGGAAAGACACTCGCGCCTTTAACTCCGCCAGTTTTGCCCGTAACCGCTGATTCGCTCCAACACCACCCGCCACGACTAACCGCTTTCGTCCAGTTTGTTCCAACGCGCGGCGGCATTTAATAAACAAGGTATCGACCACAGCTTCCTCAAATGCCAATGCAATGTCAGCTTTATCTTGCGCTGTTTGCGAGGATGCCTGCCATGTCGTCAATGAAAACGTTTTCAATCCGCTAAAACTAAAATCACACCCCGGACGATCAACCATTGGGCGCGGGAATTTATACCGCCCTTCCTGCCCTTGTTGCGCCAGTTTTGCCAGTAATGGTCCGCCCGGATAATCCAAGCCCATCAGTTTGGCAGTTTTATCAAAGGCTTCACCCGCCGCATCGTCTACACTTTCGCCCAAAATACGGTATTCACCAATGCGTGGTACGTCGACCAGCAATGTGTGTCCACCCGATACTAATAGCGCGACAAAGGGTAATTCCGGTGGATTCTCTTCCAACATAGGGGCAAGTAAATGCCCTTCCATGTGATGTACACCGACGGCTGGAATTCCCAATCCCCATGCCATTGAACGTGCAATTGCCGCCCCCGTCATGAGCGCACCAATTAAACCCGGTCCCGCCGTATAGGCAATACCCTCTAAATCATGCCTTTGCAAACCTGCATCTGCCAATGTTTCACGTACTAGGGGTAAAACGCGCTGAATGTGGTCACGCGAAGCCAGTTCCGGCACGACTCCGCCGTATTCAGCATGCATCGCAATTTGGCTAAATAAACGGTGAGCCAATAAACCTTTATCGGTATCGTAAATCGCAACGCCAGTTTCGTCGCAGGAAGTTTCTATTCCAAGAACGCGCATGGAGACCTATTCGTAATCGTGCCGTAAAGGAAGGGAGTATAACGGAAAGGGACATAAAAATGGGGAGGATCGTTACCTTCCTCCCCAACACGTTCAAGCCAAAACGCTCTACAAAAAACATTAAGCAACGGCTGACATAACGTTATCAGAAATACCGTTACCGAGTAAGCTAGCCACTTGGGTAGGTTCTAAATCTTGATTGCCTGTGGCGGTATACGTACCGGATAGTTTGAAATCCATCGCTTTATTATTCGTGACCGTATTTTTCCAACTCAAGCGGGTGGTTTTATTTGTCCCCAACATGATCCACGGCTGCTTTTCACTACTACGATCAGAACCAATGACGGTATTACCGCTAATGGTGCAATATTCGGCTACACCAAGGGTAATGCCGTGATAATGGTCGATTTGCACTACGTTATCCCGAATCAATGCTTGGCGAATTACACCATCAAAACAACCAATGCCTTGCGTATCACGCAACCCACCTGCATCGCGAGAGCGATTATAAATGCGATTACGTTGGATAATTACCCCACTTAAAATACCGTCTTGCGGGTTCGGCGACGACGCATTCCACAATTGAATGGCATCATTATGGTTATTCGGGTTGCCTAAATACGAGTGCATAATCGTATTATCCGCAGCGGTAGTATAATCGGCTAACATGCGGATGCCATCCACGCAAAAGCCGTCAATCGAATTGGCAATTGCATCGCTCGCCCAACCCCGCAATGTAATCCCCGTGCGGATATTTTGCAGCACGTTATTACTGACTTTGCAATCATTGCCCGTTACGTACACACCATCACGCGCTTTTAGCCATTGTGCGGCTTGCCAACCCACGCGGCTGGCAGCGGATTGGATATAACACCACTGCAATACATTTCCCTGCCCACCTAAAATAGAAACCAAGGGCACTTCAGGTGAAACATTCCCTTTGGTACGGACAGTGACTTTACCTTTACCGTTGAAAACCAGATTCGTGCAGGTATTAATAACCAAACGGTTTAAATTAATCACCGCACCCACTTCCGGCATGACATTTACCAATGCGGTGTGATCACCAACGTTATTAATGATTAAGTCGCCGTGATCTCCGGCTTTAAGAAAAACAATATCACCCGCTTTAACCTGATTCCAAGCGAATACCGTACCGGGAACAACAAAATGCGTAGTAGCCATGACAATCCCCCTACTGAAGTCATGCGCTGCATACCGAAATGACTAATTGAATCGGCGATTTGTGTAACAGCCCTGTTTACGCCCTTGCAATCCGTGTCTACGCCTTTGCCCTAATCACCCCTATTCGGGACGCAACACGATAAATTTACTTTTTGGAGTATATACCCAGCAATGAGTTCCCAGAAAGCAGTAATTAAATCCCCGCCGGAATATGCTAAAGTCGCGCCATCACAACCTAAAGAGGGAGACGGTATGCGCACATTTGGGGGTATTGGGCTGTTGTTGGCTTTACTTCTGCAACCGAGTGCATCATGGGCAAAGGATCGCCTGATTATCATGGCAGGGCAATCCAATATGATGGGGCGCGGTAAAACGTTTAATTTACCTGCCGATTACAAAACCACACCGTCAAATATCAGTTTTTTCTACCAAGGTCGCCCGCACAAATTGGCGGAATTTGCTTTCTTTGGCCCTGAAGTCGCCTTCGCTCACGATGTAGCGCGTGCTTTCCCGCATGATCACATTATTTTGGTGAAACAAGCCGCCACGGGCAGTTCGATCAAACAATGGCAACCGGGCGGGGCATTATACAGCAGTTTATTGCGTCAAATCGGGTTTGCACTGGATGCTTACCCCGCAAGCGTGGATGCCATTTTATGGATGCAAGGCGAAAGCGATGCACGCAGTCAGCCGCAAGAAGCCAATCAATACGCAGCACGTTTAAGCAATTTGGTACGGCAGTTACGCACAGACGTTGCCGCACCCCAAAGTTTACTGTTGGTAGGGCAAATCAACCCCGAACACCCTGCATTTCTCATGACTAACAGTGTGCGTCAGCAACAACAACATTTACCCCAACAATTAACCAACACGACCCTGATTTCTACCGATGGCTTGGGCAAATTACCTGACCGCATTCACTATGATGCAGAAGGGCAAATTCAACTGGGGAAACGTTTCGCGCAGGCTTACATCAAACGCACCCGTTCGTGATTCAGCGCGTCCTTGCCGTCACAGTTAGGACGCGCCAAACAGCTAAGGATACGGCTATTTACAGCCAGTCAAGATAGTGGAAAGTTCCGAAGTCCAGTAACTGGGCAACGTATCCCACGGGTTATCCAGCTTATCGTTGGTCACAAACAATTGCCCTGCATTGCGTGCCGCCCCCAATTTCACCGCATTCGGCATTTGGGTAGAAGATGCCGCATAAACAAGGTGTGTGATTTTGCTTGCAGGGTAATTCGACAACCACGTTGGCATAACCCAAGTGGCGTAATTGGCGTAACTGTCTTCAAAGACGATGGTGGTGTCCGCCATGTCAATGTAACTTGCCGCAGGCACAACGCCGGGGTTCAACATAACAAAACCGCCCTTACTAGCGCGAATGTAGTTGGTAATTTGCTGATAATAAGGCACGAAAGTAGTACTGCTAGCCACTTCATCCACAAAAATGCCGTCAACGCCGTACCAGCTTTTATAGCTGTCGATTTCGCTTTGTATATTTTGTGGGGAACGGATGGTTTGATCGCCGTAAGCTGATGCTACGTACCCTAACACTTTGATCCCTGCCGCTTGCGCCGTTTTTACCGCTTGCACGTATTGCGGATCAGAGGCTAAACCCGGACCACTGTTTGGGTTCATGATCATTACATTGACACGCGGCGCGGAGTTAGTTGCAGTAGTCCACGTTGTACCGGGGTAGAAATACGCTGGAATCGCAATGCCAGGGCAAACACCCGCCGATGCATTGGGCGCGAATCCTACCGTAGTCATTGTCAGTAACGCAGCGGCTAAAACCGGACGTAGCGCAGTGCAAACCTTGGGGGATGGATTTGACATAAATAAATCTCCGTTTTTTTAACATTTAGTTGTATGGGGACAAGGCAATCTTACAACATGCGCGGGGATTTGTGTCTATAGAGATTGCGACAAAAAAGGCGTGACCGGACATCACGCCTAAACTGTACAAGTGACCATGACGAGTCACCTTACAACGTCAACCTTACGCTTGCGCAAGGCGCACCGAAGAGCAAATTATAGACAATGGTTTTTGATAAATCTATTTAATCCAGATGATCTTCGGTTAATTTTCTGTACCCCCCCTTATTCCTCTCCTTCCACAATTCGCCCATCGCCGCAAACACACCCCTTATGGCACAATACTGGACATCTGATGTGCTTAATAGTCTAATTCCTGCATCGGAATAATGGACAAGAAGCAAGAGCTATGAGCGATACTGGCAGACCCCTCAATTTCATTGAACGTATCATCGAAGAAGACCTTCATAACGGAAAAGTCCCTGCAATCAGAACCCGTTTCCCCCCCGAACCGAACGGTTATTTGCATTTAGGGCACGCGAAATCCATTTGGCTGAATTTTGGTTTAGCCCAACGTTACGGCGGCAAATGTAACCTGCGCATGGATGACACCAACCCGGCGAAGGAAGAAGAAGAATACGTCGAATCCATCCAACACGATGTGCAATGGTTGGGCTACCAATGGGATGCAGAAGTCCATTACGCTTCGGATTATTTCGACCAGCTTTACGACTGGGCAGTGTATCTGATCGAGCAAGGTAAAGCCTTCGTCTGCGATTTAACCGCTGAAGAAATGCGCCAATACCGTGGCACACTAACCGAAGCGGGTAAAGAAAGCCCCTTCCGTACCCGTTCCATTGATGAAAACCTTGCCTTATTTGAGAAAATGCGTGCAGGCGAATTCGAGGAAGGTGCATGTGCTTTACGCGCCAAAATCGACATGGCAGCCTCCAATATTAACTTGCGTGACCCTGTTATTTACCGCATTAAGAAAGCTAGCCATCACCAAACCGGAGATAAATGGTGTATTTACCCTTCTTATGATTACGCGCACGGGCAAAGTGACGCGCTAGAAGGCATTACCCACTCCATCTGCACCTTGGAATTTGAAGACCACCGCCCGTTATACGACTGGTTTATTCAAAACCTACCCGTGCCTGCGCAACCGCATCAGTACGAATTCTCGCGCCTGAATGTCAATTACACCGTTACCAGCAAACGTCGCCTGAAACAATTGGTCGATGACCAACACGTTGACGGCTGGGATGACCCACGTATGCCCACCATCGCGGGTATGCGTCGACGCGGATTTACGCCCAAAGCCTTACGTGATTTTTGTGAAATGGCAGGCGTTACCAAAGTCGAAGGCGTGGTTGACATTAGCATGTTGGAACACGCCATCCGCAACGACCTGAATGAAATTTCCCCGCGAGCCATGTGCGTATTACACCCGTTGAAAGTGGTGTTAACCAACTACCCCGCCGATCAAACCGAAACCATGATCGCCCCTGTTCATCCTCAGCGCGACGACATGGGAACACGGGAAATTCCGTTTTCACATACCCTTTACATTGATCAAGATGACTTCCGTGAAGAAGCCAATAAGCACTACAAACGCCTAGTAAAAGGGAAACGGGTACGCCTGCGCAACGCCTATGTCATCGAAGCAGACGAGGCAATCAAAGATGCCGAAGGCAACATTATTGAAGTACACGCACGAGTGATTGAAGACACACTGGGCAAAGACCCCGCAGACGGTGTAAAAGCCAAAGGTGTTATTCATTGGGTATCCGCCAGCGACAATCTGGATTGCGAAGTACGTCTGTATGACCGCTTATTTACCGACGTTGCACCGGATGCAGGCGGTAAAAATTACCTTGAATACATCAACCCAGAAAGCCTCGTGATTCTACAAGGCTGCAAAGCGGAAAAAAGTCTTCTCACCGCAACGTTGAACGACCGTTACCAATTTGAACGGGAAGGCTATTTTATCTTAGATAGCAAGCACACTAGCGCGGCGAAACCCGTTTTCAACCGCATTATTGGTTTGAAAGATACTTGGGGCAAAGCGGAACAAGCCTAACCAACACAGGGGCGCAAACCGCGCCCCTCGTTTTCAACCTGTACTGCGAAATAAATTACCGCAACCGTAACAACGAAATAGCCCACTATTGCGTGGCGCAAACAAACGGCGCAACCACGATTGTTGTGCAACCCGTGCAGTACCGCCACATTTGGGGCAAGTTGCTACGTTGGGAATACTTTTTCCTGCGGTGCGAATAGGCTCACTAAAGCCACCGCTTCTGAACATCCTTGTCATCATACCGTGCCTATATCCGAAAATTGTCTCTATGCGTTAATCTTATAGCACAGCTTGCCTACATCGGTTTCTGGATTGTGGAGAAAAAACCTTACACCCATGACATTGAGTAAACACCAACGCATTTACGCCGCAGTACAGCAAATTCCAGCAGGCTACGTGGCAACTTACGGGGATATTGCACGACTGGCAGGTTTGCCCGGTCATGCACGCTTGGTTGGGTATGCGTTACACGCTTTACCCACATTCACCGACGTACCGTGGCAGCGCGTAATCAATGCCAAAGGTACCATCAGTTTAGGGCGTGCCTACCTTGGTGGTGAATTACAACAACGTCATTTGCTGGAAAGCGAGGGCGTGGCATTTGATGCCAATGGACGCATCGACCTAAAACGTTTTCGTTGGCAAACACCGTCAAATCCTTGCGATAAGCGACTGCCAAGCGCGTAAATTTGCGGTAAACTCCCGCCCTTTGAAAGCAACTCCCTAGGATACGGCATGGAACTTTCTGCACTTACCGCACTTTCACCCACTGACGGACGTTACGCCGACAAAACCAAAGCCCTTCGCCCTTGGTTTAGTGAATACGGCTTAATTTACCACCGCGTATTGGTTGAAGTCCGCTGGCTGCAAATGTTGGCAAATCACCCACAAATCACCGAAGTCCCTTGCTTCTCCGACCAAGCCAATTCTTACCTAGAAAACATCCTCAAAAACTTCACGGAAACCGATGCACTGCGCGTCAAAACAATTGAACGCACCACCAACCACGACGTAAAAGCCGTTGAATATTACCTAAAAGAAAAAATTGCGGGGCAAACCGAACTCGAAGCAGTCAGCGAATTTATCCATTTTGCTTGCACTTCCGAAGACATTAACAACCTGTCTTACGCGCTCATGCTCAAAGGCGGTATGGATGCAGTAATCCTGCCGGAATTGGAGAAAATCACCCAAGCAATTCGGCAATTAGCCCACGCATACGCGGAAATTCCCCTGCTATCACGTACCCACGGTCAACCTGCTACCCCCACTACTTTGGGTAAAGAAATGGCAAACGTGGTGTACCGTTTACAGCGCCAACAACAACAAATCGCAGCGGGGCAATATTTAGGTAAAATCAATGGCGCAGTCGGTAACTACAATGCCCATTTAAGTGCCTACCCTGACATTGATTGGCAAGCAACGGCGGAAAAATTCGTTACTTCGTTGGGTTTGACATGGAATCCTTACACCATTCAAATTGAACCACACGATTACATTGCAGAAAATTTCGACGCAGTAGCGCGTTTTAACACCATTCTAATCGACTTCTGCCGTGACGTTTGGAGCTACATTTCCCTCGGTCACTTCAAACAAAAAGTGGTTGCAGGTGAAGTGGGTTCATCCACCATGCCACACAAAGTTAATCCGATTGACTTTGAAAATGCCGAAGGCAACTTGGGCATTGCCAATGCGCTGATGACGCATTTGGCGCAAAAATTACCCATTTCACGCTGGCAACGCGATTTAACCGACTCCACCGTCTTACGCACATTGGGGGTTGGTTTAGGACATTCTTTAATCGCGTACCAATCCGCGTTAAAAGGTATTAGCAAATTGGAAGTGAATACTGCGAATACAGCAGCCGATTTGGATGCCAACTGGGAAGTATTAGCCGAACCGATTCAAACCGTGATGCGCCGTTACGGGATCGAACAACCTTACGAAAAACTCAAAGCCCTCACACGCGGACAACGCATTACCCCCGAAGGCTTGCGTGAATTTGTCAACACGCTAGCCATGCCACAAGAAGCCAAAGATGCCCTGATTGCCTTAACTCCGGCAACCTACATCGGCAATGCCGTAGCACAAGCAAAAGCCATTTAACCCTATCTACGCTTTAGCCCCTCATCCGCTTGCAATGAGGGGCAAGGAAGAAACAATGTTTGGTGATATTTCCGTCGAAGTATTCCTACGCGATTATTGGCAGAAAAAACCGCTGCTGATCCGCAATGCTTTCCCCAATTTCCAATCGCCCATTACCCCCGACGAATTAGCAGGGCTTGCCTGTGAAACCGATACATCACGCATTGTGTTGGAAAAAGGCGGCAAACAGCCGTGGGAAGTCCGTCACGGAGCGTTTGATGATGCGGATTTTGCCAATCTTCCCCCCACGCACTGGACATTGTTGGTTAACGACACTGATCAGTACTTGCCTGAACTAAAAGCGGTGATGGAACCGTTTCGTTTTATTCCTGACTGGCGCATTGATGATCTCATGATCAGCTTCGCCGTCGAAGGCGGTTCAGTTGGAGCGCATGTGGATGAATACGACGTATTTTTAATTCAAGCGCACGGGCAACGCCGCTGGCAAATTACCACGCAACCTGCAAAGGCAGATAACTTCCTGCCCGGTTTGGAATTACGCATTATGCGCGACTTCCAAGCGGAACAAGAATGGGTCGTGAATCCCGGCGATATGCTGTATTTACCACCTAATATGCCGCATTACGGCGTGGCATTAAATGAGTGCATGACTTATTCGGTGGGTTTCCGCGCACCTTCACAAGTCGATATGCTAGAAAACCTGCTGGAAGATTTACAAGCAGACCCGCGTTTAAAACAACGTTTCAGCGATACCGAACGGGAGCTGCAAACTAATCCGGGTGAACTTACCGCCAAGGATATGGATAACCTTATCGATTTTGTGGTTAATGCGCTACCACAAGATACTTATGCGTTACAGTTATGGATTGGTAAATACTTAAGCCAGTCAAAAGCGGGGGTAGAAATTCCCACATCGGAAACATTCAGTAAAGCAGAATTACAAAAGCGCATTGCCCGAAAGAAAACCTTTGAGAAATACCCCGGCATTCGGTTTTTATATTTCCAGACTGATGATGCTATTCATTTATGCATAAATGGCAATCACCGCGAATTGGGCTTTAATGACCTTGATTTTGTAAAACTTTTATGTAACAAAAACCTTTTTAAATACAATGACTATCATCATTTATTAAAAAACAAAGAATATCTCAGTTTATTCTGGGAATTGATTGATGAAGGATTGATCTACATCAACGAATAGGGTATAAATTAGCCATACTCATGCGAGATTATGAGGATTAGGCTACCGTTCATCGGAAATTCAGCCTAAAATTAATATCATTGACCCAATAAGTATTTCATATAAAGGCAGAGTGAGGGACTCTGTTCTTTGTTTGACTGAGGGCAATAAATTTAAGTTCTAGTTTAATTTCGATCACAAACAGGGGAAAAAGGTATGGATTGCAAAAAATCCATTTTTATAACTATTGGTAGTTTAGTATTAGGTTCTGCGATAGCGTGGTCAATATCATCGTCTATTGCAGTGGCTGCTGATACACAATACAAAATCTCCATGACCCGCTCAAACCCGAATGAGGCAATTAGCCGCGATGGGATTTTGTCGGCGGTAAAGGAAAAATACACGGGACGTATTCTGTCAATTCAAGAAAGCCCGTCACCCAGTACACCTGACTGTCATATCGTGCGTATGTTGTCACTAACAGGCGAATACATGACAATCAGGGTGGCGTGTGGTGATTGAAGGCTATGGCTGACATCCAACTAAGGACAAAGCAGAATTGATACAAGCCCGGATAGCGTGAGCACTTTTCCGGGCTTTTGTTTTTAAGGGGTGGTAAATGATGGTTTTTTATTCCCGATAAGCTAGTGTACAATCTGGGCTGACCTATTCTACGAATCCTAACAATGCGTCAATGGGTCGTTTAACTTGCTGATTAACCTAAAAGAATACTGTTATGCGCGTACTTGTAGTTGAAGATGAAAAAATTATCCGCGAACAGGTAGCAGATGATTTAAAGAGCAGTGGCTTCACCGTTGATGTGGCGGCAGATTACACCCAAGGTCTTTATGTGGCATTGGAATACCCCATTGATGTTGCAGTTATTGACCTTGGCTTACCTAGTACTAAGGGTGCTCCGGTAAATAATGAACTGGGTTTGGACATTATCCGTACCGTGCGTGCCAAGAGCAAAGATTACCCCATTATCATCCTGACAGCGCGTGATCGTTGGCAGCATAAAGTGGAAGGCTTGGAAGCAGGTGCGGATGATTACGTCACCAAACCCTTCCACACGGAAGAACTGATTGCGCGTTTACGTGTCCAATTGCGTCGTACTGGGCGTTGGACGCAAGCAGAATTAAGCTGCGGTCCTATTCGTTTAAATACCTCAGAACAACGGGTTTACGTAAATAGTGAGGAAATAACCCTCACCGCTTACGAGTACCGCGTGTTAGAACACCTCATGCTACACGCTGGGGAAGTGGTTTCCAAAACCCGCTTAACCGACAGCTTGTACGAAGAAGATGCTGATCGTGACAGTAACGTAATTGAGGTGTTTATCCGTCGCTTGCGCATTAAGCTTGATCCAACAGATAGCTTAAAGCCGATTGAGACTTTACGTGGGCGTGGTTATCGCTTTACGTTAGCCCGTAGCTAACGTAACCAACCTGCCCAACCAATCCGCCACGAGTTCAAATCATGACCAAGTCACTGCGAAGTCGACAACTAATTAGTGGTTTTACTGTCATCATGATTGGTATCGTGATGTTGGGCAGTATGTTACACTGGCGCTCTTATTATCATAAGGTCGACCAAAAACAAGCCGAGTTAAGTGAAATCTCTTACAATATTTTGGGCTTTTTAGAATACCAAAATAATCGGTTTGCGATTGTTTCTGATCCTGCCATTAAGAAAAATGCGTTAGAGTTAATTCGCAATTACCGTTTGGATGACCCCGGTCAAGGACGCTTTGCGTATGTCATTGATACCTCAACCTCTGAAGTGGTGTGGAGTGCCTCCAGTGCGCAAATGCCAACGGATGTAAAAATCCCCGATCAGTTTCTCTATTTTAAGATCAATAATCACGAAACCAGCGTACAGCCAAAGTTTTATCAGCAACGCCCTGAGTTACCAATTGATAAAACAAAGCTAGCCAATAATCCGGTTTTACAAAAGCTGTACGATCAACAGTATTTGTTATCCGTGCAAAATTTTAGCTTGCAACCACACGCGGTTTATCAATTCGTGGTAGGCATGTCACTG
Source organism: uncultured Thiothrix sp. (assembly GCA_964544775.1). Taxonomy (GTDB): domain Bacteria; phylum Pseudomonadota; class Gammaproteobacteria; order Thiotrichales; family Thiotrichaceae; genus Thiothrix. The sequence goes on from CAZJDN010000027.1 coordinate 12,700, forward strand.
GCGGATATTGACGAAGAAATGCGTGACATGCGCGGTACGATTGCTGTTTTATTGTTTTTCTCTGCGGTATTGGTACTCATCGCGCAATTGGCATTGAGCTTTTGGGTTGTCGCCCCTATCAAAGAATTTGAAGATGAAGTGAAATCCGTTGAAGCAGGTGCAAAAGAAAGCATTGTAGACCCCTACCCCGATGAATTAGTCCCGGTTAAAAATGCACTTAATAGTCTACTGGGTTATGAAAAGGGGCAAAAACAGAAATACAAAGATTCATTAGATGACCTTGCGCACAGTTTAAAAACTCCCCTAGCAGCCATGCAAAACCAGCTTGACCAATTGCAGCGGGAAGCCGCAGGCAATATGCAATTTGCCCCCGGTTTAAAAGTGCTGGAAATCCAAATCGAGCGTATGCGTGACATTATTTCGCACCAATTACGCCGCGCAATGGTGACAAATCAAGGGGCGATGATGATGGCAAAACCGATTCGTCCGGTACTGTTCCGTTTACGCGAAACCTTGCATAAAGTTTACCGCGATAAGCAGTTTGAGCTGCGTCTTAACGTGGATGAATACACCAAATGCCGCATGGATTCGGAAGACATGATGGAATTACTCGGCAACTTGCTGAATAACGCTTGCCGTTTCTGTAAGGATTTGGTGGAAGTTTCTGCCCATCATGAAAACAATATGGTCATTATCGATATTGACGATGATGGCTTAGGTTTTCCGACTGATAATCCGGCGAAATTATTGCAACGCGGTATCCGTGAAGACAGCAAGAGCGAAGGTCAAGGCATCGGTTTGGCAGTTAGTACCGAAATCGTTTCTGCCATTGGCGGCAAAATCGAACTGCTGGTTTCACCGTATGTTGGGGCGCGGGTGCG
>CAZJDN010000027.1:13680-18666 GCA_964544775.1 uncultured Thiothrix sp.
CACATAAGTGGGAGGGGAAATGAATGTCCCTGTGGATGCAACCCGCACCCGATAGAATAAGTGGTGATGGGTTCGTGCTTTTAAAGGTAAGGCAGCCACGTAACGGTTATCACGCCCTGCTTGCATCCGTGGTGAACTGCTTTTTAACAATTCCGCTACGGGTTTATTCACACCTTCCAAGGGTAACGACTGCAATGGCGCATTCGTGGCTAGATTAGTCTCTTCCAACACAAATCCTGCGGGTAACAAGTCGACCACTAAAGCATCATTCACTGGTGCAGTGCTTGTTACAACCAAATGCGTGAGTAATACATCACCCACTTTCAGGTCTGACGCGATTACTTTTTTACCCTGCATGGTGAACCATTCGCGCTTGACCTCGATAGGATTCGCAGTGGCTGGCGGTAATTGATCTGGATAGCCCTCCAAAGACAAATCAACGTAAATGGGCTTATCGCTGGTACTGGTTAAGGTAACACCTTGTTGGATTTCTTCCACAGACAAAGCGCGAGATTGCATACCCTTATTGAGTAACTCCACACTGCCCGTACTGGTCGTGAGTTTTGCTTTCCAACTTTCCTTCGCTGTTGCCTGCACTTGTAAACCTGCTAAAAAGACGAAAAGCTGTTCTTGCGTACTCAAGGTAGCGCGGTTATGCAACAAATCAGCAAGTTCCGTCACATGGGCGGCTTGCTGTGGAATGGTGACGTTATGACGCAACAGTAAATACAAAACAGCGGCATCATCGCGCAATTGGCTACCGTAATCCCCTGCATACAGGCTGTCATCGCGTACCAGATTTAACCCTTTTTGGATTGCTTCATTACCTCGTTGAGAATCCCCCATTGCAATCAATGCCAACCCTAAATGAATCAGGGGTAAACGCGCCACCGCATTGCCGTTATCTTTGTCGTACATCACGCGCAATACCCCTAACGGTACTTGCTTTTGCCGCGCTAGCACATACGCCGCATACGCCCGTGCCGCAAAATCCAAGTGTTCCGGCATGTCAGAAAAACGGTAACGACTATCAACGGAATGGTCATTTTCTTGCACACGCTCCTGCAAATTTTTCAACGCACCTTGCAATAAACCATCTGGTACAGCAAAGCCCTGCGTTTGCGCATCTAATAAGAAATCCGTTACATAGGGTGTAAGCCAATATTCTTCCGCCCCACGACTATCCCACAAACTAAACCCACCATTGGCAAGCTGCATACCCGCTAGACGCAACATCGCCGCATTCACACGAGCATTTCGCGCTGGCATGTCTAACGGGTTTAGCCCCAAACGCTCGGTTACATCATTTTCAAGAAATAAATACGCCCATGCGTTACTGGTCGTTTGCTCCAAACTGCCGTAAGCATCTTGCAACAAACCTTGCAACACACTGCGCAGAGGTAATACGGGGCTAGCGGCAATGCTTACGTTAACGTTTAGCCCCGCATGGGTGAAACCTTGCAAGGTTTTACTTTCCCAAACCATGCTTTCACCCGGTTTCAATTCACGGGCTTGGCTCACATGCTTCTGAGGGTAAACCGCACGCACAGACAACGGTAATTGCCGCTGAGTGCTGAAACTTTTACCCGTCAAGGTTAACTGGATATTTCCTGTACCCAAGGCTTGTTGCGCCGTCAACGGAAACGTGAGTATTTGGTGTTTGCCTTTATCCAAACTGACATCTTGCGCCACTGAAGCAAGGGTTAAAGGGCTTTCTGTGGTCATTTTGAGGTTAACGTTTTGCGGTAAATCGGTCGTATTTTGCAAATCCACCGTTAATACGCTGCTATCCCCCACAGCAAGAAAGCGCGGCGCAGACAGATTCACCGCCACGGGCGAGGTTACTTTCACCTCGCGTTCGGCATTACCAAAACGGTCGGCGGATGCTGCCACTGCCATTAAACGCAATGCCCCCTCAAACGCGGGTATGGGCAAACGGATTTGCGCTTTACCCTCAGCATTAAATTCCACCGCACCGCTAAACAGCGACACAATGCGAACGCCTTCGGCTGGAACGCCCCCTTCACCTTGCGCACTAAACGCACCGCTAACATTTTGTAGTGGCGGGGCAAGCTGCTCACCCGTAATGATTTTTCCATACGCATCGTACATCTTGGGCGCGTAAGTGTGTTGCGCAAAATAAAAAGCAAACGGGTCTGGCGTTTTAAAGTTACTGGTATTCAATACACCCGTATCCACCGCAGCTAAGGTAACAATGGCGGGTTGCTTTGCCAGATTATCCGCTGTCACCGTCACACTCAACGTTTGTTCTGGTAAGACTGTTTCGGGCGCATCAAGGCTTAAGTTTAACTTACGTTCGCCGCGTTCCAAGGGCAGGAAAATAACCCCCAAAGCACGCTTCGGGGCAATCTGTTGTTGCGCATCGGCAGGGCTAAAGGAAGTCACCGTAATGTACAAATCGTGTCGATTCCACGTTTTATCCAGCGGAATTTCTACCTGTGCGCCTTCAACAGGTAAACTCACGCGCTGCGACCACAGCATGGATTCGCCTTCCACTGCGACAATCGCCTCCCCTGCTACAGGTGGCGTAATAGTCAGTTGCGCGACTTCCCCAGCACGATAACTGGGCTTATCCAACGCCAAGGCAATTTGTTCAGCGCGTGCAGTCGTATTACCTGCCGCCCCCTGATCCCAACCTGCATGAAACGGGTAAACCGTCTTTAACCCTGTTTCACTGTCTTCCACTTCCAAATGGTAAGAACCTTGCTTGAGCGAAAACAAGGCACTTGCTCGCCCCTGCGTATCCAATGGGATTTTCTGTTGTAGCAGCGGATATTCACTGGCAATCGCCTTACGTTGCCACCCGTTAGCATCGTTGTATTCCCAGAAAAAAGTCTTTTCCTCGCGTACCAACGTCACCGCTAGCGGTTTATCGGTTGTAGCAGCTTGCCCTGTGGAACTAACACGCACCAAATCAAACCCCACATCGCTATTTGCCGCTACGGTATCACGGGTAAATTGCGGACGGATTCCAACCAAACTTGGCGCGGGCCAAAATGCTTCTTCAAACTTACGGGTAACGCTTTGTCCCCCCGCTTCGTGCAAGTTACCGACTATTTCCCAGCGTAACGGCGAATTAACCTTCCCCGTTAACGCAGGCACGTCTAAAAACGCGCTACCCGTTTCATTAAGCTGAATTTCGGGCAATTCTTCGCGTTCAGTTAACGTTGCATCTGCCGGATCACCAAAGTAATAATCCTTGTAATCCGCTAACGGGTGGCGATTCACCGTTACCAACCGCGTCGCATTAAACTTAGCCCCTATTGCGGGTAGACCGTAGGCGTAATCACCTTGCACCGCCACCAGCAACTTTTCCCCTGCCATAACCACAGGCACTTGCGGTTTTAATGAGAGCTTCAATCGTTCTGGTAACAACGCCCCCACCTGAAAACGGAACGTACTCAACGGCGCAGTATCTTCCGCCTTACTACGCACTTCCGCCTTCCATTCACCTGTAGCTGCATCAGCCGGAATCGTCCAGTTATAACTAAAAAAGCCCAACTTACTGTTATTTGCCAGCAAATTTTCTTCCACAAACACGTTGTTATCAGGGCGCACCAAACGCAAATTCAACCGACCCAGCGACACAGGAAAGCCATCCCGATCCCGCAACAATACCGCTAAATCCATTACCTCATCGGGACGGTACAAATCACGGCTACTGTAAATAAACGGCGCAATCGCTTGATCTCTCCCCCCTGTCACGGGGTATTCCGCCAAAGCCAAGGCAGCTTCGCGCATGTCTAAAAAAGCAAACTGCTGATCAATGCTCGCGGTTAACAGCAAATCGCCGTCTGGACGGTGTACAAAACTCGCGTGCCCTTGTTCATCCGTAGTAACTTCCTCGCTTTCCTTTTCACCGCGTAATTGCAACGTTACACCGGACAATGGCTTACCCGTATCCAATGCATTGGCAAAAACCTCCAAACCACGCGGATACAACCGCACATGCAACCCAATATTGGTCACAACAAATGGCGTAATACGAAATGCATTATCCCCAAATCGCCCCGGTTGACGCATCACAGCAAAATACAAACCCGGCGGTTGCAAGGCGGGAATCGTTTCTACTGGAATTTCCACGCTTGTCGGTGCATTCTTTTTCGCATTGGTTGCATAACGACTCGCAAATACACTTTCTGTCACACTATGGATATATTCCATTTCCCGATACTGCAAGCTGCCATCCAAACGCAGGCGGCTTAACACTTCCGGCAGTTTATCCGGTTGCACCCGCAGAAATTCCATATCCACCGCATCCACATTCACCACACGAATCGGCAAACCCGCTGTCAGTTTGGCAGGCAGAACACTGCCGCGTGTTGCAAAATCAAACGCAGCTTGAACAGGGCGTGTTTTCACTGTTCTATCGACAGGACGTTGCAATTGCAACTTCGTCGTACTCGCCACACCGGGACGAACTTGCACACGGTATTCGGTTTCTGGCTGGATATTCGTGAAATACAAACGGCGTGGGTCACTCGCTAAAACCCACGTTCCCTCAACGGCTTTCCCCTGCGCAGTTAAGGTAATAAAAGAAGCAATCTCCGCCGTCGGCTCTAGGTCTTGCGAAAACGTCATCGCTAATGCAGGGCTACCCTCCAAAGTACGCTCCGACACATCCACGACTAACATTTGAGTCAGCAAGGCTTCATTGGTGTAAGTTGATGTGGTTTCTGTCTTAACGGTATCTGCTGCCCAAGCAACGCACGCACCTGCAATGGCTAAATACAACAGAAAAACGCGGAGTACACGCAGGTAGCGCACTTGAGAAGTCATTATTGTTCTCCATCCCTGTAAAAATCAGACAGACACGACGAAAGCACATTATAGACTTTTCAATGGCGAGAACGTTAACAGTGTAAGGAAGATTTTGATTAAGAAGGTATTTACTGAGGGTAAAAGAAAAGAGTGGCGTCCCCACGGGGATTCGAACCCCGGTACTCGCCGTGAAAGGGCGATATC
>CAZJDN010000028.1:0-7457 GCA_964544775.1 uncultured Thiothrix sp.
CCATGTGCGGCTGTTGCGGCGAATCGGCAAGGCGCGGGCGGCGGTAAAGGTGCTGGGCTTGACGTTCGGCGAGTGTGTGGCGGAGTTTGAGGAATTTAGGGGATGTAGTCATGTGTGTCTGTGGTGGGGCTGCAAAACAAGGGCGAAGCGAGCCGCCCTTGTTAAAGGTTTACGCTTTCTGGATAAAGAAAGTGTATTTACCGCCTGCTTCACCCGCTTCGATCAAGGCGTTGCCAGTTTGTTTGCAGAAGGCTTCCATGTCTTTTACCGAACCGGGGTCGGTTGCAATGACTTTCAGAACTTCGCCTGAAGTCAAGCCGTTAATTGCTTTTTTGGTGCGCAGAATGGGCAGCGGGCAGTTTAAACCGCTTGCGTCCAGCTCTTGTTTATAGTCAGCCATTTTCCTCTCCTATCTAGCTCTCTCTACGAAATACGTTGGATGCGATCCCAAATCGAGTAACATAACATATCACCAAACTAGGTGTATCGCTATATCTTTGTATACTAATATACTACTGATTAAAAGGGAGTCACAATGGCTGCTCAAACGCTGGAATTCAGCAAAATGCAGGGAATCGGTAACGATTTCGTGGTGCTGGATGGGATCAATCAGCACATTAATTTAACCGAAGCGCAAATTCGCCGCATTGCTAATCGCCATTTTGGGGTGGGCTGCGACCAGTTGTTAATGGTGGAAGCCTACGATGGTGAGGATGCCGATTTCCGTTACCGCATCTTTAATGCCGATGGTGGCGAAGTGGAACAATGCGGTAATGGCGCACGCTGTTTTGCGCGTTTCGTTTATGATCAAGGTTTAACGCAGAAAACCACCATTCCGGTTATGACGGCGAGTGGGCGGATTGTGCTGCAAATCCAAGCGGATGGGCAGGTGATGGTAAACATGGGCGTACCAGAATTAACGCCTGAGCGCATTCCCTTCATTTCCGAACGGCAGCAAACACTTTATAATCGGGAAATTGTCGGGCAAATGGTGTCATTTTCCGCCGTTTCGATGGGCAATCCGCACGCTGTTTTGCAAGTAACGGATGTGGATACCGCACCTGTCGCCTTACTCGGTGCAGCACTGGAAAAGTATGCTGATTTCCCCAAACGGGTAAATGTGGGCTTTATGCAAGTGTTGGGGCGTGAGCAAATGCGTTTACGGGTTTTCGAGCGCGGTTCAGGTGAAACATTAGCGTGTGGAACAGGCGCGTGCGCGGCAGTGGTGGCAGGTCGTTTACAAGGCTTACTGGATGAAACGGTGAATGTCGCGTTACCCGGCGGACAATTGCGCATTCAGTGGCAAGGTGAAGGGCAGCCTGTATGGATGACAGGCCCGGCAGAAACGGTATTCAGGGGAACACTCATTTTATGAGCAATGACGGACAAGACAGCACAGTGTTAAACGCGGAACAGGTAGCAACGTGGTTACGCACGCATCCCGATTTTTTCCGTGAACATGAAGATTTGCTGGATTGTCTGACACTGCCCCATTTGCATACGGGCGGGGCGGTATCGTTATTGGAACGTTTGGTGCAACGCCAGCGTGAGCAATACCGGGAATTAGAACACCGCCAACAAACCCTATTGCAAGCAGCGCGAGACAGCGAAAACGTCATTTTCCGCTTACACCAAATGGCTTTGGAATTAATGCGTTGTGACAGTTTGGAGGATGTAGTCGCAACCTGTAACAGCGTGTTACGCAGTGATTTTAAAGCTGACAGCGTGGTATTGCGTTTAATCGGACGCGGTGAAACCCGCAATGGGTTGCATTTCATTGATCCTGACGATAAATACCTCAAGCAACTCGCTAGCGTATTCCGTAAACGTCAACCCGTGTGTGGGCGTTTGCGTCCGCGTCAACAAACGTTTTTGTTTGGTGAGGAAGGCGTGTCGATTAAATCCGCTGTACTGATTCCTTTGTACGAAGCGCGGGAAATCGGTGTGTTGGCATTGGGCAGTGAAAACGAAGCGCGTTTTTACCCCGGTATGGGAACATTATTCATCAATCAATTGGGTGATTTGGTGGCACGGGCATTAGCACGTTATCTCGAACCGCCGTTACATGCGGTGGAGTTGGGGGCGTAAGTGGATGTTACGCAGCTTATTGCCCTTTACCATCGTCATTTAGCCAGCGAAAAACAGTATTCGCCGCGTACTGTTGCCAGCTATGAACATGATTTACGGGATTTTTGCGTGTGGTTGGGTAAACAAGCCAGCGATAATGCCCCACCTACCCCGCTGATTGCGGTTGAAACGGCACAAATCCGCCAATGGATTAGCCAATTACACCGCAAGGGGTTATCCGGTAAAAGCCTGCAACGCAAATTGTCGTCGATTCGGCGTTTTTACCGCTTTTTGCTGCGGGAAAATCTGATTGAAAACAACCCCGTAGTGGATGTGCAATCGCCTAAGCATGTGCGGCGTTTACCCGATACGTTGGACGTGGAAAGCATCGAACGCTTATTGGATATTCCGCAAGACAGCATTTTGGCCGTGCGGGATCGCGCGTTGATGGAACTGTTTTATTCCTCTGGGCTGCGTTTGTCCGAATTAGTGGGCTTGAACTTACACGATGTCGATGTGTATTTACAGCAAGTATCGGTATTGGGTAAGGGCAATAAGCAACGCTATATTCCGGTGGGGCGAGTAGCGATGCAAGCCTTATCCGCGTGGGTACAACAGCGCGGTACACTAGCGGCTCACGGTGAAACCGCATTGTTTGTCAGTAGCCGTGGCACGCGCCTAAATACCCGCACCGTACAATTACGCATCAATCATTGGCGGTTACAGCAAGGGTTGGAACAGCACGTACACCCGCACAAACTGCGCCATTCTTTCGCCAGCCATGTGCTGGAATCATCGGGGGATTTACGCGCCGTGCAGGAAATGCTGGGTCATGCCGACATTAGCACCACCCAGATTTACACGCATTTGGATTTTCAGCACCTCGCGAATGTGTACGATAAAGCACATCCGCGAGCGCGTAAGAAATGATTAGTCTTCCACAATCCAAATGGAATGAATGGTAGCCGTGGGGGATGCGTTTGCCGTCAGGGATTCATCTTTGGCGTAAATACCCGCCCTGCCATCTTTTGCAATGACTTGGAATTCCATGTTTTTGGGTGAATTTTTGAAAGTGGCAAATTCACGCGCTTCAATTTCAGTGGATTGAATTTCTGTCAACCCACCGAGTTTGTCGGCCGCGCTTTGCAGGTTTTCACCCACCGTAACCCCTTGTGCCGTTGTGAATTGCGGGCTGAATACCCGAATCAAGGAAATGCTTTGATCCTCATTTAAGAGGACACTCATAACCGCTTGCCCTTTGATTTCAATGGTTGTCCATTCAATGCCTTCGCCGTCTGCTTCCACTTTACTGGTTGCATCGGGTAACGCCGTTAGGGCATCACTTAAGCTCATGCCTAATTGTACGACACCTGCTGCATTGTCCGTAATCAGTAGTTTTTTATTACTGATCGGAGCAGTTTGCGTTGCTGCATTGGGTTGAGCATCGCTAGTAAGTTTGCCTGCACTATTATCGTCACCGCAGCCAGCCAAGGCGGCTGTCAGTGAAAGCAAGCTGATTATTAAATGTTTACGAAGCATTCTTCACCTTCCTTGGGGTGATCTGAGCATTCGCAAGTGCTCAGGCGGGGTTTTCAAAGAATACGTAAGAGGTTGAGTAGTCGCTGAACTCAAAATAGACTTTCTTTTCACCAGAATCAACTACCCCATTCAGGTTCGCGTCCAAAATACCGTATCCATAACGGTAGGGGCGGTCTTTACCATCACTCGTACCTGCTGCGGTGGTGAGTTTATCGATTCTGATAAAGCGACGCACTAATTTATCACCTGCGTAAACTTCTAAGACACCGTTTACGCCTGTCCAGTTGTTAATTTCGCGCCCAATTTTGTTTTGAGTTTCTTGCGTACAGGCTGTAACGCTGGTTAGCAGTGCAGCAGAAAGCAAAAGAGTCATCAGTTTCATGGAAATTTCCTTCAATCAGTAACCGAGAAGACGCGCTATGCGCAGATCACCCTTATCCAATGCCATTTGCATCGGGGTTTTGTTCGGGGATTCCGTGGTCGGAAGATTCGGGTCTAAGCCTTGCTGTTTTAAATAGTTGGCAATGTCGGCTTTGCCAAAGCGGGCTGCGGTGTGCAATGCAGTCCAACCTTTGGTCGTTTTGGTGTGAATGTCCGTGCCGCTTTTTTGCAGGAACATGACAAGCTGTAACGAGCCTGCGCTAGTTGCTGCATGGATCGCTGTTGCCCCGTTGTCATTGGTGGTATTGGGGTTCGCGCCTTGTTCCAACAGGCTGGAGACGCTAGCGAGATCACCATTTTTCGCCGCTAACCAAAATTGCGAATCTTTTTCTGCTTGGGAAAGCTGCGGGACTTCCGGTGCGGCAGGCGCAGCAGCTTCTGCGGCGGGTGCGACGGGTTTACCGTTGGCATCAAACATGGCGGGTGCAGCGGGTGTAGCAGCTTCTGCGGCGGGTGCGACAGCTTTACCGTTAGCATCGAACATGGCTAGTGCGGCGGCGGTATCGGGTGCTGTGGGCGTTTCCGCAGCAGGGGCTGGCGCGGCGGCTTCCACTGCGGGTGTTGGCGGTGTTGCTGCTGCCGCTGGTGCACTTGCCGCAGACGGCGTAAAGCCGAGTGCGTCATCAACGCCATCGGCAAGTACAGGTGTTGTAGACAGTGCTAAAAACCCAGCCAGTAACAGGGTGTGGTGTGTTGCATTCATACTGTATGCCCTATTTAGCCATCCCGCTGTTGCCACTGTTTTGCGCTTATTACGCGGAATAGCAATGGTTAAAGAAATGCCGTGCTGTGCGTCCACTCAGTCCACCACGAGCAGTTGCAAAAGCCAAGGCTTCTTGATGTAACAAAGCCTTATCTTGTACACGACCTTTAAACAGCGCGTCGACAATTTCCAGATAGGTGTCTTTATTCATGGGGCGGAAGGATAAAGACAAGCCGAAACGGTCAGCTAAGGACAATTTATCTTCCACCGCTTCCGCCGGATGAATTTCACCATCGACGACGCTGCCATTGAGGTTCTCTGACATGCGTTCTGGCATTAAGTGCCGACGATTGGAGGTGGCGTAAATCAACACATTACTGGGAGGTTTTTCCAGTGTGCCTTCCATTGTGCTTTTGAGCATCCGGTATTCGCCGCGCCCTTCTTCAAAGGTTAGATCATCGCAGTAAATAATGAAGCGGTAATGCGAGTCCATGATTTCATCCGTAATGTCGACCAGCAAGTGCAGGTCGTCTTTGGGGATTTGAATCATGCGTAAGCCGTAAGAATGGTAACGGCTTAAAACCGCTTTGATGAGGGACGATTTACCGCCACCCCGCGCACCCCACAGCAGCGTATGGCTGGCGGGTTTACCGCGTAGGAAGTTTTCGGTATTGCGGAAAATGGCTTCCTTTTGTTCATCAATACCCAAAAGGGAGTCAGGGTTTACCAAATCGGCATTGGTGATTGGTTTTAAGAAATGCCGATTGGATCGCCAGACCGCTGCGATGGTACTGCGCCAGTCAATTGTCAGTTTGCCAAAAGCCATCGTTACTCAACTCCCTTGGTTGGATGTGCTGCCATAACAAGATCAATACAGCCCCCAAGTTTAGCTGTTTACTCACGACTTTTCTGCTGCTTTCTGACAGTGGGGGCGGTTTTTACTGCGCTGCTGTCATAACACTTGTGCCGCTTGTTGGTCGGCGTGATAAGACGAACGCACCATCGGACCACTGGCAACTTGGCTAAAGCCCATTGCTTTGCCGATTTCCGCTAATTCCGCAAATTCTTCGGGGGAAACAAAGCGGTCAACGGGTAAATGGTGACGGCTGGGTTGCAAGTATTGCCCCAAGGTCAACATATCGCAGTTGTGCTCGCGTAAATCGCGCATCGTGGCAATGACTTCTTCCTTGGTTTCGCCCAAACCCAACATTAAACCGGATTTGCTGGGTACGTGAGGGAATAAGCGTTTAAATTCTTTAATTAGGTTTAAAGAATATTGGTAATCCGCACCGGGGCGTGATTGCTTATACAAGCGGGGTACGGTTTCCATATTGTGGTTGAAAACATCCGGTGGCGCGGTTTCTAAAATCGTTAAGGCAATTTCCATTCGCCCACGGAAATCGGGGGTTAGGATTTCGATTTTCAACTCTGGGTTTAATTCGCGGGCTTTTTGAATGCACTTAACGAAATGTTCCGCCCCACCATCGCGTAAATCGTCACGGTCAACGGAGGTAATGACCACGTAACGCAAGCTCATGGCACGAATCGTTTCCGCCATGTTTTGCGGTTCGTTTTCGTCTAAAGGCAGCGGTTTGCCGTGTGAAACGTCACAGAATGGGCAACGGCGGGTGCAAATATCCCCCATAATCATGAAGGTTGCTGTGCCGTGGGTAAAGCATTCCCCCAGATTGGGGCAGGCGGCTTCTTCACACACGGTATGCAGTTTTTGCTCGCGTAAAATCGCTTTCAAACGACGCACTTCCGGCGTACTGGGGGCTTTCGCCTTGATCCATGCAGGTTTGCGGCGAAATTCGGTGGTCGGCTCAACTTTAATGGGAATGCGTGCCACTTTGTCTGCACCGCGTTCTTTATGACCGGGTTCTTTTCGTTCCATAGCGTTTGATCTGTTCTCGTTGGGTGGATTGTCGACAATTATACCCCCTAACGGCTGTTTGTGCGCAAACCGTTTGCGGTGGGAACGTTTCTCAATTCCACTAAGATTAGTTACAGTTAATTAGAGATCACTTATACTCGTGCTTTAGTGTGGGAATATGTGAATAAATAGCCGCAAATGGGTGGGAATGTGATGCAGGGGGCGTATGAGAATCTTACTAGCGGATGATCACGGTTTAGTGCGTGAAGGGTTGGCAATGATGTTGCAAGCATTGTTCCCACATGCGCAGGTGCATCAAGCAGTGGATTGGACGGATGCTGCGGCACAGATAACGACGTGCTTTTTTGATCTTGCGTTAATTGATTTGTTAATGCCGGGTCAATACCTGAGTTGGGAAGACGAACTGAGCAACTTACTGTGCAAAACACCCTCCTTAAATGTGTGTGTTATGTCTGGGGTTGGTACTCATATCCATTTACGGGCTGCATTTGAGTTGGGCGCACGGGGATTTATTCATAAGACAGCTACGTTACGTGAGTTTGAACAAGCCATACTGCAAGTTTTACAGGGTAAAGTATATTTGCCGCCTCAAACTTGGTTCGTTATGAATGGTAATCATGATCCTGCATCTGAGATTACTTCACGTCAATTAGACGTATTGCGTTTGCTCGCAGAAGGGCGAAGCAATAAAGACATTGCTGATCGCCTAAATGTCAGCGAAAGTACCATAAAACGTCACTTTTACAATCTATTTAAACAATTGAAAGTTAAAAACCGCGTTGAAGCCATAAAGTTTGCTCGGCAAAAAGGCAT
>CAZJDN010000028.1:7557-16397 GCA_964544775.1 uncultured Thiothrix sp.
GTGTTCCTCGGAATACTCAGGAAATTTATTGAAAGGTTTTTACTATGAAATTCGTGAAAAACATCCTGATGATGCTGGCAGTTATTACAGTAACATTTAATACAAGTAATGCATTAGCTTATACGGCAGGAACAGGGGCGAGTGCAACAGGGGTTGGCGGGTCGCCAACAGCCGTGGGTGATGGTGCAAGTGCTGCGGGAGGTTGGTCTACGGCAATCGGTGCTGATGCTTCTGCGAGTGGAAATGGTTCAACAGCCGTGGGTGATGAATCGGTTGGTAATGCGGTTGGTGCTACCGCGCTGGGCAGTCAAACCAACCGTGATGCGGCACATACCGCAATAACCCCTGGTGCATGGTCAACGGCGGTAGGTTATGGTGCAATTAGCCAAGGGGATAAGTCAACGGCGATAGGTTCGACGGCAAGTACGACCGGAACTAACTCTGTTGCACTTGGGGTTGGTAGTACCGATGGCGGGGCGAACAATGTAGTATCGGTTGGCTCAAGTTCACAAACACGCGCCATTATTAATGTTTCAGCAGGGGGAGTAACAGCATCTAGCACCGATGCGGTGAATGGTGCGCAGTTGTATAGCGTTAATCAGACCGCAACAACAGCCTCCACAACGGCGACCGCTGCTGCTACTGCCGCTGCGAACGCACAAACAACGGCTGATACCGCTTCGACTACTGCTACAAATGCGCAAACAACCGCGACCGCTGCTGCTACTGCTGCTGCGAGCGCACAAACAACGGCGACTGCTGCGTCAACAACAGCAGCGCAAGCCCTAGCCAAAGCAAATAATGCAGTCCAATTTGATACGGATGGAACATTAAACCTGAATTCCAATAATGGTGCAGGAACAGTCATACATAATGTTGGACGCGGTATTGCAGATACTGATGCAGTTAATGTTGCGCAATTACGTGATGAAGTAAATCGTGGTATCAAGGTTTCTAATAAATATGCAGCTAAAGGTATTGCGACTGCGCTAGCTATTCCTGATGCAGTAATTGAGCCGGGTAAAACACATGCAGTTGCCATTGGAGCAGGGTCATTTGCAGGAGAATCAGCAGTTGGCTTAGGTTACGCAGTAAAAGTGGCAGATAATAAACGTATTAACTTAGGTTTATCTGGTAATACTAAAGGTGGCGATGCTGCGTTTAAGATTTCTTATCATTACAGTTTTTAGTTTAATGATTTCATTGATCTAAATATCCAAAGATCGATTGTTTTGGTCGGTCTTTTTGTTTTAACTCCTGATTAAATACAACTTTAGTTGGAGTTTAATTGAGTCCTTTGTTTAATTGCGATTGAATAGTATCTTCTTTAATATCAGTAAATATTTATATATATAAGGGGGTATTATGAGAAAAGCGACATACAGTGATCGTCAAATTATTGAGGCAGGTCAACGCTTATTAGCCGCAGGGAAACAAGTCAATGCCTTTGCGATTAGAAATGCGTTAGGGGGTGGAAATCGTGCAAGAATTCGACTTGTTTGGGAAACAGCAATGTCTGTTGGTTCAAGTCCATCAGATTTAGTTGCGTCAAGACCTTTTTATTCAGAGCTTAATTTCACTGAATTAAGTATGGAAACTCAATACTTAGCACGACTTCAAAACAGAGCTTCTATAATTAAACCAACGAAAATACAAGCACGTACCTGTGTTGAAAAAAATAAAGAGGTAGTAACGCAATTACATCAGCTTGATGGCGTGTTAAAAAAACTCTTGGAGTTATCCGTATTGCTGCAAAATTCTAATGCATTGTTACGCCAAGAAATTATTTAAGCAGTTTGTTTCTGATCCAGTTGTTCGCAGATTAGCTCTTGTAATACGTTTGCTTGAATAGGTTTGTATATTACGGGGTAATCGATCTGATTTAAAACTTTTACCACGGCAGGATCAGTATTCCCCGTTAAGATGATGGCAGGAATAGCGTATTCTAACTGGGTGCAAATATGTTTAATCACCTCAGTGCCCAGTTCACCATGAGTTAGCTGATAATCTGCCAGAATAAGTTGAGGTGTTGCTTGATGCAATGTTGCTAAAGCACTTGCCCTATTTGTTGCTGTTTGAACGTGTAACCCCCAACTGGTTAAGAGTGTGTAAAGTGCTAATGCAACCGTTTGATCATCCTCTAAAATTAGAACAGAATAAGACTGCGAAAAAAGGACAGGTTCGCTGGTATCTTTAATCGTAGGTGTAAGTGCTGGTAAGTTATCTTGAATGATTTCAGGTATTCGCGGTAGATAAAGTGAAAAATAACACCCTTTATTAGGTATTGACTGAAAGGCTAACTGACAACCTGTTAATTTACTTAGGCGTTTAACAATCGGTAAACCTAGTCCCAGACCTTTATTACGGTTACGTTCAGGATTATCAATTTGGTAAAATTCTTCAAATACCTTTTCTTGTTCTGCAACAGGAATACCCTGACCATTATCCCAAATTTCGAGTCTTAAATTCCCTTGTACATGCCTAACACCGAGAAGAATTTTACCGGGGCGACCCATGTATTTAATTGCGTTGTTCAATAAGTTACTTAAGATGCGTTCTAATTGATTAGGGTCGATATAGGCTTTACTGCTGGTGCTAGCATAACGCAACTCAATTCCTTCAGCATCAGCTAAATCAGCATATTGTTGATACAGGTGATAGAAAATAGTTTCTAAATCAATAAGAACAGGTTCAGTTTTTAATGCGCCAGAATCGAGTCGTGAAATATCCAATAAACTTTCTAATAAACTGCTCAGTGCAGCACCAGATTCGCTAATTTTATTCAAAATATTCTTTTGTAACGGCGTGGTTAGTAATGAGGCTAATGCACCTTCAAATAAACGCATGGCTTGTATTGGCTGGCGTAAATCATGGCTTGCGGCAGCTAAAAAGCGGGTTTTTTCTTGACTGATTTTCTCGACTTGTTGTTTTTCCAGTTCCAATTCAAAAGCTAAGCGTGCATTCTCTTCGCGTTGTTGAAACATTTTTAAGTGTAAACTTTGAATGTTTACACCAAAAGCATAAGCAGCGATCAAAAAGCCAATCGCAATTACACCAATCCAGTTAAATAAAAATGTACCTATCCAAAAAGCACGAATAATAACGGGTAATAAGCAAGGTACTAAACCCATTAACATGACACGCTGATTCAGTGGATTGGCAACCACAATGCCAAACACAATGCCACAAATTACGGTGTTGAGAAAAAAAGCACTGTACAAGTCAGTGGGTGAGATAAACAATGCCCATGCTAAACCCCAATTTAATCCCGCCCAGAAACTAGTGGGTATTTCTATTTGCCATTCCCATCGATTACGTATGGCTTGATAATCTGGGTAATGGCGAAAGTAAACCCATGTCCAAGTACCGCACAATAAAATCTGACTGATTAACCATCCAAGTAAATAGTCTGGATTGGTATGCTCAAAAGTATGTAGAGCAAAATACAGTAATATACTGGTAAAAAGATTACCTAGCGCGGTATATAAGTAGTTACGAATGGCTAAGTCAATTTGTTCATCGAGTAATTTATTGGCATCGATGGTTGGTGAGGGAAAGGTTAAAAAGGCAAGTTTATTCATCAGTGCGCAACAGCTATAGAAACAGAAGCTCATAATAACAGTAAGTAGCTGGTATTATAAGTTGCAATAATCTGAATTGACACTAAATACAACTTTAGTTGTAATCTTTTGCAACTAAATTACAGTTGTTCTGTTAGGTGGATTTAGCATAGCATCATGCTGGAATACTCTATGCGAGGGAGTATTTTTTACGTTTCGTATCAACCCCGTAAGTAACTGGTCTGGTAAGTTCACTGTTTTAATTCCCCAACCCTTTTATATTGCCTTGGTTAAGGAGGGGACTAACTTGTGCAGCTAAGTTGCTGAACCCTCATTTACCGTCTGTCTAGGAAGTTAAGTTTCCCGCCAGTCTTGCTATGTTAAGAATGTTAAGTTACGTATAGTATTGAAAAAAAGGTTGGCTGTGGAAACTTGTGGGTAAGTTTGCAGGTCAACGATAAGAAGCGCGAAATGGGCAACGCGTGGTTATTTGGGGATTTGGGGCGGGGGCTATAATGAAGAAACCAACATTCAGTAATGCGCAGATTATTGAGGCGGGAAAGCGGTTACAGGCTGAAAATAAGCTGGTAACGCCGTTTGGTATCCGCAATCTATTGGGCGGGGGGAATCATATTCGTATCAAAGCGGTATGGGATGAAGCGGTGCAAGCGGGCTTAGATCAGTTACCAACGGTGGTTAGTGAACCCAGTCTGCCCGTTTTGAGCCTACCTGTTAGTTTGGAAAGTCGACACATTGCCAGCCTGCGTAGCGTGGCACAAGTTAGTAGCGTTACTAAGCCGTTGCTTGCGCCATTGGAATGCATTCAGCAAGAAAAACCAGTAGTGGTTGATCCTATGATGGAGCAATTGCGTGAAATGGATAGGATAGTAAAGTTATTCGCGGATTTATCGGTTAAGTTAGAAACAGCACGCAAGCAACTGAATACGGCTTTCCCGCTGGAAAGTTTGTATTTGCCTATCCGCGATATTTAAGCAACTTAACTTTAAGTATTACGTCTTAACAAACTTGACGCACTTTTCAAATATTATTTAGTCTGTGGGTAATGAAAACAGTTAACGCTGGTCAGTATTGCCAACAGAATACGATTACAACAACAGTTAAATTCATGAGGGGATTTTAGTATGCCAGTAAGGTTCGGTAAATTATTACTGCCAGCGATAATAGGTTTAGTGGCAGCGATAAGTTTAGAGCAGGCAAATGCAGGGCAAAACGACTTGTTATATCGTTGGGATTACGCGAGTAAAAGCGGCTGGAAAGTAGACTATTACACGCATGACCGTCACGCACGGGATTTTGCGTATTGCCAGATGAGTAAAAACTACGATGGTGGCGCAAATCGCCTGCGTTTTACGTTGCAAGATACGGCTTTCACGCTGGATTTTATGAATGCAAACGCCTTAACTTACGCGACGAAAGAAGGTGCTACATTCCCCATTAGTTACGTGTTAGATAATGCGGCATTGGGGACGGCGCAGGCGGAGTTTATACATGATCCTGAAGGCGTTGCGTGGGATCGGATTACCGAACAAGGGCAAGAGGCAACCATTGAACGTTTGAAAGTTGGGCAAAGTTTAGTGTTTGCGGCAGGTGCGGATAATTGGCAATATTCATTAGAAAACAGTGTATTGGGTTTTGATTTGTTAGTGGATTGCTACAACAGTTTGCACCAAAAAGGGAATGCAAGCCCTGCACCTGAAACGCAGCCAACGGCTTCGTTGCCGTGGGCGGATTTGCCCTCAACAAACTCGCCACCACCGTCGCCAACGCCTGCAACAACCTGTTTAACCGGAAAACAGGTGTTATGTTCCTTGAGTGTAAAGGGCAAAATTTATATGTCCGGTGCGTGCCAATACGAAGCGAGTCAGGATGGTTCATTCCGTTTGTCTGGCACGCCGTACACTGTCGCACTTAACATGACAGAGGAAGGTAAAGCGAACGCTTTTTGGAATGCAGATGCTAATACAACACAAGCACAAAGCCCGTTGGGAGAATTGCGTAATGACGGTGCTTGTTGGGTAAATGAACAAGTTATTGTCTGCGCATGGGATAAATAACATTCGTATCTAGGTCAACACGGCAATATAGCCCCGCTTTGCGGGGCTTTTTTTTGAAAGTTAATTGTTAACAAACTTGACGCAAAATCTTAAGCTTTATTAAGCTATTTCCATCGCGATACATTTAACCGAATTTTTGCATTTGCAGAAAAACCAACAACTATTTTTTAGGGTTTCCATTATGAAAAAAATGATTTTATTCTTCATTAGTTTGGTACTGATGATGACAGTAACAGGTTGCGCAAGTAATACACAATCCGCTTACGCTACAAATAACGCTTATAATACTACGCCGTACAATGCGATGGCATACAACTACAATAATGCAGCCAATACGACTAACAGTGAATACAGTTATAATACTGCCAGTGATAGCACTTATGATAAAAATGAATTGTACTCATTAGCGGCGTATAACAGCGAAAAAGAACCAACATTATGTAATCTGGCAACTTTGAAAAAATATAAAACGGCTAAAAAAGTCAAAGTAAAAAAGATTAAAGCCAAGGGTAAAGTGAAAGTAAAGCGTGTTAAATCGCGCAGTTGTGGTTGTGCTTGCAGTAGCTGTAGTTAATGGTGCAACAGCGGCGAGTCTGTTAAGCAATAACCGTATTAACAGACTCTGGAAAACAAGTGTAGCTATTAGGAATTAACCGTTTCAAAAACCACTTGATGATTACGCACCCGCACAACGTTGTTACCAGATAACACATTGGTAAATGCATCGTTTACTAATGCGCCGCGCCAATCATCGGCAAGGATAGTACGCCCTTCTTCCAACATTTTTTCGATTTGGGCGCGAGTAGCAATCATTTGTGCGGAAATGCCGTGTTCATTGGCAATTTGATTGAGAATAACGGTGAGTAAATCTGCCACGACATTCATATTCGCATCTAATTTACGTCGTCGTGGTAATTGTGGGCATTCACTTTTGGGAATGCTTTTACCCAGTGCAATGCAATTGAGCCATTCGCCAGCGGAACGTTCAATTTGCTCATCACTTAAACCGCGAATATGGCGTAAAGCCGCAGGGCTGTCGGGTTGCATCCGCGCCATGTCGAGCAGGATTTCGTCGGATAATAACCAACGGCGGGGTAAATCTTTGTGCAATGCCCGCTGTTCGCGCCACGCGGCTAATTCGCGCAGGACGGCTAATTGTTGCGGTTTGAGGATTTGCAACCCTTTTACTTTTTCCCAACTGGTGCGCGGGTCAATGGTGTAAGTGTGTGGGTCGGCTAACTTTTGAAACGGTTTTTCTAGCCATTTCATGCGCCCTAACTTTTCCAATTGCCCTTGCAATTGCAGGTAAACGTCGCGCAGGTAACGCACATCGTCAATGGCGTATTCCAATTGGGCTTTACTTAAAGGGCGGCGTGACCAATCCGTGCGTGATTGGGATTTATCCAAACTAACACCAAGTAGGCTTTCAACCAAACGCCCGTAACCCAATTGATCTCCCATGCCTAGCACTGCTGCGGCAATTTGGGTATCAAACAACGGGGTGGGTAATTTGCCGTTGCCTAAGTAATGGAAAATTTCCATGTCTTGCCATGCGGCGTGCAGCACTTTGACCCGTTTGGGGTCTTGCAGCCACGTAAAAAACGGTTGCAAGTCATCAATCGCTAAAGGGTCAATGCAAGCCAGCGTGTCGGCACTGCCGATTTGGATTAAACACAAGCGTGGGTAATAGGTTTTCTCGCGGATGAATTCCGTGTCCAATGTTACCCATTTTGCTGTTTCTAAACGGGTTAAGAGTGCATTTAACTGCTGTGAGGTGCTGATATAGTCAAACATTGTTTTTCAAGGTAATGAGTCGTCGAAGGTTGACGGGTAAGCATGGAGATTTACCCGTGCTTATGCAAGTTTTCAGCAAAAACAAAGCGTATTCAGTTTTGTGCGCTGCAAAGTTAATACTTCATAATATATTGAATATCAATTGTTTGTTGACTTATTTTGAATAATTATGCAAATTGCGTTTTATCAACTTTGCAGCAGCGATAGTAGATAATTTTACCGCTTACACAACCGCTAGTGAGGGTAGTCACCGTGACAGAAAAGCTAGGTCTGTCAGGGTTTATGGCGGTGAGCCTAATCAAATGATTGGGCTTTTTTTTGCCTGCTTGCAACGTAACAGGCGCAAAACGGCGGCGGCTTGTTATACTGCACGCATGATACTGTACATTCACGGCTTTAACTCTTCCTCGCTTTCTGGCAAAGCGCAGGAAATGCAACGTTGGTTAACGGCGCGCGGACGCGAGCACGAGTGGCTTTGTCCCGATTTACCGCATCACCCTGCGCAAGCAATGCAAGTGCTGACCGATTTGATTCACCGCGCACCATCGCCGCCGAAACTGGTGGGAAGTTCCTTGGGTGGGTTTTACGCCACGCATTTAGCTGCGCAATACCAGCTCAAAGCGGTGCTGATTAATCCAGCGGTGCGTCCTGCTTTGCTATTGCGACCTGCGGTGGGAACGGTGCAAACCAGTTGGCATAAAGAGAATACCTACACTTTTACCCAATCGCATTTGGATGCATTAGCCGCGTTTGACCAATTAACCCCCGCTTACCCCGAAAACCTATTGGTCATGTTGGAAACGGGGGATGAAACCTTAGACTGGCGCGACGCTGCCGCCTATTACCGCCACGCACATCAATTAGTCTTTCAAGGCGGTGATCACGGCTTTACCCGTTTTCGTGATGTGCTGGAATTAATCGACCATTTCTAACCTGAACATGCGAGGATCAGTAATGAAACGAACCCATTTAAGCGTTGCTTTAGCAATGGTATTCGCCAGCAATGCTGCTTTTGCGGCTTGCACGGGCGGCAGTGAAACCTTATTCCGTTGCACGACAAAAAGCGGCAAGCAAATCGAAGTCTGCGATGCAGGCAAAACGATTAACTACAGTTTTGGCAAACCCGGCAAAAAACCGGAACTGGCGTTAAATGCCGTGCGTGACGATGTAACGACTTGGCAATGGAACGGCGTTGGGCGGTATATGTCTTACACCGTTAATATTCCTAACGGTGAGCACATGTACCGTGTGTTTTGGGGCGTGGATCGTTTGACGGATGAACACGCCGAAGAAGCAGGTGTGCATGTTGAAAAGAACGGTGATTTGTTGACAACGGTTGATTGCAAAGCCGGAACAATTACCCAAAACCTCGAAGGCGTAAAATTGCGTGCCGAAGAAGAATCTCAGTAAC
>CAZJDN010000028.1:16497-18594 GCA_964544775.1 uncultured Thiothrix sp.
ATTACCCAAAACCTCGAAGGCGTAAAATTGCGTGCCGAAGAAGAATCTCAGTAACGCAATTTAAAACGTATGAAACCAGCAGTGGTTAATGCTTAACTGCTGTTGGTTTTGCTGTTTAACAGTTGATCCAATCGTGTATTTGTTCCGGCAAGTAAAGTGTGTGTTTTGCGCGGGATATTCCTGTGTAAATATGGCTAACGGTTTTTGCATAATCATCATTAATTACGCCTGATTGCCCAATAACATCATTCAATAGCAATACGCGATCAAATTCCACATTACGGCAATCCCAAACACGCCGAATGAGATAAACATTATCGCGTGGTTGTGGTATCGCTGCGTGTAAAATATTTTGCAATTGTTGTTGATCAAAACCAGCACGAATTAAGCGATCAATCCATACCAGAGCGGGTTCTTTGGCTTTGTGTTTTGTAACAAAATCTTCCCACGAAGCAACATTAGCGAAAGCATAATTCCCCGATTTATACTGATTCTTACAAAACATAATGGCACTATTGATTAACCAATCAAGGTCTTTTTTCGTGTTTTCAAACAAATGGTAAGTAGCAGCTTGTTGATGTAAGGTGTAAGCAATCCAAAACACTGACCAATGACTTTTGGCAAGGATAGCACAAGGCTGTGGCGGAATTTGAAAGCGTTTATAGGGAATTAATTGCGTGGTTTTTGTGTTATTGCCAAAGAACTCAATACTGGGTTTAATCGGGTGTAAATCAATTAACTGATTGTATAGTTTTGTCATATTCGCACCTGTACGTACTGAATATGCTAAGGTGTTTTTACGTAATGTTTCAACCAATTGATGTGGCTGGTGTAAACCGTCTAAGGCTTGGTAATAATCGCCAAACGTAAACACAGGCTGTGGGCTTTGTTGCAATAATTGTATGATGACAGGTGGCAAATGGTGCGTTTCATCAACGATAATGTGCGTGCATTCACTGGGTATTCCCAAGCCGCTAAGAGCTAAGGCTTTTACTAAATGATAATCACGGACTGGCAGTGAAATACGTTCGCGCGGAATACACACCAATGACCACAACTGTTTGGCGAGCATTAACAACATTTCTTGTTTAAACGGCGTTAATTGCCCAACTTGTCGTGGAATGTGTGCAGCATGAATGTCAGTATCTGCCGAGAAACAAAAGGTTTTAACAATGGCTTGTGCATCTTTGGTAATGACTTCGCGTTTATAACCATCAAAATCATAACAGTGTAAATATTTTGCCAATTGCGTATAAGACATAACGTATTGTTTGCCATAGCGACCTTTTAACGCCTTTACGCTATTTAACAATCCACTTTCAATCTGTTTCTTGGCAATATTAGCGAATGTGTCTCCTTGTACGTGAGGGATGCGTGCTTTTAATGCGGCGACTTGTCCCCACGATTCAGCAAGCAATAAGGTCGAGCCTTTATCCATTTCCTCCATTAAACGCGCGATAATCCACGTTTTACCACTTCCCGCATAACCCTGAATATCAATTGACTCATTTGGCTCAGATAAAATCACATTTAGAATGCGTTCTTCTTCCTTCGCGACAAAATGGGTTTTGCTACTATGCTGGTTCAATAAACGACTGGCAAAGAAATCGGTTTGAACGCGCTGTTTATATTCCCAATCCCATACCCATTGTTCCTCCCACTTTAAATACAGTCTTTCATGCAGTTGTTCTACCGTCATTAACTGCGTATCGGTTTGCGCTAATAAATCAGCCCCTGCTTGGCATTGTGCACAATCCAAGGCTTCTACTACCGCTTGCTGTAACTCATCTAAAGGAAAACTGCCGTATAACTTAATCAAAGCCGCCAGCGTTTTTTCGGTCTGGAATAATAAATCCCCTGCCGTTTTCGTTCCCGCCACTAGCATCGGCAAGCCCTGAAGCAACAATAATGCCGTCAATTCTTCCATTTTCAGGCGCGAAATAACCGCCGCTGCCGCATTCGACTGAAATAACTCATCAAGCGTGGCTTGGGTAAGGGGGATGTAGAGCATTGCCTTGTGTATTCATTGCGAAGCAAAGCACGATAGTAACGCATCCCTCACATGATTATCACCACCAGTTCTTTCGGGCCGTGTAC
>CAZJDN010000029.1:0-18187 GCA_964544775.1 uncultured Thiothrix sp.
ACGATTTTGTTAGCGGGGAGTATAACACAGAAGCACCGGACGGTTTCAGCACAAAACGTAACAATTCCCAATGCCACCACGACCACCGCTTCTTCATTCATTTTTCAGGAAAATCAAGCCCCAAGCGATTGCACCCAGCACGCTAAACCCGATTGCCAAAGGTAATACTGTGCCGTTGTATGCCTGCCCAATGTACGCCCCCAAAGGAATCGACATTAAGGTAGAAAACGAACCAACAACGGAAGCACCAATGCCTGCATAATGCCCTAATGGTTGCATTGCCAATGCATTGAGGTTGCCAAACAGCAAACCCAAACCAAAAAATGCCAGCATGAAAAACACAATCAATGCCCACAAAGGCGGATTCCCTGCCGTTTGCCACGCAAGCAACAAAAAAGCACCGCTCAACCCAACGAACCACGTAATCGCAAACCGTGAAATGGCGTGCATTCCAAACCGCATCACCAGTTTCGCATTGGTAAAAGACGCACTCCCGACACCTACGGCTAATAAACCAAAATACAACGGGAATTTGTCACCCAATGCGTATTGGATTTGCAAAATCTGTTGCGCTGAATTGAGATAACCCGCAAAAGCACCAAAAATAAACCCCGTTGTCAGGGTATAGCGCATGGCGGTTTTATTGGACAATACCTGCCGCGCACTGCTGATAAAATCGCTGATGGTTAAACGACGACGGTCTTCTGGGTGCAAGGTTTCCGGCATACGCAAGTCAAACCAAATCGCAATGAGCAATGCCAAAGCAAAGAACGCCATGAAAATACCGCGCCAATCGCTTAACAGCAATACGCCCTGCCCCAATGAAGGCGCAAGCATGGGCACGAGAATAAACACACTCATGGTAAACGACATAATTTGCGCCATTGCTCGCCCCGAATAACAATCGCGGACTAAAGCAACCGTTAGTACACGCGGCGCGGCTGCCCCCAAACCCTGTAAAAAACGCCCGAACAGCATTTGCTGGAAATCCTGCGCGACCACAGACAGCAAACTGCCCAGCATAAAAATGCCCAAACCGAAAAACACCAGCGGTTTACGCCCTACAACATCAGATAACGGACCAAAAAATACCTGCCCAATCCCCAAACCAAGGAACAAAGCCGAAACAATCAGTTGCGCATCGTTTTCATGCACAACCTGCAAATCGCGCCCAATCGTTTGCAAGGCTGGTAACATGGCATCGGTAGCTAATGCAGTCAGTGACATGAGCATGGCGACAAGGGCAATAAATTCGCCAAAGCGCGGTAAGGCTGGTTTCATCCAGATTTCCCAAAAGGTGCAGTGTAGCAATCACCCACGCGGCACGGTAAAGAACTTTACATTTCTTTATCCAGCGATGCGGCTTGAATTACAGCGCGAGTTTGTTGTTCGCACTGATTGGCAATACGCTTACGCTCGCCATTTTGTGGTGCAATGAGGGGAAGAAAATGGATTTCCGCCCGTATGCCTTGCGCATCCAATAAACCTTGCAAATTAGCCCACAAGGATTGTTCATCCACGTAAGGCACAAGCGGATTCGTCAAGCCATCGGTACGCGGGTAACGCAAGACTACTGCCTGCACAGGTACGTTGGCATCCAACGCCGGAGCAAACAAACGGGCGTGGTAAGTACGTACATCATCCCCCGTGCTAGTCGTACCTTCGGGAAACAACAACACCGAACGTTGCGCCTTTAACGCTGCCGTAATGGTCGCTGCCGCTTCAACGGCTGCCCCTGCTTTACCGCGTGTAATAAATAATGTGCCGGATTTTGCTGCCAACCAACCAATCACAGGCCAGTGACGTACTTCCGCTTTCGACAAGAAACGAGGCTGTGCCACGCCCCCCAATAAAGCAATATCGAGCCATGAAATGTGATTGGCAACCATTAACACCGATTGCGTACTGGGCTGCCCGAAAACGCTAACCTCGATGCCTAAAATGCGCGGAATTTTCCCCAACCACCACGCAATCAACCGCCGATAAAACGCCCCATCACTCGACAAGCGCAAGACCCCAGCGCATAACAACGTCAACCATACGCCGTTCAACACATGAAAACCCAAGCGACTTAAACGCAGTATTCGACGTAATGATTTCATTATCTACCCTTATTGTTAGTGCGCGATGAAGATTAGAAGCATCCCCCGTACAAGGTAAAGCGTGCCACGTAAATTTTTTTAAATTGTCACAAAGTTGTCACATTCCTCACCTAAAGTACGCAGCAGTTCACTACTGAATGACTGATTCCTGATCTGAATTTTTGGAGACTTTCTCATGAAGAAACTGGCTTTGGCGATTACTGCGGCTTTGGCTCTGTCTGCTACTGCTGCCCAAGCACGCGACAATCTCGAAATCGTGGGTTCTTCCACTGTTTACCCATTCTCAACCACGGTTGCTGAACAATTTGCGAAAAAAACCAATATGCCAGCACCGAAGGTTGAAGCCACAGGCACAGGTGGCGGTGTTAAATTGTTCTGTTCTGGTGCAGGTATTGAAACCCCAGACATTGCCAATGCTTCACGTCGCCTGAAAAAAAGCGAAATGGAAACATGCGCGAAAAATGGCGTAGATAAAGTCACTGAAATTCAAATCGGTTTCGACGGCATTGCCATTGCAAACGCAAAAAGCGCACCAGCCTTTGAACTGACATTGAAAGACCTGTTCATGGCTTTGGCGAAAAAAGTTCCAAACGAAAAAGGTGAAATGGTCGACAACACCGCAAAAACTTGGAAACAAGTGAATGCTGCTCTGCCAGACACCAAAATCGAAGTTTTAGGTCCACCGCCAACCTCCGGCACACGCGACGCATTTGCTGAAATGGTCATGGAAGGCGGTTGTAAAGGCATTGCAGCTTTAGACGCTATCAAAGACGAAGCGAAAAAACTCAAAGACGCTGGCAAAAAAGACGAAGCTGAAGCGAAAGAAAAAGAGCACAAAGCAGCTTGCCAAACTATCCGTGAAGACGGTGCTTACGTCGAAGCAGGCGAAAACGACAACCTGATCGTGCAAAAATTAGAAGCTAACCCGAACGCTTTAGGTGTCTTTGGTTACAGCTTCTTAGAGCAAAACGCAGACAAAGTGAAAGGCTCTAAAGTCGGCGGCGTTGAACCAACCTTCGACACTATTGCAGGCGGCAGCTACCCTGTTTCTCGCCCATTGTTCATGTACGTGAAAAACGCGCACGTTGATCAAGTTAAAGGCATCAAAGAATTCGTTGCTGAATTTACCAACGAAGCAACATGGGGCGACGACGGTTACTTAGCTGACAAAGGCTTCATCCCAATGCCAAAAGCAAAACGTGATGAAGTAGCAAAAATCGCCGCAGACCTGAAACCTGTTGCGGTCGATGAGTTGAAATAAAACCTAATGCAAGGGGATAAAGGGAGCGTTCGCGCTCCCTTTTTTATCGACCACACTGTTTTCAGTTTAAACATAACCGTCACAAAAACGTCACCGTCTTGCAGCATTCACACTGCAAAATCAGTAGCATACCTACTAACCGATGTGAGTTTTTGTGTCAGTTAAACCGTTCCAACTTATCCATTCCCCTACGCGCTTGAGCGTTGTTACCGAAACGTGGCCGCCCGAAATTAATGGCGTTGCACACACGGTAAGTCGTTTAGTCGCAGGATTACAGGAACGCCCTGATTACCACATCCAATTAATTCGCCCCCGCCAACAAGCGCACGAAAAACCCTACCGTGAAATCCGCTTTCACGAACACCTTGTTAATGGTCTGACCTTACCGTTTTACAAAGAAGTACGGTTAGGTTTCCCCCAATACCACGCGCTAAAACGCCTGTGGAAAAAACAACGCCCTGACATTGTGCAAATCGTTACCGAAGGGCCGTTAGGTTATTCAGCGATGAAGGCGGCAAAGAAATTAGGTATTCCGGTTATTAGCGATTTTCACACCAATTTCGATCAATACAGTCGCTATTACCGCTTAAGCCGTTTCTTTAATTTAGCGAAACGTTATTTACGCCATGTGCACAATCAAACGTTAGTTACATTAGTTCCAACCCGTGAATTACAACAACAATTACACGCTGATGGTTATACCAAATTGGGTATTTTAGACCGTGGAATTGATGCCCAATTATTTAACCCCATACGACGCAGTGAAAAATTACGGGCGCAATTAGGCATTCACCCCGAACAATTATTGGTAACACTTGTGTCGCGCATGGCGCAAGAAAAAAATCTTGATCTGGCTTTTACCGCTTTTCGTGCTATTCAACAACATAATCCTAACGCCCGTTTTTTATTGGTCGGCGATGGTCCAGAACGCAAACGTTTACAAGACGCAAACCCCGATTGCTTATTCGTGGGAATGCAAACGGGCATAGCACTGGCAGAACATTACGCCAGTGGGGATTTATTCCTTTACCCCAGTATGAGTGAAACCTTTGGCAATGTAATTTTAGAAGCAATGGCAAGTGGCTTGCCTGTGGTTACGTTCAATTACGCAGCAGCGCGGGAATACATCAACAACGGCGAAAACGGTTCAACGGTGACACTCGACGACGAAGCGGCATTTATTCAAGCTAGTGTGAACTTGGTGCAAGACAGCACGTTGCGCCAACGCCAAGGGCAAGCCGCTTACCAAACGGCACAAACGTTGAGCTGGGAAAAAGTCGTGGAACGCTTGCATCAAACCATTCAAACCATCTTACGCGAGGTAAGAGCATGAAACTGTTACACCAATTAAATGATCGTGAAATTCCACTGTGCTTACTGTTTAATCGCATCAATCATCTGAAACCCATTAGCTTATTCTTCGCCGCCATCAGTCGCTTGGGCAATGGTGTATTTTGGTACGTACTTATGCTGATGTTGCCTGCGATTTATGGCTGGGAAGCGGTTAAAGTTTCCTTACACATGGGCTTAGTCGCCGTGATCGGGGTCGTTATTTACAAATGGCTGAAAACGTCCACGGAACGGGTACGCCCTTACCGCTATAACGGTGCTATTTTGCAAAATGTTGCCGCGCTTGATCAATTTAGCTTCCCTTCGGGGCATACCTTGCACGCGGTAAGTTTTACGTTGGTATTGCTGCACTATTACCCAGAATGGTTTGTCTTGGTCGTACCCTTTGCCGTTTTAGTGGCATTATCGCGGGTTATTTTAGGCTTACACTACCCTAGTGACGTGTTAATTGGGGCATTTTTAGGGGCGGGTTTAGCCAGCAGCAGCATCGCCGTAGTTGATTTAGCGGCAAGGTAAGGAGGTGTGTCATGACCTTACAACCCATTGTTTTACAAGGGCGGCAAATACGTTTAGAACCCCTGACCGAATGGCACATGCCTGATTTATTACACGCTGCCCGTGATGAACGCATTTGGCAATACATGTTCTACGGCAATCTTGCCGAACGCGAACACATGGAAACGTTTATTACCAATGCGCTGCGGTTACGCGAAGCGGGAACAGATTTGCCCTTCGCCGTCATCCACCAAACCACGAATAAAGCGATTGGCTGTACACGCTTTCGGGACATTTGCTACAAACACATGAAGCTCGAAATCGGTGGAACGTGGTACGCCAGTGAATACCAGCGCAGCGGCGTTAATTTAGAAAGCAAATATTTACTGCTACGCCATGCCTTTGAAACGTTTGGTATTTTACGGGTGCAATTTAAAACCGATATTCGGAATACCCGTTCGCGTCAATCGCTCGAAAAACTTGGCGCGGTACAAGAAGGTATTTTACGCCGCAGCGCAATTATGCCGGATGGGGTAATTCGGGATACCGCGATTTACAGTATCCTCGATACCGAATGGGGCATGGTAAAACAGCATTTAGAATCCCGCCTTGAACGCCATTCCCAGCGCACCATGAATTTGCTGCCCGTTATTCCCGCCTCACGCCGTTTAGCATTCTCCCCTCGCGCTTAATAACCCAACCAAACACCTAAAACAAAAAAGCCCAACGTGTTGTTGGGCTGGAGTATTGGTGCGCAGGTAATGGTATTTTTTATATAACTACAGACTAAGTTTATGATTTCCGTCATTGTGATGATTACTTACTACTCAACTCATTCATCATCACAAGTCCGTATACTAAACAAGCGTTATCACTATTAGGTGACACATTTACTAATAATTTGTTAAATAAATTAGGGCTCAACCTGTTTAATACCTGTCGCCGTATTTGGCTCAACAGATTGGTAAACATTCTTTGACGCTTGTATCACAGGATCACGACCATGAATAAAGCTCTGTTCTTCTACAATTAACTGGTAAGCCTTATTTAACAACAACGCCCGTTTCTTCGTCGGCAACAACAAAAGACTTATATCTTCATGCAATTGACTTAACTCCCCTGATTTTAATTGATTATTTTTATCAAAAAATCTATCTTTAACCTCCTTGTTTTCTCTAAACTCATCCCCAGCTTGGTTTTTACTAAGGTAATTTGCGTACTCATAAATACCATTAGCCAGTTTAGGCTCATTAATACCTACTAACCCTCGCTGACTTCCAGTGAAACCAACCTTGTTGAAAATGACTTGTATCCAATTTACGGGGAAAAGAAAAATTACTGTCCGTTGTTGCGCCTATACCGCCATGACAACCCATACAAGCAGTCATTTCTTCATAGGTTTGTGGGCGTAATTCACCTTGTCTATCTTCAATAAAGCCTTGATAAACCCAACCTTGACCATTACTCATTCCATCTTCAACATTCCCAATAATTTGCCGTAATCGCTCTGGGAACTTAACTTTTTCTGTTACTTCTGCAATCGCTGCATTTTTTAAATCCATGTAAGTTAACCAACGCACTTTACGTGAATAACGTAATTCCTTCATGCGCGATGCCATTGTTACCTGATTATGTTGATCAATATCCAAATAACGTACACTGTGTAAAAACTCTGTCCCTTCAGGAAACAAACCTGCGGCTAAATGCAACTCCCCACTTAATTGTTTAGCTTTAGCCGCACCGATGTAAGACATATTTCTTCCCAGATTAGGCGACCAATCAAAAGTCACTTGTGATGCATTATTTAATTTACCATCCTTATTCAAATCAACACCGTAAAGAGTTTCATCCACGGGATCAATAGCAATATTTTTTCTTAGGATTAGCGACTCTAGGATTGCTAAATTTATTTTATAAACAGCTACATCAAATTGCCCTTGATTATTTTGGCGTAACGCTGGAGCTAAACGAATGATAACATCATCCGTTGAACCATTAGTTGGCCAAAAAGTACCTAGAAAGGGGGTATAAGCAAAGGCTCTCCAGCCTGTATACTGATTAGCACTATCGTGATCAAAGCCATTTTGATCAAAATTCATAAAGCAATCTGGATAAAATCCAGACCATTTTCCATTCTTATCATAATCCCAAGGCATTGGTAAATGCTTTAACTTATCGACTAAATCAATATTAAATGCGTGTGATTGATAATTATTTTGTCGAACATAATCCAATATGGAGTCATCGGTCACTTTACTAATTTGTTCAGTGCGATCTTTAAATAAATTTGACCAATGATTATGGCTAGTATAATCTGAGAATGCATAACTCAACTGTAACTCATTGTCTTGTCGATAATTAGGTTCAATGGTTGCTTTATGACAAGCCATACAAGGGTTATGTACATTTCCTTTTTCATCAACGGCTTTTGTGTAACATTGTGCAGGAATATAAGCCGCTTGATTGTTTATAAGCGTCATGCTTGTTAAATCTGGTGGTGATTCTTTCATTATCAGCGAATCTGCTAAAGCACATTCGCCATACCCAAAAGTACTACTAATAACCAATCCCAAAATATACTTTTTCATCGTATTCCCAAAAAAACAGGGGGGGAAACTTCCCCCCCCCTTTATTCAACCAATTGTCTGATAACATGAAAATGTGCTTATTTCATGGCAGGAAATGGTCCAATATAACCTGTATAAGCACGATCATCACCAGAACCTGCCACCAATTTCGTTTGGTCCGATTCACCATAAGGATGTTGCACAACCGCCGTTAAGTAAGCAAAGCCATTAATATCTGGATAAAAATAAGGTGAAGTTGTTTCTGAACCATACGGAGTTGTTAAAATGCGTGTTAATTTATTTGTCCCAAGATTATATGACCATAATGCATCGTTTTGATGCCCTGTACCTGTATCTTCACCAATAATTAAGGTTTTGTAACCTGTCAAATAAGTAATATTATCTGGGTTAGCAATCCCCTCCAAATCACAGGTATTCGCCACATCGCCTGTTGTTGCAGCTTTACCTGAAATAACCGCCGTCATAGTTGTTGCCGTATAATTGCTATCCAAGCTCAAACCAAAAACGGTACCACAACTGTTTTTAGGCAGTTTAATATGATTAGGACCACCCAAATCGGTTTTATCGTTATCTAACATACTTTTTTCAACGTATGACATTGAGACATACAACGTTTTACTATCAGGGTCTAAAGTAATCCCTTCCATTTTATTAAACTCTGTCGTTGCTCCCAATAAAGCGGCATAACGACGTGTTTCTAACCGTGATGCGGCTTTTTCCATGCCCGTTTTCAACTTTAAGCATTCTGTGCTGCCGTAAGAACCTGTGTAGATTGATTTAAAACCAGATGCAGCACTAGGGCAAACACCCGTCGTACTATTTGGTGTTTCCACATCAAAAATATCTGTAAACTTTACTTTACTATCTAAATAAGATTTTATTTCCGCATCGGTAGCTTTGCCTAAACTGACCCAAGTTATATCAGCAGCCCCACCATTAGTACTGCTGGTTTGCGTCCACTTGGCGGCAAATAATTCGCCCGAACTTAAATCACCCGCTTTATCTGCCACATAACGTAACATAACGCCATTGCCACCATCATCAGACATATAGATGGTCTTATTATCAGGCATGACTTTACCTAACTCATGTGCAATACGCCCCATTGAATAATGTTTAGCAATCGTTGTGCTGGTAAAAGAATTCACTTTCACTTCAACTTGATAGCCATAATCATAAACATTCAAGGCTAATTTATTACCGCTATAGTAATCTGCCATTGCATTATAATAGTTACTATCATTATCAATAGAACCCGTAGTAGCATTAAC
The DNA here is from genome assembly GCA_964544775.1 of uncultured Thiothrix sp. Classification (GTDB taxonomy): domain Bacteria; phylum Pseudomonadota; class Gammaproteobacteria; order Thiotrichales; family Thiotrichaceae; genus Thiothrix. The sequence continues at coordinate 9,068 of CAZJDN010000029.1, forward strand.
TGAACGAGCATCTGGTGGATATTCTTCACTACCTAAATGCGTATTCCACGGCGTTACACTGCCTGCACAATGAACCCAACCACCATGAACGCCTGAAAAATCCAAATTACGCGTTTGAATGGCAGTTAAGACACCCGTCGTTTTATTTTGTGATAGCTCAGTTAAATACATGGCTGCTGGACGTGTTTCAAAATGTGAAACCATGAATAACTTATCACCAATCGGTAATAAAGAAGCAAAATCATTGTCATGAGAAATACGTATCGAACCATCGGTAGCCACTAATGGTGAACCATTGGAATCAAATAATTGCCCGAAAGTACCTGTCCCAACTGTTTGCCCACTACGCATTAACGTATTATAGCCAATTGAATAATCTTTCCCTGACAAAGTGGCTTTGGTTGTTGCTGTGACCGCACGTTTTTCTGCATCCGTTGATGGAACAGCGACCCCTGCGAAAGCGACAGATTTTAATTTACCTGCCCCAACCAACGTATTATATACGTGTTGTTTGGCTACATCGGCAGAAACAAGCGTGGCAGGGTTAGTAAGACAAGCGGCTAATGCCGTATCAGAATCCAGCTTACAACCTGATACAATAGTCGCACTGCTTAAATCAATCCCATTATCAGGATTACCATCAGCATCCAATGTTTGTAGCAAACGGGCTAAACGTACCGCTTTATCCCCCAGTACATCACTATCCCCAACTAAATCATTAGGGAAAAGAGTACTGCCACCTGTCACCTTACCCAAAGAAACACCATTGATCAAAAACTCAACGGTATCGCCACTTTGGTATGAAAATTCACCTTGTGCATTGGTTTTACAACCATTAGGGCATGAACTTGATTTGTAAGTCATACCAGCAACCGCAGAATCCAAGAATTTTCCTGTCAAGATTGCAGAACCAGAACCGCCATTACAGCCTGTTACGGCACTAGCTACAGCTAATGCAAGCAGCGAAAACTTCAGGTATTTCATCGCATTATCTCCATCATGGTTTATTCGCATTACTGTAAACAAAACGCATTGCTATTCTGTTAACCTTATATGTCAATTCAATTACGTAAACATTGCTAACCTTATGAGAAATCTACCCTTAAATTTTTTGACGAACGCGAGTATTCGTATCCGTGCGGCTCTTATCGGCAGTAGGATTGACACCAAACCGTTTCGCGCCGACGAAACACTTGCCATTAACCCGCTCACGGTTGCAATTCCCGGTGGTGGTTGTGCAGTGCTATTTCGTTACGGGGTTGCAGTGTTTTTTGGCATGAGTGCCGAACAAGAAAGCCAATTTATGGAACGTTTGCTTCCCCTAACCCACGAACCGCGTACTTGGCCAGAAGATGAATTACTCAGTTTATACACCGACGATAACAAATTAGAGGGAGTCGATGCGCAAGGTAGCTTGTGGTTACACGATACGTCTGTACAACGCTTGCAGTTGGTAGCAGAAATGTTAGCCCGTAGCTCTGTTCTCTCTGATGACGAAGCCCGCGTTGCCAAAACGTTTGAGCAAATCGAACCCTTAGCACAAAATTTAAGTAGAAAAGGGCACGGCGGGCGCAAAATGCAGGTGCTACTCACTTACATTGGGGAATCATTGCTCAGCCAACAACGTATGGTCGGGCGGGCAGAAGTCGCAGATAAACCGGATTTACTGTGGGAACGTCCAGAATTAGAAGGTTTATACTTGCGCTTAGAAGACGAATTTGAGCTACGTGAACGCCACCTTGCACTTGAACGCAAATTAGAGGTAATTTCCAATACCGCAGAAACCTTGCTGGATTTATTACAAGCGCAACGCAGTCATCGCGTGGAATGGTACATTGTCATTTTGATTGTGATTGAAATTTGTTTAACACTTTATCAGTTGTTTTTTCAACACCACTAAATCATGGCAAGGTCATAAACCTTAACCATTCCTTAATAAAATTCAGGCTTACCCGCAGTTAGAATCAGCCACTCATTACAGCGTCAACTCATGAGTGTCATACCATGTTAGCCAATGAATACCAATCCTATTCCCTCTTACGTGCTGGTTTAATGACATCCCTTACGCAACAGTTATCTGGCACTTTTTTAATCGCAACACAGGATAATGCTTCCTGCCGTTTCGCCTTGGAGCGTGGGCGTTTAACCCATTGTTCATTCAGTCGTTTACACGGTGAAGCAGCATTAATTGCCTTCACGACGATTCAAGCAGGGCGGCATTCTTTTAATGATCTGCGTTACCCATTTCGGACTTACGCAGAAATCAAGCATGAACGTGCTGTTGAAATTTTAAACCTTACATTGCCCCCCGCTAACACTGAGTTGGAAGATAAACCCAAAGTGGTGCGCGGGTCACAATTTACCCAAGCCGAGTTAGAGAGATTATTTGGCAAATTTTATTTTGAGTAACATTCGAGCACGGTTTAGTAGCGTTGCTCGAAAAAACGCGAACATAACACTTCGCGCCCATTATTTGCTTCCAACACCACCATTTTCCGCCCAAACGTAACGGAAGCCTCTGGCGTACTCGCGGCAACTTGCACCAATTTAGCAATGGCACGTTCTACGTGCTTACAGATGCAGCCGTGTTGCTGGATGTACTTGATTGCTTGATCAATTTTCATGGTAAAACCTCACCTTTAGACGCATACACTTAAGTAGCTATTATTGCCTACACAAGTTACAAGCGATTTACAGTGCAAAATGCTTGCCATCAATTTCACAAACCAATGCAGGACAAACATGGGTAACTGCCTGATTTCGTTTTGTCATAAGTTTTTAATATTAATGCCATAAAAGTTTCATTGAAAATCCCTACGATGCGCCCCAATCCATCCCGGATTTATTGAAGGAGACTTTTGAATGAAACAACTCACTCTGGCAGTTGCATTGGGCTTGGTAGCTGCTTCTGGCGTTGCTCATGCGCGTGACAATATCGAAATCGTTGGCTCTTCCACTGTTTACCCTTTCGCAACAGCCGTTGCTGAACAATTTGCGAAAAAAACAGGTATGCCAGCACCAAAAGTTGAATCCACTGGTACTGGTGGTGGTATGAAACTGTTCTGCGCAGGCGCAGGCGTTGATTCCCCGGATATTGTTAACGCTTCCCGCCGCATGAAACGCAGTGAGATGCAAACTTGCCAACAAAATGGCGTAAACGACGTTACTGAAGTCAAAATCGGCTTCGACGGCATTGCCATTGCAAACTCCAAGTCAGCACAACCCATCAAATTGTCACAACGTGAGTTGTACTTGGCATTGGCGAAAGACGTTCCAGCCGGACAAAACGGTGAAATGATTCCCAACCCTTACAGCACATGGAAAGAGCTGAACCCTGCCTTGGCTGATGTAAAAATCGCTATCATGGGTCCACCAACCACTTCTGGTACACGCGATGCATTGGCAGAGCTGGGTATGACCAAAGGTTGCTTACTGTTCAATGGTATGCCAGAGCTGAAAAAGAAAGACGAAGCAGCGTTCAAGAAGGCTTGTACAACGGTTCGTGAAGACGGCGCGTACATCGACGCTGGCGAAAACGACAACCTGATCGTGCAAAAATTAGAAGCTGACCACGATGCCGTTGGTATCTTCGGTTACAGTTTCTATGAGCAAAACCGTGACGCGCTGCAAGCAGCCACCATCAACGGTAAAGAAATCAGCTACGAAAACATTTCCACAGGTGCTTACCCGCTGTCACGTCCGTTGTTCTTCTACGTGAAAAACAACCACGTTGATCAAATCAAAGGCATCAAAGAATACATGGCTGAATTTGCTAGCGATGCAGCGTTAAGCGAAGACGGTTACTTGACGGAAAAAGGCATGGTTGCACTGCCAGCTAGCGAACGCGCTGCGTCTATCGCTGCGGCAAAAGCCATGAAACCTGTCTCAATTGAAGTCTTGAAATAAGCAATAAGTTAGCTCCTCACAGAGACGATTTAAGGGGGTGGTCACAAGCCACTCCCTATTTTTTTGTGCGTGTTATGCTTATTGGTACAAGAACATTGCCGATTGCTTTACCACAGGAAGTTTTGCATGAATGACATCCCACCACCGTACCCCACTTTTTGGCAAGCCGTTTTGTACTGGTTGAAACTGGGCTTCATCAGTTTCGGCGGCCCTGCGGGTCAAATTGCCATTATGCATCAGGACTTAGTGGAGAAAAAACGCTGGATTTCTGAACAACGTTTCCTCCATGCTTTGAATTACTGCATGGTATTACCCGGTCCAGAAGCACAACAATTGGCGATTTACATTGGCTGGTTATTGCATCGAACGTGGGGCGGGGTAATGGCTGGCACGCTGTTTTTTCTGCCCTCACTGTTCATCTTATCTGCATTAAGCTACATCTACCTTGCTTATGGCAATTTGATACTCGTGCAAGGGCTATTCAATGGCATCAAACCAGCGGTGGTCGCTATTGTATTGTTTGCCGCGTGGCGTATCGGCGTAAGAGCCTTAAAAAACCCGTTGCTTTGGGCATTGGCAGCGACTTCGTTCTTGGCGATTTTTGCCTTAAACATTCCCTTCCCACTCATTGTATTGGCAGCAGGTATCGCAGGTTACATTGGGGGCAAAGTAAAACCCGCGTACTTTCAACTCGGTGGCGGACACGGTAAATCAGCTCAAACTTACGGCAAAGCCTTGATTGATGATGACACACCGCCCCCACCGCATACGTTATTCAAACTGTCTCGGCTGATATGGCTTTTACTGGCATTCGTAAGCATTTGGCTCGTGGCAATGGCATTCCTGCCTGCGGGAACATTACGTGACATGGGCTTATTTTTCACCAAAGCCGCCTTTGTAACCTTTGGCGGGGCGTATGCCGTCTTGCCTTACGTTTACCAAGGTGGCGTTGAACACTACGGCTGGTTAACAGGCACACAAATGATGGATGGTCTTGCCTTGGGCGAAACCACACCTGGTCCATTAATCATGGTCGTTGCCTTCATTGGCTTTGTGGGCGGTTGGACGAAAGCCTTGTTCGGGGCGGATTCTTTATTGCTTGCGGGTTTTATGGGCGCAAGTGTAGCGACATTTTTCACCTTTTTACCGTCGTATTTATTCATTATGGCAGGTGCGCCCCTGATTGAAGCCACACACAATGATTTGAAATTTACCGCACCGTTAACAGGCATTACAGCGGCGGTGGTCGGGGTTATTTTGAACTTGGCGGTCTTTTTTGGCTGGCACGTATTGTTTCCTCACGCTACCAGTCATTCCCCGTTTGCAGGGCAGTTTGAATGGTTTTACGCCTTGATTGCACTGGGGGCATTTGTTGCCTTGTGGCGATATAAGCAAGACGTTATGCGGGTAATCGCCGCGTGTGCTGCCCTTGGTTTGCTTTATACCTCGTGGGTATAAGGTAAACCTACGCAAGCGGGGTTGGGTGCATGGGTAACATCCGGCTCAGTTTGCGCCCACTGTACAATGTGTAAACTGCCGTCCCATTCTTCGACTAACGCGGAACAGCTTTCCACCCAATCGCCATCGTTACAATACAGCACGCCGTCAATCTCACGGATTTCGGCGTGGTGAATATGCCCACAAATAATACCGTCCAGTTGGCGTTTTTTTGCTTCTTTCGCCAGCGTTTCTTCAAAGGCAGAAATAAAATTCACCGCTGATTTGGTTTTGTGTTTCAGGTACGCCGATAGTGACCAATACGGATACCCCCACCACTTACGCCAACGGTTATAGAGCGTATTCAGTATTAACAAACGTTCGTAAAACCAATCCCCTACGATTGCCAACCAGCGTGCAAATTGCATTACGCCATCAAACTGATCGCCGTGTAACACCAGAAACTTACGCCCGTCGAGCGTGGTATGCACGATTTCATCTTCCAACCGAATTGCGCTGATTTGATGGTGTAAAAACGGGCGCAGAAACTCATCGTGATTCCCACTAACATACGTAATCGTTGTGCCGCGTTGCGCACGTTCAAACAGTAAATGCAAAATTTGGTCGTGAAATGCATCCCAATACCAACGTTTACGCAATGCCCAACCGTCGATAATATCCCCCACCAAGTACAGTTGTTCGGCGTGATTATGCTGCAAAAAATCCAGCAGAAATTCCGCTTTACAACCGCGTGAGCCTAAATGGGTATCAGAAATCCAGATACTGCGGTATTTGCGGCTGTGCTGATTGATCGTCATTGAGGCTTTCCCCTTCTTTCTGGTAATGCGCCACTACAGCGTAACGCCCAGCCAATTGCCGTATGCGTAATTGCCCTGTGCGCTGCGCCAGTTGCGTCAAATACGCAGGCACTGCCGGATCAGGATGCACATGAAACCAATCCAGCCATTGCATCAATAAGTTACGAAACCACACGGGCATGGCTTGCTGATCAGAAAAATCCACCACATGGATGTAACCACCCGGTTTGAGCATTTGCAGCGCGTGTTCAAGGGCTGTTTGCCAGTGTGGAATCATCGACAACACGTAAGAAAAAACGATGTGGTCAAACGGTTGTTCCAAACCAAAATGCTGATGGGTAATTTGCCCCGCCAACCCCTGTTTAAGGGTAATATTGCGCTCGTATAACGTGCCTTGCAGTTTAGCCCGTGCTGTTTCCAGCATCATGCTAGAGGCATCAATGCCATACAATTTCGCCGCAGGAGAACGGTAAGCCAATTTGACTAAATTACGCGCCGTACCACAGCCGATTTCCAGCAAGGTTTCATTCGCAGCCAGTGGAATTTCTTGTAATAAACTATCGCGCCCTAACAAATAATATTTACGCGAAAAATCATAAACGTACCGTTGATAGCGGTACTGTTTATCCATTTGTTGTGCTGCATCCATGCTTAATCGACCTTACGGTATAAATGAAAACCGCCATAAATGGCAGAACGGTCTTGCTGAAACAAGGCGGCTGAACGCTCAGCTTCGTACACAAAATGCTGACGCAATTCAGGCGGTAATGCGGTTTCTAACGGTGATTCCGCCGCCGCAGTACGGAAAATAATTCGTGAGTCGGGTTTCCCTACCCGTTCGATTTGCGTCCATAAACGGGTTAATACTGCGTCCGTCATCCAATCTTGTGCATCCAAAAACACAAAACGGTCATAACTGTGCGCGGGTTGTTGTTCCAGAAAATCAATCATCGAACCTAAATGCGTATCCACCTTCGCCAATTGATTGCGAATCAAATCATAATTTTCGGCTTGTAAATAAGCAGGAATGGCTTGACGTTTCTTGTGGTCATAACGGTGACTAAAGCCTTGCCAAGCAAAATAATTTTCTTGAATCGGAAATTGGCAAGCAATGCGTTCTACCCGTTCGCAATATTGCTGGATCAAATTACCTTGCGCTTTCATCGCTTTATATTGCTGAGGCGGAATGCCCAAACTAAATACAGATACGGGTAATTTACCCAACAACTTCACCAGTTTATTTTCAAAAAATGGCGCAATGTGTTGCCGGAAAATAACCTTTTGCTCGTATAAACTGGTGGCAGTTAAAATCTTTTCCGGCTGGTAATGGGTACGGCGGGCAATCCAATGCAAGAAACGCATGAAATACCCAAAGCGCGTGTGACGATACAAGCCATCGCGGAACATGTGAATGCGCTTTTGACCGAGGATATTACACCCCTGCCAAAAGCTATCCACCTCTTCCTCCAAATGCGGTTTAATATAAGTATGGTAATTGTTAATATTTTTTTCCTGATCCGCAAACCCAAAAAAATCATAAAATGCCGCATGATCTGGCAATTGTTTCATGGCTGCCAATTTCAAACGTGTCAATGATAAATGGTAGGGATTCAAATCCACCGCTGTAATGTGCGCAGGCGAAGCTGTCAGGTAATTCAATATATTACAGCCACCTGAAGCAATCGTTAGCACCCGACTTTCCGCAGTCAGTTCCAACGCTTGTAAATCAACCGCTGGGTCTTCCCAAATCTGGTTGTAAATAAAGCTGTTAAACCAAAAACTAAACAAACGCTGTTGCATCCCCATTAAGGATGTTGGCGCATGTTGATGCACTGCATCGCGTAGTGCTGCGGAAATAGCTGCCATGAATTGAAATCTCATTTAATCTTTTATGCAGCGCAGATTAATCAGGGTAAATGACTGAAAAATTACGCTTGTATGACAGTTTGATTATCCACACACTGTCATTTAAGCATTTAACCATTCTGCAAAATAAGCGTCACACCGTTGTTATATCGGCTTTTTAAGCTGGCGGGATAAACTTATCAGGAGTCTACCCATGCACACGGTAACAACAGAACCGCGCCCACAAGCCGCTTTATTACGTGTAGAGCTTGCCGCTACTGCCGACGATATTTACGCTTCACAACGTTTGCGGTATGAAATTTTTGCGAAAGAACAAGGCGCACAATTAGCAAGTGCCTACGAAGGCATTGACCGTGATTACTACGACGATTACTGCCACCATTTATTAGTACGACGCACCGATACCAATGCAGTGGTTGGTTCGACCCGCATTCTCACCACCGCGAATGCCCGTCGCGCGGGGAGTTTTTACTCTGAAAACGAATTCGATCTACACGGCTTATTTCCCCAATTACGCGGTAATGCGATTGAAATCGGGCGGACATGCATACACCCTGAGTTTCGCAATGGTGCAGGTATCGGCATGTTGTGGTTGGGTTTAGCCCAATTCATGGAAATGCACAAAGTCGATTTCATGTTCGGTTGTGCCAGCATTAGTATGAGTGACGGCGGTGCGCAAGCCTTTGCCATCATGCAAGAAGCGCGACGTAACCACCTTGCCCCCACCAACTTGCGCGTTAAACCGCGTGTACATTTATTACCGACACAACCTGCCACCAAGTTAAGCATTCCACCGTTACTCAAAGCCTATTTGAAACTGGGCGCGTGGGTAGCGGGTGAACCGTGCCTTGACCCCGATTTTAACGTAGCGGATATTTTCATTTTGCTGGATGTAAACAACCTCAATACCCGTTACCACCGCCATTTTGTACAAGGTAGCTTGCATAAACGCCCGATGCCTGCGGTAAATCATTTAAAGGCGGCTTAATTTTGCTGATAGAATAATCATCCGAATGTAACATTTCTGTCATATTTGTTGCCTAGAATGCAGGTCGCCTTTATCGACCAGCCTGACCCATTACCCAATCAGGAG
>CAZJDN010000030.1:0-15553 GCA_964544775.1 uncultured Thiothrix sp.
TAGATCGCCAAAACCTGCGCTTCCAACGCAAAGTTTGTTACGACAACTTGCCTGAAACCTGCATTCCCGCCTTTAAAGCGCTGGTCAATCAAGATGGATTAGAACTATTAATTAAATTCAACTCATGGCTAGCCAATCAAGATAGGGACGATAATCCACACAATCCTAATGCAGGTCGAGTAAGAGCTGGCGTTGGAATTTATTTCTTTGAAGAACCTGTCAACGAAGTAAGTCATTCAGCGGACAAACAGCCATGAAAGCCAAAACAATACTTTTCTTGATTTTATTATCGTTATGGCTATTAGCCGCTTGTAAACCGACAACACTCGCTCTAAATAATAACGGCGGTATTGGTGGAACTGGTATTTCAGCAGGTCGAATCACTGGATTCGGTAGCATTTTTGTTAATGGGATCGAATATAACGTTGATACCGCTGAATTGATCCGTAACGAATCCGCTGCCAGCAACCAACAGAATTTTTCCATTGGCGAATACGTCACTGTAGAAGGTGACATTAACCCAGACGGAACTACTGGCAAAGCCACTCGTGTAGACTTCAGTCACAGCCTACAAGGTTCGGTTACGACCGCAAGCAGTAATAATCAAACCATTGAAATACTGGGTCAAACTGTTCGTATCAATGTTCTAAGTGTTTTTTACGGCTTTAGTCAACTAAGTGATCTGACGACAGGTAACATGGTGGAAGTATCTGGAGTACAAAATGCTCAACACGAATGGGTAGCAACCAGTATCCGTAAATTAAGCGATGTTTACGCATCAAACATTGACTTAGAACTCAAAGGAACAATCCAGCACGTAAGCAATATTAACCCAACCTTTACAGTAGGCAATCTAACTGTAAATTACGCCGGAGCTATTCTGCAAGATTTTCCCAATGGATTGCCGGAAGTTGGTCAATACGTCTTTATCAAAGGACACCAAAACTTAACGAATATGCAAATGTTTGCATCAGAAGTACGCCCTAGTCATAAAGGTATAACCTTAAAAGCAGGTAATAAAGTGACATTAGAAGGTGTTATTACTGACATAACAACCTCAACCTTATTTGCGATTAACGGTAATACAGTGATCACCCAAACAACCACACAATTTGAGGAAGGAAGTACCAGCGACCTAATATTGAATGCCTTAATTGAAGTTGATGGTGTTGTAGACAATTATGGCAACATTATTGCGCAAGTGATTCGTGTAAAAGAATCCACACATACGCCAATCACAACCCTTACAAACAACATTACAGACATTAATAGCACCACAAAAACCTTTACCCTTAATGGGCAAATGATAACAGTTGATACCACAACGATGTGGGAAGATAAAACTGCATTAGCTATTTCGCCAATGAATTTCTCCTACCTGAATTTGAATGATATGGTAGAAGTCCAAACTCGCGTTCGCAATGATGGAAAAATGTACGCATTACGCATTGCTCGACTAGCTGTTGGCGATAATACGTCAACTACTCCTACCAGTACGGGAGGCACACTACCATGATTGAGCATACCCAAAACGTACACCAAATTCTAATTGTTGACAGTGATAATGTATTGCAAGGCTTGCTAGCCCGCTTCCTCGCATTACATGGTTTCAACGTACATTGTGCCACGAATGCTAAACAAGCCAGTGAGTTGGTTAGTGATAAGCAGTTTTCTTTAGTGTTACTTGATACGTTTCCACCTGAAATCAATGGATTAGAGTGGATTAACTGGATTAAACAACGTCATCCGAAACTACCTATTTTTATTCTCTCTGCACTCAATAGTTACCATGACCGAATTAACGGCTTTGAACAAGGGGCTGGTGATTACCTCGCCAAACCCTTTCATCCTAAAGAATTATTAATTCGTATTCATAACCTTTTACGCACACAAACAATAATAAACTCTCCTCATTTGCGCATAGGCGACAACTTGTTTGACCCCGAACAAGAATTGCTACACCTAGCTGGTAACAACACGATTAAACTTACCAATGCAGAAACGCGTTTGCTACTTTTTTTCTATCAACATCGCGGTAATACACTGACACGCGATGACATTTCCCAACACTTATACGGTGTCGATTCCAACCCTTTCGCTAGACGTATTGATATGCAAGTTGCTCGTTTACGTAAAAAACTTGAACCAAATACTAAAGCCGAAGATGCAACCTACTTACACACTGTTTGGCAACGCGGTTATCGTTTTTCTTTATAAAGATACGCATTTACTGATATGGATATGTTAATTGAAAGTTTAGGTCAACTGGGTACAAAACAATTTTTGCAAGACGCATTACCCAGCATTCATGCGCGGCATACCACCTTATTAGGAGCATTAGCGCAACGACAATGGGAGCAAGCTGCCAATTCTGCTTACCTTATGAAAAATACAGCCGTGTTTTACGCTTCGGAACAATTAGTTAGTCTGTTAGATAACATTATTCAACAGCAGATCAATATTATTGCAACGCCTCACTTTCACGCCCAATTGAAACACCTGTTAGACGAAGCTGAAACAACTATCAATACCTACCTATAAACTCTCGCGTTTCACACTCTTTGCACAATTGCGGCAAAATTGCTGCGCAATCCCTGCGTAAGATTCACTTCAACGCAAGGCAAATAGCCTGCGACTTAAAGAACTCAACACATTGAATCGAAGGGGATAAATCATGAAAAAAGCATTACTCGCCACCGCATTAATCAGCGTTTTAGGTGTCACTGCGGCATTTGCAGATCACGGCGGTTTTGGTGGAGCATGGGGACACGGCGGCGGTTTTGGTGCTCCTCACGGCGGCGCAATGATGGGGGAAATGTTGAAAGACAAGCTAAAACTGACCGATGAACAGCAAACCCAAGTCGATGCCATTATGAAAGAGCAACGCAGTAAAATGGACGAACTGCACCAACAAATGCAAGAACAAATGAAAACCCTGCGTACCGAAAGTGAAGGCAAAATTGCGGCACTGTTAACCCCCGAACAAGCGACTACCTTCAAACAAATGCAGGAAGAACGCCAAAAACGTATGGAAGAACGTCGGGCAGAAATGAAAAAACGTTTAGACAGTGAAACGTTTTAATACCTAGCGAATAGCCAGCATTTCTTGAGTCTTATTTCACCTCGCTTGGGGCTGCCTACGGGTAGCCCTTTTTTTATTCCTGCCATTTACTCTGAAAAACACACCACTTATCAGAAAGAACAACCACTTACTCCCAGAACAGCACCGCTCAACAAAATTCAGCTATGATTAATTTTAATAATGACTAGACATTGTTCCAGTTATAGAATAGCAACAACAAGACTAATTAATATCCAACTAGAACGCGAGGGAATAGCATGAAAACGACCCATTTCCGTTTTGCCTTACTTGCCATTAGTATTGCAACGGCATTAAGTTCGGGGGTGACATCGGCTGCCACAACAGATAAGGGACGCGCTTACGGCGGTAATAACCCCTTCAAGATTGCTGATCTGCCTGCTACCAGTGATCTACGCAAAAACTTAGAAAAACTCCCCACCACAAACCGCGATAAAGCCATGAAATGGTTGAATGGGATGCAATTCCATACCCATGACTTGCCTTACCTGCGAACTGACAAAGACGGGGGCATTTACTACGCAGATACTTACCGCCCAGCAACAACAACTACCCCCACAAAAATAACGTCAACTACTTTAGCCATTACAGCGGCGGATGCTTTCAAACTGCACAGTAAAGCTGGCTCTAGCAAGATCATTTACCTTGATTTTGATGGGCATACCATTACCAATACGGCATGGAATAGCAACGGGAATACCCTCAATGCGCTGGCTTACGACCTTGACGGTATCGCGGGTTTTAGCGATGCCGAAAGTGCCAATATTGCCGAAATCTGGCGACGGATTGCGGAAGACTACGCCCCGTTTGATGTGGATGTAACCACCGAATTACCTGCCAGTTTCGGGGCTAATGTGGGGCGCATTGTGATTACCCGCGATACCGATGCAACAGGGCAAGCAATGCCTGCACAAGGCGCGGGTGGGGTTGCTTACGTTGGTGTGTGGGGTATGAGTAATTACGCCAGCTATTATTCCCCCGCATTGGTTTACTACAACAACTTAGGTAATGGTCAACCCGACTACGTTGCGGAAGCTGCTTCCCACGAAATGGGGCATAACATGGGGCTATCGCACGATGGCACGAGCACCCAAAGCTACTACGGTGGGCACGGCACAGGCTACATTAGCTGGGGTCCCATCATGGGTACGGGTTATTACCGTAACGTTAGCCAATGGAGCAAAGGCGAATACCCCGATGCCAACCAAACCCAAGACGATGTGGCGATTATTGCAGGCAAAGTAAACACCCGTACTGATGATCACGGCAATCAAACCAGCCAAGCAACTCCGTTAGTGGTGGATGCAAGCGGTAATGTGATTTCCACCACACCTGTCACGGATCCAGCCAACAGCAGCCCAGCAAATAAAGGCATTATCAGTTCCCGCACGGACGTTGACGTATTCAGCTTTGCGACCACAGGCGGGGCAGTTTCCCTGCAAGCTGTTCCGGCGCGGGAAGCACGTTACACACGCGGCGGGGATTTGGACATTCAATTATCCCTTTACGATCAAACGGGTACACTGCTAACCAGCAGCAATCCAACGGATGATACCAATGCCAGCATTAGCACCACCTTAGCAGCAGGAACGTATTACCTCGCCATTGATGGCGTTGGCAGTGCTAACTACAATGACTACGGCAGTTTAGGGCAATATAACCTGCAAGGTACGTTGCCGCTCAATAACGATACAACTGCTCCTACACCCAATCCAATGGGCTGGGTAACACCGCCGCAAGCCATTGACTATCAAAGCATCAATATGACAGCGATGACGGCGATAGATGATACTTCCAGTGTGAGCTACTACTTTACTTGCGTATCTGCTAACACAGGTTGCAAAGACAGCGGATGGATTACCTCACCAAGCTATTCCCTTACAGGTTTAACTGCTGCCACCACTTACACATTCAATGTGAAAGCACGCGACAGTTACGGTAATACAACCCAAAGCTCTGCGAATGCATCCGTTACCACGCCTGCTGCGCCCCCCGTCAACAAAGCCCCTGTAGCGATGGCGGATACGGCGAGTGTTGTCATTGGGCAAACGGTCACAATTCCTGTATTAAACAATGACACTGACCCAGACGGTGATGCATTAACGGTTTCTGCGTTGGGTCGTCCGGCAAAAGGAACAGCAACGCGCACGTCTGACTTGAAACAAGTGGTTTATACCGCAGGTAAAAAAACAGGTACAGACACATTCAATTACACCATTAGCGACGGTAAAGGGCATACTGCAACTGCTGCTATTAGCGTAACCATTAAACTCAGATAAGCCGTACACAAGAAAGGTCGGGTAAACATTGCTCGACCTTTTTCATGCAGAAAGCTGTTTCTCTTGGTGTATTTCATGTTCCGTGACAAACTGGTGGTATAATGCCGCGCTTTCAGTAAAAAGCAAATCTAATCATGGACATAGTAATTTTACTTTGCCTCATTTTACTCAATGGCTTCTTTGCCATGTCGGAAATCGCCTTGGTCGCAGCGCGTAAAACCCGCCTGCAAAACCTTGCGCAACAAGGGGATAAAGCCGCAAGCACTGCCTTACGTTTAGGCGAAGACCCCACGTTTTTCATGTCAGCGGTACAAATTGGGATTACCTCCATCGGTATCTTAAACGGTATCGTTGGTGAAGCCGCTTTAAGCCCACCGTTTAGCGAATGGCTGCAAAGTATGGGGCTGGAAAAAGCCCACGCTGACCCGCTTTCCACCGGATTAGTGGTTGTAAGCATTACCTATTTTTCCATTGTCTTGGGCGAACTTGTCCCCAAACGCATCGGGCAAATCAGCCCCGAAAGCATTGCGCGTTTCGTCGCACGCCCCATGTTATTGCTCGCCATTGTTACCAAACCGTTTGTATTATTGTTGTCTGGCTCGACCCGTTTACTGCTGAGTTTACTGGGCGCAAAAGACAACGCGGGTAATAATGTAACCGAAGAAGACATCCACCTATTACTCAGTGAAGGCTCGGATGCTGGCGTAATTGAAGAGCAAGAACACCAAATGGTACGTAATGTCTTCCGTTTGGATGATCGGCAAATTGCCTCTTTTATGGTACCGCGCAGTGACATTGTTTACGTCGACATTGAAAAACCGCTGGAAGAAAACCTGCGCCGTATCGAAACCGGACGTTATTCGCGCTACCCCGTTGTACGCGGCAATTGGCAGGAAGTCATTGGGGTTGCAACAACCAGCCAATTGCTCCATCAAATGTTGCGCGGCGAACCCACCAACCTCACGCAACAGATGAAACCTGCGGTGTTTGTTCCTGAATCCCTCACGGGGATGGAATTGTTGGAAAACTTCAAAAATTCCGGTGGGCAATTGGTCTTTATTATCGACGAATACGGCGAAGTTCAAGGCATTGTCACCCTACACGACATGATGGAAGCCATTGCAGGGGAATTTAAACCGCAAAACCAAGAAGATGCATGGGCCGTACAACGCGAGGATGGAAGCTGGTTGTTGGACGGATTAATCCCCATTCCCGAACTCAAAGACCGTCTCAATTTACGCAGCGTTCCCGAAGAAGACAAAGGGCGTTATCACACGTTAAGCGGGATGCTCATGCTACTCTTAGGACGCTTACCGCACACAACGGATCATTGCGATTGGGAAAATTGGCGGCTGGAAGTCGTCGACATGGATGGCACACGCATCGACAAAGTGCTGGCAACACCGCTGGTAGCATTGCCCGAAGACGAACAAAACTTCCCCTAGCCGCAAATCATGGCTATAAAAACATGATATAAGTCAGATTAATTTACTTATATCATGTTATATTCGGAACTTTCCGCTGAATTAGTGATCAGCTTAATACAACAAAAAGGAGGCTAACAATGGCAATCGAATACAAAATTATCCTAGCGATGCTGATACTCAGTTTTTTGAATTTGTTGTATTTTCTCAGTACGTTGCAGTAACCAGACAAACAATGTGTTATGGTTTAGCCTCACTCAATCTAAAGAGATAAGCAACATGAAAAAACTATTACTTGCGATGTGTTTGTCCTGCGCTCCTTTTGCGGCGAATGCGTGGGAATTTGATATGAGCACGGTAACTTGTACTGACATTGCACAGGATGAAGAACTGGGTTCAATGATGATTTTCTGGCTGGATGGTTACATCAGCGCGGCAAAGTCTGACACTAAAATCAGCGAAGAGTGGATGGATAAATTAGGCTCAGGGCTGGCGGAAGAATGCGGTAAAGACCCGCACCGTAAATTATTGGACATTGTTGAAGAAAAGTTACAAGACTAAGCACTATTAGCAATAACCGAAACGGATTTTGAACGTGAACCCTTGCATGGAATGCGGTGCTTGTTGCGCGAGTTTTCGCGTATCCTTCTATTGGGGGGAAACGGATCAATCCCCCAATGGTTTAGTTCCTGCGCACTTGACTGCGGCTATTTCACCACACCGTGTCGCCATGTTAGGCACGGATCAAGCCAAGCCGCATTGCGTAGCCTTACAAGGTGAAGTGGGCAAAAGCGTAAGCTGTGCGATTTACCCTTTACGCGCTTCTACCTGCCGCGAATTCACGGCTTCCGGCGAAAACGGTGAG
Organism: uncultured Thiothrix sp.; assembly: GCA_964544775.1. Lineage (GTDB taxonomy): Bacteria > Pseudomonadota > Gammaproteobacteria > Thiotrichales > Thiotrichaceae > Thiothrix. Next base: position 7,669 of record CAZJDN010000030.1, read on the forward strand.
CATAATCCGGTTTGCGACCGCGCCCGTGCCAATTACGGTTTACCCCCGTTACCCTTTCCTCCCATGCAATAATTTGCAGGCAATAAAACCAGTAAATCTAAGGGCTATCGCCCCTGTCTGCGTAAAGTCTTAGTATGTTACTCAGCATAAGGTTTCCCGCAGGCGTATAAATTAACAAGCGATGCCTGCGGTCAATCGTAGGAGCGCAGTTATGTTTGCCCGCATCCAACACCTCTTTTCTAGCTGTGCCGATTGGCTATGGCAACGTGGTATCGGCTGGTTGAATACCATTCCTCGCAGCGAAGATTTCAGCGCGTTATGCAATTTTGAGTTTTTGGAACGCGAAATCCGTCCTGCTGATGTGATTTTATTCGCGGGGCAATCACGGGTGAGCAAAGTAATTCAAACCGTTGTGCTTTCACCGTGGACACACGCGGCCTTGTACGTCGGGCGGATTAATGACATTCGTGACCCCAAAGCCCGTGCTCGCCTTGCGGAACATTTCCACGGCGATCCAAATGAACCCCTTGTCATTGAGTCATTATTAGGGCGTGGCACGATTGCCACCCCATTACGCGCTTACCAAACGGAACATTTACGCTTGTGCCGCCCTGCGGGATTAACGTGGCACGATGCGGATAAAGTGGTGGAATTCGCTATCGAGCACCTTGGCATGGGCTATGATGTACGGCAGTTGCTTGATTTGGCGCGGTTTATGTTCCCTTACGCCATTTTGCCACGCCGTTGGCGATCCAGCTTGTTTCAACATAATGCAGGACAACCGACGCATATTGTGTGTTCGAGCATGATTGCGCGGTGCTTTCAACAAGTGCATTACCCGATTTTGCCGTTGGTACGGAATACGGCTAACGGGGAATTATTGTTTCACGAACGTAATTTTCGCTTATTTACGCCGAGTGATTTTGACTATTCGCCTTATTTTACCGTGATCAAATACCCCGCATGGAATAGCGGACATGAGCCTGCCTACCGCACCTTGCCGTGGTATCAAGAAACTCATACGGAGGTAAGCCATGAGCCGCTTGACCGACCTGCGCCATCAGTACATCAGCCGCCCCATTATGCATTTCCTGCAACGCCAATTGCCACCGATCTCACCGACGGAACAGGACGCGCTGGACAGTGGCAACGTTTGGTGGGACTCCGAACTTTTTTCCGGCAAACCGGATTGGTGTCGGCTACGCAACCTATCCATCAGCAAGCTGAACACTGAGGAACAAGCCTTTTTGGACGGTGCGGTGGAAGAGCTTTGCCGCCGTTTAGATGACTGGCACATTACCCACGAACGCTACGATTTACCGCCAGAAATTTGGGCATTCCTCAAGCAAAACCGTTTCTTTGGCATGATTATTCCTAAAAGCTACGGGGGGTTGGGGTTTTCAGCCCTTGCACATTCCGAAGTGGTGATGAAAATTTCCAGCCGCAGCATTACCGCCGCTGTTACGGTAATGGTTCCCAATTCCTTAGGACCGGGGGAATTGCTGTTGCGTTACGGTACGCCTGCGCAAAAAGATTACTACCTACCACGCTTAGCGGATGGACGTGAAATTCCTTGCTTTGGTTTAACTGCCCCCGAAGCAGGCAGCGATGCCAGCGCGATTCCCGACACGGGAGTTGTGTGCCGTGCCGAATTTAATGGCGAGAAAAACGTACTGGGCATTCGCCTTAATTGGGAAAAACGTTACATCACGCTAGGTCCTGTTGCGACATTACTTGGTCTAGCTTTTCACCTGTATGACCCAGAACACTTATTGGGCGAACGCGACGATATTGGTATTACGGTCGCCTTGATTCCAACCCAACACAAAGGGGTAGAAATCGGTAATCGCCACTTCCCGTTGGACATTCCGTTCCAGAATGGCCCTAACCGTGGGCGCGATGTATTCATCCCAATGGATTGGCTCATCGGTGGGCAAGCCAACGCAGGCAAAGGTTGGCGAATGCTGGTGGAAGCCTTGGGTGAAGGGCGTGGTATTTCTCTTCCCGCGTTAGCCACGGGTGCGGCGAAATTAGCCAGCCGTTACACCGGAGCGTATGCGCGAGTTCGGCAACAATTCGGTTTACCCATTGGCTATTTTGAGGGCATTGAAGAACCCCTTGCCCGTATTTTAGGCAACACGTATTTGATGGATGCGGGACGCATTTTAACCTCAACCGCCATCGAACAAAGGCAACGTCCCGCAGTGATTACGGCTTTGTTGAAATACCAGCTTACTGAACGGATGCGCCGCTTGTTGAATGACGCAATGGACATTTCTGGCGGAGCGGGTATTTGCATGGGACCCAACAACTACCTCGCACGAGCGTATCAATCCATCCCGATTGGCATTACGGTGGAAGGCGCGAATATTCTCACCCGTTCGCTGATTGTGTTTGGGCAAGGGGCAATGCGTTGCCACCCGTATTTACTGCGTGAAATCAATGCCGCCCAAGCGGAAGATGTGGCGGCGTTTGACCAAGCATTCTTCGGGCACATGGGGCATACGTTACGCAACCTTGGACGCAGTGTGTGGTTTGGGTTAACTAACGCACTGTTTAACGTGTTTGGCTCACCACGCACTCGCCATTATTACCGCCACTTAAGCCGTTTGAGCAGTAATTTCGCCCTGCTTGCCGATTTCGCCTTGCTGTCATTAGGGGGGAATTTGAAACGGCGTGAACGCCTATCGGGGCGCATGGCAGATATTCTGGCGAATTTGTATTTGTGTTCCGCTACGCTCAAACATTTTGAAGCACAAGGCGAACCGGAAGCCGATTTACCGTTATTGGAATACGCTTGTACCTTGACCATTCATCGCGCTCAACAAGCCATGCTAGCCGCATTGCATAACCTACCGATGCCGTGGTTAGCGCGTATTTTGCGCACGCTAATGTTCCCTTACGGCAAGCCGTTTAGCCCTCCGAATGACGCGCTGATCCATCGCGTAGCAAAGCTGGCGTTAGAGCCGTCCGCAACGCGGGAACGCTTAACACGCGGTATTTTCATTACCAATGACCCGCAAGACCGCATGGGGCGGATCGAAGACGCTTTCCACAAAACCATTGCAGCAGCCGATCTTGAACGGCAATTACACCAATGGCAAAAAGCAGGTAAATTGACTGCGCACAATAGCGACGAAGCAATTCAAGCCGCCAAAGCCGCAGGCTTACTGGATGCATTTAGCGTGGAAAAATTACTAGCCGCACGACGAGCAACACTCAATGCGATTCGAGTGGATGATTTTCCAGCGGATTACTTTCAGCGTATAGGGGAAAATCCGGCAGGGCAAAACAGTAATGTGGCGCGGTAAATGAAAAGAAGGCGCAGGGGTGCTGCGCCTTAAGCGAGGGCGAGGTTTAAACTACGTGCTTAAGCACATGAGCAGGCATTACTGCCGCCGTTGCTTTGTGAGGCATCTTGATTGCTAGCGGAATTACCCGTTTGCGCCACTTTGCTGTTATCGCCGCCTTGAATGGCCTCCAGCAATTTTTGCAGCAGTTGCAGCAACATACTTTGCATGTCCTGCGAATTACTGCTGTCACTTTTGCCTGACTGATTATTACTGCTGCCATTATTACGTTCAGATTTCCCGCCATTCATAGCACGATTGAATTCTTGCACACTGCTAGCAGAAGGGGATTGCGCAGCAGAACTGCCCGATGTACCTGAACAGCCACAACTTGAACCCAGTGAACTAACGCTATTAATACCGTACATAAAATAACTACTCCGTGTTGTTATGTAAAAAATATTCGCTTGATGCCATTGAAGTGTATCCCACCTAATTGTAAAGATGGGTTAAGGAGACAGCCCCCTATCGGGCGTTCTAGTGCGTTTGTCTGTTGGGCGGCAAATAAAACAACCACTAAACCGAAGGTTTCTGGCGTAAGCTGCTGAAAGCGGGGAATATAAAACCAATAATAAGCGAGTCGGCAGACAAGACCGAAGGAGGAAGCCCCATGAGCCGGACGGTTTTTCTCGTTGATGGCGCACGCACGCCGTTCCTTCGCGCTACGGGGAAAGCGGGTGAGTTCCGCGCCAGTGATTTAGCGGTTCACGCGGGTCGTGCCTTGTTGTTACGCCAACCCTTTTCCCCCAGTGCGTTGGATGAAGTTATCTTCGGCTGCATCATGCCTACCCCCGATGAAGTCAATATCGCTCGAATTATCGCTTTACGTTTAGGTTGTGGGGATAAAATTCCCGCTTTTACTGTCCAACGTAACTGTGCATCAGGCTTACAGGCGATTGATACCGCTTGCCGCAATATTGCGCACGGTTACGCCGATCTCATTTTAGCAGGCGGTACGGAAGCAATGAGCCACGCGCCGTTGCTGTTTCGCCCTGAAATGGTGGCATGGCTGGCAGATTGGCAACAGGCGAAAACCTTGCCAGCCAAACTCAGGCAATTAACGCGGCTGAAAGCACAATATTTCGCCCCCGTGATTGCCTTGTTACGTGGCTTAACCGACCCCATTGTGGGTTTGAGCATGGGGCAAACGACGGAAAAACTTGCCTACCGCTTTGGCATTACCCGCGAACAAATGGACGCTTACGCATTACGCAGCCACCAACGTTTGAGCGCGGCAATGGCAGCAGGCGCAATGGATGCAGAAATCGTCCCCTTGAGTACGCACGCTGGTACGGTAGTACGTTTTGACGATGGGGTAAGGGCAGATTCCTCGCTGGAAAAACTGGCGAAATTACGCCCCATTTTCGACAAACCTACTGGGTTGGTAACAGCAGGTAACAGTTCGCAAGTAACCGATGGCGCGGCGTGCGTTTTGTTAGCCAGTGAAGCAGCGGTGGAAAAATACCACTTACCTGTTTTGGCGAAAATCCACCCCGCATTTTGGGCTGGATTAGACCCCAGCGAAATGGGTTTAGGTCCAGTACACGCGAGCATGAAATTACTCCACGCAACGGGGTTAAATATTGATACTATTGATTACTGGGAAATAAATGAAGCCTTTGCCGGGCAAGTGTTAGCCTGCCTACAAGCCTTCAACGAGAATAATGACTGCAAACACGTATTAGGGCTGGAATCTGTGTTGGGACAAATTAACGCGGCGCAAGTAAACATTGATGGCGGCGGCATCAGTTTGGGGCATCCCGTCGGCGCGAGTGGTGCAAGGATAGTGCTGCACCTCGCACACGTATTACGGCGTAAACAAGCCCAGCGCGGCATTGCCACTTTATGCATTGGCGGCGGTCAAGGCGGTGCAATGCTCGTGGAAGGAGTTGCCCCATGAACACATTCCAACACCTGCAATTCAGCACCGACAGCAACAACATTCTGTGGTTAAAGCTGGATGTCAATGGCGAAACCAGTAATATCCTTTCCCCCGCCGTGCTCGACGAATTAGCCCAAGCCTGCCGCGATGCCATTCAACAAAACCCACGCGGTTTGATTCTTTATTCGGGTAAAAATACAGGTTTTATTGCTGGCGCAGACATTAAACATTTCAGTCAATTTACCGCTATATCCCAAGCACTGAATTTTATCCACAAAGGGCAAAACGTCTGTCAACAGTTTGCCGATTTACCCTTCCCGACCCTCGCCATGATTGACGGTTTTTGCTTAGGCGGCGGCTTGGAACTGGCATTAGCCATGCGATACCGCATTGCGAGTGATAACCCCAATACACGCTTAGGCTTGCCAGAAGTGAAACTGGGTATCCACCCCGGTTTTGGTGGGACGGTGCGTTCCATTGCCACGATTGGCGTGCTTAACGCAATGGACATCATGCTCAGTGGCAGATTGCTACGCCCCCAAGCTGCGTATGCGATGGGCTTGGTGGATCATTGCGTGGCAGAACGGCAATTACACAACACAGCGGTGCAAACGATTTTGCAGCAACCTGCACAACGCAAACCGCCTGTTTATTTGCAACTTATTAATCAAGTTTTTCTGGCACGTAAATTACTTGGCATTAAATTACGCCAACAAGTTGCACAGCACGCTGCGGCTGAACATTATCCTGCCCCTTACGCCTTAATCGATTTGTGGGAAAAGCATGGCGGTAATACAACTGCACTGTATCAAGCAGAAGCCGAATCCGTCGCTCGCCTTGCACAAACTCCAACAGCACACAATTTAGTGCGGGTCTTTTTCTTGCAAAATCGGTTGAAAGCCTTGGGGGATAAAGCGTGCTTCCAACCCCAACACGTACACGTTATTGGCGGCGGTACAATGGGCGGCGACATTGCGGCATGGTGTGCGCTGCAAGGGTTGCGGGTCAGCGTGCAAGACCAAAATGCGGATGCTTTAGCCCGTGTGGTCGCACGCGCTGAAACCACGTTTCAACAGCATTACAAGAAGGATACACGCAGCATTCAAGCCGCGTTGGATCGGCTCATCCCTGACCCGCACGGCGACGGGGTGAGTAAAGCGGATGTAATCATCGAAGCCATTTTCGAGAATCTACCCGCCAAACAGCAACTGTTCCGCGAGGTGGAAGCCAAAGCGCAAGCCCATGCTATTCTTGCTACCAATACCTCCAGCATTCCGTTGGAAGACATTGCTGGCGCATTACGCGACCCGAAACGTTTGGTGGGGTTACATTTCTTTAACCCCGTATTCAAAATGCCGTTGGTGGAAGTGGTATTCGACCCGCATGATTACGACGCAAACATTTTGGCGCACGCACTGGCATTTACCCGGCATATCGATAAGTTACCGTTGCCCGTTAAAAGTGCGCCCGGTTTCTTGGTCAATCGTATTTTGATGCCGTATTTGCTCGAAGGCATTCGCTTGCAACAACAAGGCATTCCCGCAACGGTGATCGACCAAGCCGCACGGGACTTTGGCATGCCAATGGGGCCGTTAGAACTCGCCGATACCGTGGGTTTGGATATTTGCCAGCACGTTGGCGATATTTTAGCGAAAAAGCTCAAACTTGACGTACCACTTACCCTGCACCACATGACCAAAGCAGGCAAATTGGGCAAAAAAAGTGGCGAAGGTTTTTACACCTACCGCAATGGTAAACCGTTACCGCAAGAACACAGCGCGTGGGATGGCAACCGCACGCTATTACAAACCAAGTTGATTAACCCATTGGTAAACGAAGCCAAAGCCTGTTTAGCACAAGGCATTGTTGAAGACGCAGACTTATTGGACGCAGGAGTCATTTTTGGCACAGGTTTCGCACCATTTCGGGGTGGACCGTTACATTATGCGCAGGCATAAAGTGTAAAAAGTATTATACTTTCATACAGAAAACAGAATATTATCTAAACGGTAAGCATTAAAACCGATAACACCGAGGTTGCCATGAACCTGCCAACCGTAAAACAGCTACGTTATTTCGTGGCGTTAGCGACTCATGAACATTTCGGTAAAGCGGCGGAAGCCTGCTTTGTTTCGCAGTCCGCGTTCAGTACCGCTATCCGTGAATTAGAAATCACCCTCGAAGTGCAACTGGTTGATCGCACCAACAAAAACGTTACCGTAACCCACGTTGGGCAGCAAATCGCTGCCGAAGCGCGTCACTGTATCCGCGCTATTGAGAACTTGGTGGAACTGGCTCGCAGCAACCAATCCCCCTTAACGGGTGAATTACGGGTTGGGGTGATTCCCACCATTGCACCTTTTTTACTGCCGCGTGTATTGCCCAAGCTACGGCAACAATTCCCACAATTGCGCTTATATCTGACGGAAGACATTACCCAGCGCGTTTACGAAAAACTCATGAACGGGGAATTAGACCTCATCATCATTGCCCTACCCTACGCACTACGCAATGTGGAATTGCACACCTTGTTCCGTGATCGCTTTTTACTAGCTTGTCGGGCGGATACGCAACACACTACACCGACGGCTTACACCTTTGAAAGCCTTCCTGCCGAAAGCATTTTGTTACTAGAAGACGGGCATTGCCTGCG
>CAZJDN010000030.1:15653-17615 GCA_964544775.1 uncultured Thiothrix sp.
CCGGAAATGGTACAAGGCTCACCGTTGCTCGCAGGCACAAACGTCAACTTATGGGCATTAGCGGAAAACCATTACCGCGAAATCGGGCTTGCATGGCGACGCGGCAGCGCACGCGAAACCGAGTTTGTGCAACTGGGGCAATTTATCCAAACCGCGTGGGAAGGCGTGGCAAGCACAGAGGAAATTTAAAATGTACCCCCTGCCCTATATTGAGCCTGTTTTTCGTCCGCCGAGTGAGGCGGAGTCATTGATTTTGCAAGTAACTAACGGATGCTCATGGAATCATTGCACTTTTTGCGATATGTATACCGACCCGCAAAAACGTTTCCGTCCCAAAGCACAAATGGATATTGAATGTGAATTGCAGACAGTTGCGGCGCAAAACTGGGCGATTCGGCGCGTATTTTTAGCCGATGGCGATGCCATGACACTCTCGTTTCGCCGCTTACTCGCCATTATGCAGGCAATCCGGCAATATTTGCCCAACGTACAGCGCGTTTCTGCCTATTGTTTACCACGTAATTTGCAAAATAAAACCGTGGAAGAACTCGCAGAACTGCGTCAACTGGGGTTATCGTTGTTGTATGTCGGCTGCGAAAGTGGCGACAACGACGTACTCACCGCTATTCACAAAGGTGAAACCTTCGACAGTTCACTGGCAGCTTTACTCAAAATTAAAGCAGCGGGTATGAAAAGTTCGGTCATGATTCTCAATGGCATGGGTGGCAAACGTTATTCCGAGCAGCACGCAATTCGTTCCGCGCAACTCATGAATGCAGCGCAACCAGACTATCTCGCCACTTTGGTCGTTACCTTTTACAAAGGCATGGAACGTGTCCAACAAGGTTACAACGGGCAATACGAACCGCTCACCCCTGTGGAATTATTTCATGAAATTCACCTGATGCTTACCACCTTGGAATTGGAAAAAACCATCTTCCGCAGTGACCACGCTTCCAACTATTTGGTACTCAAAGGCGTGCTAAACAAGGACAAAGATAAACTGCTACAAACGGTGGAAATGGCAATTAATCAACCAAGCCGTGTACGCTTACGCCCCGAATGGGCGCGTGGGCTATAACGCAAATAAGGAATAACCATGCCGCTAGCACACATTAACGATCTGCAATTGGCTTACAGCGAGCAAGGCGCGGGGGAAACCGTGGTATTGCTGCACGGTTTAGGCTCGTGTAAGGAAGATTGGCAACCGCAAATTCAGGCATTAGCCCCGCATTACCGCGTGATTGCGCTGGATTTACGCGGACACGGCGCAACCACCAAAGCCAAAACGGGTTACAACATTACGCAATACGCTGCCGATGTCATGGGTTTGTTAGATGCGTTACAGTGTGATGCGGTACACCTGATTGGGTTTTCCTTGGGTGGTATGATCACGCTGGAATTTGCTACCCGTTACCCAGAACGTTTACGCAGCGCGACGGTAATTAATGCCACGCCTGCGGTGGTTGTGAATAATTGGCAAACACGGCGTTTTTTCTGGAGTCGTTTGCTGTTTATTCAATGGTTTGGCTGTGCGTACATGGGGAAAAAGATTGCGCAAATGAACTTCCCTGCACCCGAACAAGCGGCATTACGCGCTCAAGCCGAACGGCAGTTTGCCAGCAATGACAAGTGGGCGTATTTCCGTGCAACAAAATCCTTGTTGGGCTGGGATATTCGCGCCAAACTCAAGGACATTACTTGCCCATTACTCGCGGTCAGTTCCGACCAAGACTACACGCCCGTGGCGGCAAAACAGGCAATGGTCGATGCGATTCCCCGTGCTGAATTGCAAGTCATCGCCAATGCGCGGCATCTAGTACCAATGGAACAACCCGATGCACTAAACAAAACCTTGTTAGCATGGCTAAAATTACAATCTAGTCACTAATACGCTGGATTACCGCGCAACCGTTGCACCGCTTCGGCACTTAAACCTGTTTTCAAAGCAATCGTGGCATC
>CAZJDN010000031.1:0-2262 GCA_964544775.1 uncultured Thiothrix sp.
GCTGATTTTGTTACCTTTACCGGACTTCACCTGCGTGAAGGTGGTATCCTCTACGCGATGAAAGGGCGTTACCCCGAATCTGAATTGGCGGAATTGCCCACGGGCTGGCGAGTGACGGCAAAACACCTTTTGCATGTACCCCGTTTAGCGGCAGAACGGCATCTGTTGGAATTGCAGCGAGAAGCATGACATGACGCAAGTGATAGCAGTGACAAACCAGAAAGGTGGTGTGGGTAAAACGACTACCAGTGTAAATCTGGCGGCATCGCTAGCAGCCATGAAACGGCGGGTATTATTGGTTGACCTTGATCCACAAGGCAATGCGACTACCGGAGTCGGCTTGGATAAACACGGGCAACAAACCACCCTGACGGATGTTTTATTGGGTGATGCGCCGATTACCGACATTTTGCATAAAATTCCCGACAGTTTACTGCACGTTGTGCCCGGCTCACCGGAAGTCACGGTGGCGGAACTCAACCTGATGAATAAAGCGCAACGTGAATACCATTTTCGCACCGCGCTTGCGCCGATTCGGGGGAATTACGACTACATTTTGATTGATTGCCCACCTTCGTTAAATATGTTGACGGTGAATGCCTTGGTCGCAGCAGATGGGGTATTGATTCCCATGCAGTGTGAATATTATGCCTTGGAAGGCTTGAGTGCTTTAGTCGACACCATTGAGCGCATTCACCAAACCGCCAACCCAAATCTGCACATAATGGGGTTGGTGCGTACCATGTACGACCCGCGCAGTAATTTAGCACGCGATGTCTCTGAGCAGATCAGCGCGTTTTTTCAGGATAAAGTTTATAGCACGTCGATTCCACGCAATATCCGTTTGGCGGAAGCTCCCAGCCACGGCTTGTCAGTGTTGGATTACGATAAATCCTCGCGTGGTGCATTGGCTTACCTCGCATTAGCGGCGGAATTGTTACGTAAAGATACCGCAAGCAGCACAACGGCTGGAGAACACGCATGGTAAAGAAACCGGGCTTAGGGCGTGGGTTAGACATTTTGCTCAGTTCAGCGCGAAATAACGCCGAGTCTGCGGATGATTCCGTGCTTAAAAAATTGCCCATTGAACGCATTCGTCCCGGACAATACCAACCGCGCACTCGCATGGATGCGGATGCTCTGCAAGAATTAGCCGATTCCATCAAAGCGCAAGGGCTAGTTCAGCCCATTGTGGTGCGTAAAGTTGCCGCAGGTGAATACGAACTGATTGCAGGCGAACGGCGTTGGCGAGCGGCGCAATTAGCGGGTTTGTTAGAAATCCCTACGGTGATACGGGAAATTCCTGATCAAGCGGCAGCAGCTATGTCGCTGATTGAAAACATTCAGCGCGAAGATTTAAACGCTTTGGAAGAAGCGGGGGCGTTGCGGCGTTTGATTGAAGAATTCGGTTTGACGCACCAGCAAACCGCCGAATCGGTTGGGCGTTCGCGTGCCTCTGTGAGTAATTTATTGCGCTTGCTGGATTTGGAAGCGGAAACCAAAGCCTTGTTGGACGCTGGGCAATTGGAAATGGGGCACGCGCGCGCATTGCTTGCTTTGCAGGGAAAACAGCAAGTTGAAGCCGCTAAACAGGTGGCACAAAAGCAATTGTCCGTGCGTGATACCGAGCGTTTGGTCAAACAACTGTTAGCCCATGCGGACGCAAAAGTTCTACCAGTATTTAAACCTGCTCCCGACGTGGTGCGTTTGGAACAACGCCTTGCAGATACTTTGGGGGCGAAAGTTGCGATTCGTTACAATCGCAGTGGGAAAGGGAAATTGGTCATCGAGTACAATAGCTTAGACGAGCTAGACGGTATCCTCGGTCATATTCAGTAAATATTTTTAGGTATAAGGTGTTGATGCTGGACTCGAATTCCTGCACAATACGCGCCTTGTTTTTCGGATTGGTTTTTCGGGAGAATACCCTTGCCTAACATAGCTTCAGCCAAAAAGCGTGCACGTCAAAGCGAACAACGTCGTATGCAAAATCGCCATATGCGCTCACGCCTGCGTACTCAAATTAAAAATGTCCTGAAAGCCATTGAAACGGGCGATCGTGAAGTAGCATTAGCAGCTTATAAAGCAGCAGAACCTGTCATCGATTCCATCGCAGACAAAGGTCTTGTTCATAAAAATAAAGCAGCGCGTCACAAAAGCCGCCTGAGTGCGCACATCAAAGCATTAGCCGCCGCTTAATTGCGACGAAACGCTTGAGCAAATTCCAAAAGCCAGTTTTTCTAAGCTGGCTTTTTGTGTTTG
>CAZJDN010000031.1:2362-17512 GCA_964544775.1 uncultured Thiothrix sp.
TTTGGTGATGCCCAGCGTTTGCAGCAATTGGAGGCTATCTTACACCCGCGCATACGAAAAGCCATACTGCGGGAAATGGATGACTGCCAACACGCGGGTTCTGCGTATGTGATCGTGGATGTACCGTTGTTGTTTGAAAAAGATTACGTGCGTTTATTTGATCGGGTATTGGTCGTGGATTGTTTACCTGATCAGCAGCGTGAGCGGGTAACGCAACGTGATGGCAGCAGCGTTGATGTGGTGGAATCCATCATGCAAGTGCAGATTTCTCGCACTGAACGCTTGCAACGCGCGGACGATATACTACAGAATAGCGGCACAATTGCTGAGTTTAATAACAAAATCGATGTTTTACATAAGAAATACTTAGCAATTTCCGGCACTTAGTTGATTTTTTCGTGCTTTTCTTGGTATAAAGCCGATAACCCTTGCTGAGCACTACCCTATGGCTATCTACAAGCACCCCTTTAGCGAAGACATTCGTCAACTGTCTGAGCCTTTCACAATGGGACACCGCATGATCAGTTACGAACAACCGCTCAATGAAAAGATTCGTCTCTTGATGCGTTTGGAATTGTTGATGGATCGTTTTCAATACCATGTTTCAGGCGGAACGCATCCCGCTAATAGCGTTGCGGCACTGCACTTGTTATTGGATTTGTATAATCTTTCCGCTCGCCTTGATGTTAAAAGCGAAATTCTCAAAGAAATCGACCGCATGGGGCAATCGGTGCGCTTATTGTTGCGCAACGATGATGTTGATGTGGCACGGATGGATACGGTGCTGGAAAAACTCAATTACCACAGCGATGTGTTGTATCAGCAGCGTGGTCAATTGGGGCAACACCTAAAGAATCATGTTTTTTTCAATAATCTACGTCAACGTTCGTCGTTACCGGGGGGGATTAACGGTTTCGACATTCCCTTGTTTAATTATTGGCAAGATCAACCCGTTGAAGCCCGTTTACACGATTTAAACGAATGGGCAGCCCCCTACGTAGCAGCCAATGCTGCATCCAGTGAAATCCTGAATATTATCCGTGAGATTGGTGAACGCCGTGCAGAAGTGGGTAAGGATGGTTTCTTCCAATCTACTTTGGAATCGCGCCGCCCGTATCAAATGCTGCGGGTGGAATTGCCTGCGGATACCGATTGTTACCCAGAAATTAGTGCGGGGAAACAACGCTTCACGCTGCGGTTTGTGGATGCGGATATGATGGCGGATCGTGGTAAGCAGGTGAAACGGGATATTCAATTTACCTTGGTGTTGTGTAATTTCTAACACAAACTTTGCGGTCTTAAGGTACAAACGGGCGTTTCAGCCCGTTTGTTGTTTTTGGTGCTAGCGTGACAGTGATTCCCAATAAGGGCGTTTGTTTGTGCCGCTACTGGTGTCAGCTTGGTTGTTAGTGTTTGTAGCGGATGTTGTGCTAGATGGGTTACTGCTACTTTCACTAGGGGTTGTGGGGCGAGCAGATGGGTCGCGCTTTAATTCGGGTGGAATGTTGGTTAGTGGTTGTGCAGGCGGTGGAATAATCGGCATTGCAGGTGCTGTTACTGCGGGTGCAGGTAAAGGACTGCTTCGGGGTACGGGTGTTTGCAAGGGGGAAAGCATCGGTTGTGGCACAACGTTCGGTAAAGGCATCGCCGCAGGTGGTAAGGCGGGTGGTGTTGCTATTGGGTTTGGAACAGCCGCAGGTGGGTCAACGATTAAGGTGTCACGGCGTAAAATAACACCATCATCATTTTGCACAGTGACTGTCCATGTGCCTGCTTGGTTGGGGGAAAGGCTTTTACTGGAATTCACCCGCCAAGGATTCCCCGTCACAGGAAATTGTAAACCGAGTTGGAAATGACCATCGCGTTCCCAGCGGTGGCTGATGACATGACCTTGTAGACCTGTTAATTCCGTAAAATAGAATACTTGCTGCCCCGCCGGAATGCGCGTGAGTTGATCCGTGGGTTCGCGCCCTGCGATGGCGGAAGTAAACGTTGCGCGTGATACTTGCGGCATGACTGGCGGCGGTGGCACGGGGGCGGGTGCTGTTACCATCGGTTGCGCCATTGGCATGGGTTGGGGTTGTAAAATTTCTGCCCATGCGACAGAGTTGGTTAATGTTGTTAGTAGTAAAATACGCAGCGTTTTATGAGTTAACGTGGGCATTTAACAAATCTCCCTGACAAGAAAGTGTAAGCCCGTTAGTCTAGTGTATTTCTGCCAAGTTCCCTAAACATTGACGGTTAGGCTTGCCCCTTCGCGGGAGTTACGCTTTACTACCGCTATTTATGCCCAAGAGGCTGGATTTTTATAATGCCGAGAAAGAAAGCAGTTGACACAACAGTAGCGCAACAACCCGATTTCGAGACGGCGATTGCGGAGCTAGAAGCCTTGGTACAGCGCATGGAACGCGGTGAGTTGTCGTTGGATGATTCCTTACACGTTTTCGAGCGCGGGGTGCAATTAACCCGTTTTTGTCAAGCGGCGTTAAAAACGGCGGAACAGCGCGTCAAATTGTTGTCAGCGACGGGATTGGAAACCGATTTCCCACCCGTGGGGGATGCCTAATGCTGAATGTACGTACCCGTTTGCAAGGTTGGCAAGACCGCATTGAAACGGTATTAGAGGAAGTTTTACCACCTGCATCAACACACCCCGCACGTTTACATGAAGCCTTACGTTACGCGGTGTTGGACGGTGGTAAACGGATGCGTCCGCTGTTGGTTTATGCCGCAGGCGAGGCTTTGCACATTCCGTTGGCGCATTTGGACATTGCCGCAGCGGCGATTGAGTTGATTCACGTTTATTCCTTGGTACACGACGATTTACCCGCGATGGATGATGATGATCTGCGACGGGGAAAACCGACTTGCCATAAAGCCTTTGATGAAGCGACGGCGATTTTGGTGGGCGATGCTTTACAGACCTTGGCATTTCAGTTGTTAGCAACACACCCGAAATTAGCCGCTGCCCCTGCACAACGCTTGCGCATGATTGAGTTACTCGCACAAGCAGCGGGTTCGCGGGGTATGGTTGGTGGGCAGGCGATTGATTTGGCTGCGGTGGGTAAAGTATTGACCGAGCTGGAGCTGGAAAATATGCATATCCACAAAACGGGGGCATTAATCCGCGCTAGCGTGTTGTTAGCCGCGTATAGTGTGGAGGCACTGGATGCCCGTTATGCGCAACAGCTTGACCATTTTGCTAAATGCATGGGGTTAGCTTTTCAAGTGCAGGACGATATTTTGGATGTGGAAAGCGATACCCAAACCTTGGGTAAAACCCGTGGGGCAGATGAAGCTGCGGGTAAACCGACTTACCCTTCCATTATTGGCATGGCGGCGGCGAAAGCGAAATTACACGATTTACATGCGGAAGCGATTGCTGCGTTGGATATGTTTGGTGAATCCGCGAATGCACTACGTGAAATTGCTGAATTCACGGTAAAGCGTTTACGCTAACCGCTGAATAATGATGATATTGCTATACGGTTTTATTGCTGAGGAGGGCATCGTTAGGTGCTAGCGCAAATTAATTCCCCCGCTGAGTTACGCGGTCTTGAAGTCAGTGCATTACCTGCATTGTGTGCAGAATTACGCGAGTTTTTGCTTGCCTCGGTATCAACAGGTGGTGGACATTTTTCGTCCAATTTGGGTACGGTGGAGTTAACCGTTGCCTTGCATTATGTGTTTAATACCCCGCGTGATCGGTTGGTGTGGGATGTGGGGCATCAAGCCTACCCGCATAAAATCCTCACTGGGCGGCGTGAACAAATGGGCACAATCCGTCAAAAAGACGGTTTGTCCGGTTTCCCTAAGCGTTGTGAAAGTGAATACGACACGTTTGGGGTTGGGCATTCCAGCACGTCCATCGGGGCGGCATTGGGCATGGCTTTAGCCGCCAAGCAAAAGGGGGAAGATTACCAAGCCGTTGCCATTATTGGTGACGGGGCAATGACCGCAGGCATGGCGTATGAAGCCTTAAATCACGCGGGTGATTTAGACGCGGATGTATTGGTCATTTTGAACGACAATGAAATGTCGATTTCGCCGAATGTGGGCGCATTACGCAAATACCTGACGCGCTTATTGTCGGGGCGTATGTATTCGACCATGCGTGAAAGTGGCAAAAAAGCCCTTTCGCACAGCCGTTCTTTATCCAAGCTGGTCAAGCTGACCGAAGAACACATGAAAGGCATGGTGTTACCCGGTACATTATTTGAGGAAATGGGCTTTAAATACTTTGGTCCAATTGATGGGCATGATGTGCAAGAAATGGTGCGGGTACTGAATAACCTGAAACAGATTAAAGGCCCACGTTTACTGCACGTATTGACCACAAAGGGCAAAGGGTATGAACCTGCGGAAGAAGACCCGTGTACTTATCATGGGGTAACGCCGTTTAACCTGCAAACGGGGTTGGTTAGCAGCGGTAAAAAATCCACGCCGACTTATACCCAAGTGTTTGGGCAATGGTTGTGTGACATGGCGGAACAAGACCCGCGTTTGGTGGGAATTACCCCTGCGATGCGTGAAGGTTCGGGGTTGGTGGCGTTTTCTGAGCGTTTCCCCGCGCGTTATTTTGATGTGGGGATTGCCGAACAGCACGCCGTTACCTTAGCAGCAGGCATGGCATGTGAAGGGTTGAAACCTGTGGTAGCGATTTATTCCACTTTCTTACAACGTGCTTACGACCAGTTGTTACACGATGTCGCCATCCAAAATTTACCCGTGGTATTTGCGATTGATCGTGCGGGTTTGGTGGGGTCGGATGGTCCAACCCATTCGGGGAATTACGATTTAAGTTACCTGCGTTGTGTGCCGAATATGGTGGTAATGGCTCCGGCAGATGAAGACGAATGTCGGCAAATGTTGTATACCGCCTTCCGTTTGGATTGCCCAACCGCTGTGCGTTACCCGCGTGGTAAGGGTATCGGGGTTGAACCGCAAACCGCCATGCACGAAATTCCTTTAGGGCGTGCGTTGAAATTGCGTGCAGGCAAAGGCATTGCATTGTTGATGTTTGGTTCGCTATTACCCGAAGCGCAAGCGGCGGCGGAAGCCTTGGACGCAACGTTGGTCAATATGCGGTTCGTTAAGCCGTTGGATGAGGTCATGATCCGCGAATTGGCGCAGTCGCACCATTTACTGGTTACGTTGGAAGACAATGCGGTAATGGGTGGGGCTGGCAGTGCAGTTAATGAGTTTTTAAATGCAGCCGAATTGTCAGTTGCGGTATTAAACTTAGGTTTGCCAGACCATTACGTTGATCATGCTTTACGCGAAGAACAGCTTGCAGCGTGTGGTTTAGATGCGCAAAGTATCGTCAAACGAGTACGCGCCAGTAAAGCGGGGAAAGCCTGTGTTTATTCCGCCCCGTTACGTTCATCGGCAGCTTTAGGTTAATTTATTTGTTTGTTCTGCTGGCTTTATGACGGCAGAACATCGGCTGGATTGCCGCGCTTAAAACTGATTCACATTGGATTCAGTTGGCATCCTGTGCCACAATATAGGCATTCAAATCTAGCGGCTGAAGATTAATTAAACTAGCGTATCAGTAGGATTTGTTTTAGTCGTGTTTTCAAATCTCCGAGGAGCTTGTTCCATGAAATTTCTTGTTGGCTTTTTCAGCCTCGAATGGATGCGTGTTTTTGACTTTTTAGCACCGTTGGCGATTCGCCTATTTCTTGCGCCGATTCTGTGGGTTGCGGGTGTGAATATGTTGGGGCTGTTTTCAAGTGCCGACTTCGTGGTGTGGAATCCGCTGACTTGGCTGAATACAGAAGCCTTCCAAGCCAGTGTTGATGCAATGCACAATACCGTTTTTGAAGGAATGCCAGCACAAACCTTGGTTGTTTTGTTAGGCGTTATTGCATTGGTTGGTGCGGTATTGCTGGTATTGGGTTTCGCTGTACGTTGGGTGGCTTTGGCACTGATGTTTATGGTAGTGGTACAAGGTTTGCTGTCTTTAGGCGATGCAAACTGGGCAACAACGCTGCAAAATCTGGTGTTGGGTCACGGTTACAACGACGTTACCAACAATAAAACCGAAGCCTATGTGCTGTATTTCATTTTGTTGCTGGCGTTGTTCTTCATGGGTGCAGGGCGTTGGTTCAGTGTAGACTGGTTTGTTTACCGCAGTTTCAAACGCCGTTTAGATGATAAAGAAGCGATGAAAGCTGACCCGTTTGAAATTGATGCAACGGATGAACCGGGCATTAGCAAAGCGGTTGATGCGCAAGAATAAAGGTGTCTTGCTCGAAAGAGGCTGCCGTGTGCAGCCTTTTTTGTGGGTAAATTCAGTGCTTTTTGTTTAACGTATTTCGCCGCGTTCGCGCATGGCTTTTATCCGCGCATCATTGCGCTTCATGAGTTGCAAGGTCAGGTAAATTTTCGCCGGAATGGATAAAAACAATCCGCCTGCAATCAAGCCTGCAATAATCGCAATGCCACGTACACCTTGGTTGGTTACAATGTCGGTAAAAATCACCAAGCCAACACCAACCAATGCCAAACCTAAGCCGACAATAATCAAACCGTACATCAGGCGTGTGACCTGTTGTTCTTTCATAAAATGCTGCCTTTGCGTATGGGGATGTCGCATTATGAGCCGCTGGGAATTTGTCGGTAAATGATGTTTCGCAAGCACTAGGGATATTTAGGCGGTCTCTTTGTACTGGAGTATGCGTTGTTCCAATTTATGCAGCATGGCATCACGGCTTTGTAAGGCTTTTTCCTTGTGTAACAGTTGCTGGTTGAGTTGGGCAATAATGGTGTCTTTTAAACCGATGACTTTATCGCGTTGTTGGATTTTTTGCTCATACGCTTCGTTAGGCATGTTATGCGCGGCTTGTTCTTGCTGCTTTTCGGTGAGTGTCGTGAGCATTTCAATGTGTTGAATTACGACAGCTTCTCGCCCTGATTGTTTGCGTTCGCGTTCGATGATGTGTTCTTCGCGCAGTCGCACGGTTTGTTCGCGGTGAAGCAATTGCTGTTCTCGTTCCTGTAATTGTTGACTGTAAGTGGCAATATGTTGGTCTTTGGTTTGCCATGCTTTGGTATTGTTTTCCAGTTGCGTCGCGCTAGTGTGTAACTGCTGGGTTTGTTGTTGTAACAGTTGATCTTTTTCCACTAACAGGTGGTCTTTTTCTGCCAGTAACCGCGCTTGTTCTGCAATGCGTTGATCTTTCTGCAAGATCAGGTTTTGCAATTCCGTGACGTGTACGCCGTGTACATCAATGCGCTTTTGCTGCTCTTGTAAACTTTCATCCAATGCCATGATGTGTTCTTGCAGTGTGACGAGCATCTGATCTCGCGCTTGAATTTCTTTATCGCGTTCCTGCAATTGTTGAAATTGTGCCGCAATCTGCACATCACGGCGTTGTAAATGCTGTTCACGTTCGGTCAGTAACTGGTCGCGGCTGGCAACGTATTGGTCTTTTTCTTGCAGTTGTTGCCCGTATTGCAGCAGCAATTGTTCGCGTTCTTGTGTGTGCCGATCTTTTTCGTGTAAGAGTCGGGCTTGTTCTGCCAATTGTTCATTGCGGCGGCTAATTTGTTCGATTTTGCGCCGTAATAGGGAATCACGTTGGCGTAACTGTTGATCCCTTTCCGTTAGGCTATCGTCGCGGCGTTGCAATAACTTATCGACTTCGCGTAAACGTTGGTCACGGTGTTGGATTTCTTCATCGCGTAATTGAAGCTGCCGATCACGTTCGGATAAGTGTCGGTTGCGTTCGCTGATTAAGTGTTCTTGCGTGTAAATGCGTTGTTGTTGCTCATTTAGCCAGCGGTTGAGTTCTGATAGTTGTTGGCTGAGCTCGTGAACGTGCGTATCACGTTTACGGATTTGCTGGTCACGGTTATCAATTTCACGGTCACGTTTGCCAAGCTGGTGGTCTTTTTCTTGGAGGCGGCGATTACGGATGTGAATTTGATCTTCACGTTCGAGGATGAACTTTTCCTTTTGGTGAATAAATTGTTCGATTTCCCGCGCCCGTTTTTCTAACTCACGGATCAGTTGGTCACGGTCATGCAGCGCGTTTTCTTTGAGTTGTAGGCTAGCATCCCGTGTTTGGATTTGTTGGTCGCGGTCATGCAAAATCGCATGCGTGCTTTGCAACAGGTTTTCTTTGTCGTGTAACAGTTGCTCTTTGTGTTGCAAATGTTGATCACGTTCAATCAGGGAATGTTCCAACAGGGCGATGCGCTTGTCTTGTTCTTGCAGTCTGTTTTCAAGCTGTTGTGTAGCCCCCGCACTTTGTTGCAAGCGTTCATTGGCATCTTTCCACCGATCAATCAGCATCTGGCGATCAGTTGCGGTTAAAAAGCGGTTGCCTTCTATTTTCTCGATCAGAGTTTGGTCTTCGCGGTTCATTATTATTGTCTGCTTATCCGATTACGCGCTGTTATAAGAGGATAGTATGCTAAAAATAACTGGGAATGAACCAACAAATAATAACGGGAAACTAAACAGGCTATTAGCACTCTAATGCGTAGAGTGCTAACATAAAAACATAGCTAACTGAGGAGACTACCCAGAAATGACCAACGCATTGATGCTGAGAGGACAAACCTTACCCGTTCCGGTAGGGAATCTGGAAAGTTACATCCATGCGATCCACGCTATCCCTGTATTAAGCGCAGACCAAGAGCGTGAATTGGCAGAGCGACTGAAATACCACGAAGATTTAGAAGCCGCTCGCCAACTGATTTTGCATAATCTGCGTTTCGTGGTGAAAGTGGCGCGGGGTTATAACGGTTACGGCTTACCTTTAGGCGATTTAGTCCAAGAGGGCAATGTCGGGCTAATGAAAGCGGTGAAACGTTTCGACCCTGAAATGAATGTGCGTTTGATTTCCTTTGCCGTGCATTGGATTCGGGCTGAAATCCACGAATTCATCCTGCGTAACTGGAAAATTGTCAAAATTGCTACCACCAAGGCACAACGAAAACTGTTTTTCAATTTACGCAGTGGTAAACAGCGCATGGGCTGGTTAAACCACGAAGAAGCACAAGCAATGGCAACTGACCTAGGGGTAAGTACTGCCGAAGTGCTGGAAATGGAAAAGCGCATGAGTGCCAACGATGTTGCGTTTGATTTAAGCCCAGACCAAGATGACGAAGACAGCAGCAGCTTTTCGCCTAGTCAATACCTTGCCGCAGAATCGGCTGATCCAGCGGATGTATTAGAGGCGGAAGAGTGGGATACGTACACCCGCGAACGTTTTCAAACGGCATTAGACAGTTTGGATGTGCGCAGTAAGGACATCTTAGCTAGCCGTTGGTTGGTGGAAAACAAAGCAACGTTGCACGACTTGGCAGATAAATACAAGGTTTCGGCAGAACGCATTCGTCAGTTGGAAAATGCCGCCGTGACAAAACTACGCCTAGCCGTATTGGATGCGGCGTAAGCATCCCCTTTTCCTGCCAGCATAAAAAAAGACCGCGTTGGCGGTCTTTTTTATTGGCTATTACCTTAGCTAAAGAAAGCAACCGATAAGAAACTTATCCATGCCCATGCGATCAGCGAAATAACAATAACCATTGGAATACCAAAGTCCCAACGCAACATAACCTACCTACCTTTAAACACTTATTGTAAAGGTAAGGATAAAAGAAACCCATTCCTCTTACAAGCGAGGAACAGTAATCTTCAGCGGTTGGGGTGATTAATGCTTAACCGAAGAAAACCACGGAGAAAAAGCTAAACCAAGCCCACACGATCAATGCGATGACGATTGCTGCTGGAAGACCGTAATCAAAACTTAACATTGTGTTTCCCTCTTCGGAAGATCGTTGAATCAATGCCGCGAGTATGCCCGAAGATTCGTAACAGAAACTTGATCTGGCTCAATAATCCATTCTTTCCTATAGTTTAAGGTAGCTTTAGCAAGGAGAGCGTAATGCCAATAGCCAGTACATCACTGTGGAGTCGTCTAACTGCATGGTTGCGGGGAAGTGCAACCCCCTCTGCCCCGACGATACCACCAACCACCCCCACTGTTCCCCCGTTACCCACCCCGCCGCCAACGCCTGTTCCAGTCGCCCCTGTCGAGGCGGTAGAAAACCCGCATCCGGTTGAAACGGCGACGCTACCTACGGAGGGCGTGCAGCTTGATTTTCGGCGGTTGTGGCGTAATCACCCAACGGTAAGTGAAGGGGAAACCTTTCCCTGTCGGGATGAAGCAGGTATCCCGCATTTTGATAATCAATGCGCCATTTTAATGGGAACGTGTTTAGCCCGTAGTGAGTTATTGCACGGTTATGACCGTTCAACCTGTTGGTATCGTGGGCATAAAGGGCATACCTTACGCGCTCGTGAAGTGGCGGAATGGTTGCGTAGCCACCCTGAACGTTTCGGGCGGGTGGAAATTCGGCGCAATGTCAGTTGGGGAGCATTCAAAGGGCGTACTGGTATCATCTGTTTCCAAAATTTCTGGGGGCAAGGCAATCAAGGGGATCACATTGATTTGTGGGATGGTACGGGCATTTTGCGGCGTGAACTTGACCCGACTTTGGAAGGGGCTGGTCTGGCGGATGGGGCATTGGATTATTTCGAGCGTTCGCAGGAGGTGTGGTTTTGGCCAGTGTATTGAGGCGTAGTGTGGGCACGCTTTGTTTGGGCTTATTGTTACAAGGTTGTTCGGAAAAAACCGCGCAAGAGTCGACCCAAACCTTAAATTTGCCGGAGCGTTTAGCTGAAAAATACGTCACGGATCAAATGACGCTGGCAGGTGTGCAATGGGTGCTGTGGGATGATTCAGGCGGCTGTAAAGTGCAAGTGGGAAACACGCCAGCACAATGGCTTAAACCAATGGCACCGTGTTATTTCATCAAATCCCCCGGCAGGCAGGAAGTGCAAGTTTTTCGGCTGGATAAAACCACGCAAATTGTTGCAGTGGTTGGAACATCCAGCCAAAAGAAACGCTGTGGGCAGGAAGTGCAGGGGTTAGTGACCCAACAAAGTAATACCGCTTTACCCTCGACATACATTATGCAAGGCAGCGAATATTGTGCAGATCAAGGGTTGCAAAATTTCCAATACGGCTTGTTTGCGCACCACAATCAACGCTAATTGCCTTGAATGACAAAACTATTGGCAAAATTCTGCGCGTAACGACGGCGTAAGCTATCCCGCATGGCTTCCGCGTCGGCGCGGTTGGTGTATGCCCCTACCCGTAATTTAAACTGCATTCCTTGCGCTGTACTTAAGCTGACTAAATAGGCTTCGTAGCCGTGATTCACTAATTCATCCCGCCATGCAAAAAGTTGGCGCGAATCGTAACCTGCCGCTACTTGTACGGCGAAACGGGCATTCTGGTCAAAACTGCTGTCTTCACTACGCCGTTCAACGGGCTGTTCGTCGGCGGATTGCGCCTGATTAAACCGAAATAATGCGCTGGGTTCATCGGTATTTGTATTGTTAGCTGTGTGATTATTCGTGCGGTTAAAGTGCAATAGGTTGTTGAAGTAGGGGGGGAGATCGCGTAAAAAACCAAGTTTTCCACCCTTGTACAGCACGACTAGCCCGACGACAATAGCGACAATTAAGAGGGAATGGATCAGTCTAAATACGCCACGTTGTCGATGTAGGGAATACAGTGTCACGTTGCCCGTATATTTCACGCTGACCTCGTTAATCGTTGTTGTGGGATCACTATAGACAAAAAGATGAAGATTCGGAAATAGGAAACTTTAAGCAAGAAGCAATTTTTTGGACTAAACCCAAGTTAACAAATAATGGCGAGTGGAATTATGAATAAATTTTTAACAGTTACGGCTTTGTGTGGGGCATTGGTATTCAGCACGCCGTTATACGCGGCGGAAACGTGGTTAGTTGATGTGTCGACGGTTTTAACCGTGCGTGCCGAGCCGGATGCGGGGGCGCAATCGGTCGGTAGTTTGGGGCGTAATGCACCAGTACGTGTTTTGCGCTTTCTTGGGACTAAGCAAACACTGGCAGGACGCACTGGGCAATGGGCGGAAATTGCTTACGGCAATACGGTAGCGTATGTGTTTGGTGGTTTCCTCAAAACCGCAGGTGCAGCTAACAATAATAGCAACACGGTGGACAATAGCGACAGCCAGCCAGCTAGCCCCCGTTCCGGCGGACATGCCGCAGTGCTTGCCATGTTGCAAGATAAATACCCTGCGTATTACGCGCATGGGGTATTTCTCGTGGATGACAGCGAGCAACGTATGTATCGGTATGCGGGGGGGCAACTGTTACACACTTACCGCATTTCCACGGCGGCGAAAGGCTTAGGTTCAGGGGCGGAAAGCGAGAAAACGCCATCAGGGGCGCACCGCATTAGTACCAAAATTGGCAGCACGGCTAAGCGTGGGGCGATTTTCGACAAGTTACAGAATACGGGGCAAATTGCCAAAATCTACACCAAGCCAGCACCGGGGGTAAAAGCCTTGGTGACTTCGCGCATTTTACGTTTGGATGGGTTAGAGCCGGGGAAGAATAAAGGGGGGAATGTGGATACGTTCAATCGGGCGATTTATTTCCACGGCACTAATAAGGAAGGTAATCTGGGGTCACATGCTTCGCACGGTTGTATTCGGATGAATAATGATGAAATTATTGATCTTTTCAGCCAAGTAAGTGTGGATACGCTGGTTTATATTCAGCCGTAGCGGGTAATGGTTACGAGGTGTGCCCTTACGACATCCTGTCATAAGGGCGAGCGAGTTTCCTCGCTAAAGGTTTCGTGTGATGCGTTGAATGTTGCTGTGCTGATTATTTGTGGACTTTAACTACCTTTTTTACGCTGATGTGTTTTTTCGCTGCGTGGTGTTTGTGGTGATGACGATGTGCGTGATGTACGACTTTATGGCTAACCACTTTGTGTTTTACAACCGTTGGTGCAGCTTGTGCAGTTGTTACGCCCAGCGTTGCCAACATTAGAATGGAGGCTAATACAGCACTTAATTTGGTTTTCATGCGATGTTCCTTTCGGTGTTTTGTGAGAGTTCTAGGGAGAGATTTTTGCGTTCTGTGTGGATGATTCTGGGTGAGAGCGAGTTAAAATTTGCTTAAAGAAATGCACGGAAAGATTAACATTTGTTTAGGTTTGTGTAGCAGTAAAAGCACACTTGCCAAGTGAGTTGCGGAATGTGGCACTTGGCTTAATGCGGGGGGATTAGTGTGCCAGTTGATACACCAAAATAATGATTAAAATGAATTGGATGAGCGCGATGCTTTTCCAAAAGCGTAACGGGTCACGTTCGATCCACGGGCGCGTTTGGGTTTCAGCAATAAAGTTGGAATTTGGGCGGGTTAAATCCGCGACAAATTCAGACAGAACGCTGTAACGCTTTTCAGGATTGGGGTGGGTTGCGCGTTCCAAGGCAGCGTCGACCCAATCTGGTACGGCGGGATTGTGCCAACGGGCGGGAGAGTACACGAATTTCTTTTTTGTGGCTTTTTCAGGCTGAATTTCACCGTAAGGCAATTGCCCCGTAAACATTTCGTAAGCAATTACCCCCAGCGAGAAAATATCCGAGCGGTTTGTGCCTTGTTCGCCACGGAAGTATTCAGGCGCGGAATAACTCGCCGTACCGACGATGTGGTTGTGTTGCAAGACGCTTTTGATTTCAGCCAAGCCTGCAATGCGTGTCGAGCCGAAATCAATGATTTTGAGCGTGTTGTTTTTATCAATCAGCACATTGTCCGGTTTCAAATCTTGATGAATCATTTCCATGCGATGCATAGCGCGTAAGCCGCGTGAAATCTGATCCACCGTCGCACGAACTTGCGCCACGCTGGGGTTGGGGTTATCCAGCATCCATTGACGTAGGGTTTGCCCTTCGATGTATTCCACTACGCTATACAAAAAGGTGCGCGGACGCTGGGCTTGTTCCACCAGTTTAATCAGGTGGGGTGAATTCAGGCGTTTGGCAACCCATTCTTCGTGCGAAAACAGGTCAATGTACAGCGGGTCATCGTTGAAATTTTGCGAAGGGGTTTTGATTACTACCTTGCCAATTCCCGTATCTAACGTGTCTTCCGCAAGGTAAACCTGACTGCGTGAGGTGGCATTGAGTTCACGCAGGATCAAATAGCCATCCATGACATGCCCCGCCTTCAAGTCGGGCGGAAACGGCAAGCGGGTTAGATTACCGTAAAATTCTTCCTTATCGGCTTCTGGCAACTGCGTAATGCACGCCATTTGGCAGGTAATATTGTCTTTGCTGCCGCGTGCTAGTGCGGTTTCTACCAGCGTTTGAGCGCACTGTTGCGGGTCATTGCTACCGTTTTGCAATACGCTGAGGAAATCGTTTGTGTCTAAAACATCGTGTACGCCATCGGTGGTGAGTAAGAAGCAATCACCGACTTGCAAGGGATGTGAGCAATAATCCACTTCCAAGCGGTTATCTATCCCCAATGCGCGTAATAGGTAAGCACTTTCGCTCCCAAATTGCACGCGATGGTCTTGCGTTAGGCATTCCACTTTACCCTGACGGTAACGGTAGATACGGCTATCACCGACGTGAAATAAGTGTGCTGTTTGCGACTTGAAAATCACACAGCAAAAAGTCGTCGCCAGCCCACTGTTACCTGCGTACTGGCGTTGACCTTGGTTGTACAGCCACAGATTCAATGCCCCTAATACTTTGGTAACAGCGTGTTTGACTGTCCAAGAATCAGGGGTGTTGAAATAATCGTCCAGAAATTGCTTTACCGCAATTTGACTGGCTTCCTTGCCGCCTTCACTGGCACTGACACCATCGGCAATCGCTACGGCAATGCCTTTGCTGTCCAAGCCAGCACCCTTGGGAATATACGCCCCGTGAAAGTCCTCGTTTTGCGGCTTTACTCCAGCAATGGAATATTGCCCAAGGGTAATGGCAAGGTTATTTGGCATTATTTCGTCTCGATTAATTGCACAGTACCGTCTGGCATGACTTCAACCATTGTGCCACTGGGTTCGCGTAAGAAGAATGCGACGAAAGCCAGTACCACTAAGGCAGTGCCACCGATAGTCATGAAGAAAATTTGTGGGTTAGTGGTTGCCAGTACGGTTAAGAATACCACGCCACCCACGTTACCGAATGCACCTGCCATACCTGCGATTTGCCCAGTCAAGCGGCGTTGGATTAATGGAACCATTGCATAAACCGCACCAGAACCCGCTTTCGAGA
>CAZJDN010000032.1:0-2389 GCA_964544775.1 uncultured Thiothrix sp.
GCGTGGTTGATGCACTGCAATTCCACGAAGAACACGGCGAAGTGTGCCCAGCAGGCTGGCAAAAAGGCGATGCTGGCATGAAAGCAACACCGGATGGCGTAGCTGAATACTTAGCTGACAACGCAGACAAACTGTAATTGTTTGCTCCGTGCCGCTTTGAATCCTCAAGGCGGCATTCCCCCTAGCAAATCTTTCCCTCTGGCTATAGCGACTTACGCAGAATCATTGTATAACTGATTCATAATTAACATTCAGTAGCCACCACCATGCGAGTTGCTTTACTGTACCCACCTGCGGGCGATGTGCGAGCACCGCAGTTGGCATTACCTTCTTTAGCCGCTTATTTACGAGCCGCAGGGCATGAAGTCAGCCAACGGGATTTAAACCTAACAGCCGTCATTCATTGCCTACAACCTGCCGAACTTACCCGCGCTGCCGATAAGCTGAAAGCAAAAGCGGAATTAACACCCCGTCAAGCGCATTTATTACGACTGTTACCCGCCATTACCACGCTTGCCAGTACCGCACCACAGGTATTACGCAACCCTACGCAGTTTTTTGACCCGCATCAATTTAATATGGCACGCGAAGCCGTCAATCTCGCGGTGGAATTACACGCGGCGGCTTTACCGCGAGCCGTTAAATGGAAAATTACCCCGCTCACTTATGAAATTAACGATGCTGACCCCGCCAAACTGCGCGATATAATTGCCACCACCGCCAATAACGACGGCAATGTGTTTGCGCAAGAATGGCAAGCCAACTTATTACCAGCCTTAAAACAAGAAAACCCCGATCTTATTGGCATTACCATCACCAATCGTCAGCAATGGTGGGCGGGTTTGTATTTAGCCCGCTTGTTACACGAAGCAGGTTTCTTTGTTGTATTAGGCGGCGCATTAATGAGTAAATTTGCCGACCGCTTACGTGTATTACCGACGTTTTTCCAAACCTTTTGCCGTGCAGTTATTACTTACGAAGGTGAAAGCGCGTTACTTGCATTATTAACCGCAATAGCTGAACAACGCGATTTTAATCATGTGCCTAATTTGCTTTATTTAAATGCAACGGGACAGGTTATTGTGGGGCAAACACACGTCGAAGACGTACCTTGTTTACCTACGCCGGATTTTTCAGGGCTACCGTTAGCCGATTATTTCATTCCCTCCCCTGTTTTGCCCATACTCACAGGTAAAGGTTGTTATTTTAATCGCTGTAAATTCTGCGATATTCCACACATTAATCACATTAGCCGTAAAGCCTATCGCATTCGCCCCGTTGAACGCATTATTGCCGACATTACACAATTAGAACGACAATACGGCTGTCAAAACTTTTTGATTACTGACGAAGCATTAGCCCCTAAACTCCTTAATGAACTTGCCGATGGTCTAATTGCTCAACAAAAAACCCATTACGCTTTCACAGGTTATGCCCGTTTTGAAAGTGGGTTTCATTTAGATGTGTGTCAGAAACTCGCAAAAATTGGAATGCGCAAATTGTATTTCGGTTTAGAATCTGCATCACAACGTACCATTGATCACATGGATAAAGGGGTAAAAGTGGAAAATATCCGCCCCGTATTGGAACATTGCCAACAAGCGGGTATTCATTTCCATATCTTTTCCATCATTGGTTTCCCACAAGAAAATGAAACCGAAGCGCGAAAGACCTTTCAGTTTTTCATCGATAATCATGCCATTATTAATCATCCGGGTAACAGTTTTGATATTCACCCATTTGGATTGCAATTACACACAGCGTATTTTAATGAACACAGTCAACAAGGCATTGCCATTTCACCCGAATTATTACAACGCGAATTTCTGATTGGCTTAGGCAATCACGAATGGCAAAATCAGCAAGGTTTAAGCCCCGAACGCATTCAAACCTTAATTGATGAAGTCTTTTACCCTGAATTACGCACAACTTACCATCGCTGGCACAATACTGCCTTGCATTTATGGTCTGGCTTTGAAGAATACGCCGTACTTTACAGTAATTGGTACCGCGAACAGCCTTTTTTAGCCATTACCTCCATTCGTGATTTGCCACTTGAACAAGGCTTTACCGTTACGTGGACAGCATTAGCCACGTTTGAAATGCACGAAACACAAGCCCTATTAATATTACCTGCAATGACACTTACTTTACCCAAAGTATTAGTGCAACTCTTATCAGTTCAAGGGCAATGGACACTGCATACATTAACTGCTGCCTTTTTTGGTGAGGAACTCAGGGATGATTCCAACGCACAAACCCAAGTTATTCAAACCATTAATACCTTGGCGGGTTGCGGCGCAATTCACTTAACGCAAGTAGTCAGCGAGTGAATACATGCCTAATACCTTTCACACACAATTACTTTACACAGAAAACTACCAAATCG
>CAZJDN010000032.1:2489-4279 GCA_964544775.1 uncultured Thiothrix sp.
AATTGAAGCAGATTCGGCTTTTGCGCAACGTGAATTACTTCAAGCCCATTATCCCGATAACTACGCTGTTATTCTCGATATAGCTGCAACTGCAATTACACAAGCAATACCTGCAAAAGACCCATACAATTTGTTTTTGTGGGTTGAGTTTACTCGTTATTTTACACAACTTTTTATTCCAGACCCGTGGTTAGCATGGGAAGCATTAGGGCGTTTTGAAAAAATGCGTTCTCAACCCGTTGGGCAATCTTACCCTGCACAAAGCCATTATTCACCCGAAACACTATTCCACAAAATCAAGGCAGATAATCTAGCCTTTATATTACCCTCTCATTCTCCAGTGCTAACTGGCACACTCATGTTGTTGAATTATTTATTCAACATTTGGGGAATAGATGCGATTACCCAAGCGACTATTATAAAGCAAACACGCGATCAACTGCGTCCAAGTATTGCGGGGAATGATATAAGATGAAAACAGGCATTGGAGATTACCTTAAACTTCAACTCGATTGGAGTGATACTACACCGTATGGCGCATTATTATCTGGTCGTATTCAACGCACGATTCAGCAAGATTTACATTCTCAAACCTTTATACAAGTTAAAAATTGGATGGAAGGCTCAACGGAAATTGATAATCGTGCTTTAACTGAAACGGTACGAGCTGAACGCCATACTGCACATTACCAACAATTACTAACAGACCCCGCATTTTTACACCCACCCGCAGAAAAAACCTTACCACATAAACTTTACCTGCGTGATTTAAATAATACTGTTCATGCTGTTATTCCACTTAATGCTACTAACCCGCAACAATACGTTGCTGCGTTACGTGCTGAAACAGCAGATATTCCATTACCATTAGCCGCAGTAATCCATAAAACCAAGCAGCAATTAAAAACCTATACTCGCCCTCATTTAGCATCTGAACCGCTGGTGATGGTAGGGCACGCTTGTGTTAGTTTGTTCCATCACGGTATTCGTTTATGGTTAGACCCGTTCTTTTTACCAAAAAACACACACTATAAAACATGGCAACCCTTATCAATATTAGATTTACCCGCAGAACAACACTGTGTTTTATTCACACATTCTCACCCTGATCATTTTGACCCTGCTTCGTTATTATTATTTCCAGCAAATACGTTATTTATTGTTCCACCCTGCCCCGATGGGGAAAGTATCGTAAGCCTTGATATGGCATTCCGCTTACGCCAATTAGGTTTTGAAAACATTCAAACCCTCGCATGGTGGGATAATCTAACACTGGGCGAATTCACACTAACCGCCTTACCCTTTTACGGTGAGCAAGCGGTAGGATTTAGCGGCGAAACGCCATTGCTGTGGAATCATGGCTCTACTTGGCATATTCGACGTAAATACGATGCTAAAACCTTTCTCTTTTTAGCCGACAGTGGCTCTGATCCACGCCAATACACTACCCATTTTGCACGAAAAATTCGTAAAACATTGGGGAAAGTCAATTACCTTTTTGGTAATTGTCGGCGATGGCGATTATATCCAGCACAGTATATCACTTCTTCCGTGCCGCAATATTTAGTGATTACACCTGATAATGAATTAGCAATTCCACAGACCATTATGTTGGAAGCGCATGAATTAGCTGCGTTCGCAGAAATTTGTCACGCGGACTATGTTTTACCGTATGCAATGGGTGGTACGCCGTGGTTTAGTGAATTAGGTTTAGGTTATGCACATGAAAATCACGCGGCTACCGATTTTGATGCTGACCCGCGTGAAACCTTGCAAGGCTCTAGAACCAG
>CAZJDN010000032.1:4379-17226 GCA_964544775.1 uncultured Thiothrix sp.
CAGATACATTTACCCAACACATTTTATCCAGTTGGCTGGAGCATTATACTGACAGTTACATTATTGGCAATGATCCGCAATCCATTACGGGTTTTGCACAACAAATTACGTGGCGTTCTCTAGCTAAACAACTGCTGCAAGCAGCACATTATTCATTATTGCATGAGGACGATGAAAATACACTGACCCAAGCATTAAAAACAGCCCCTTTTAATATTATCAGCACAGCATTATTGCAAATAGTTTATCAAGGTCTAACAGGTGTAACGATTGATTTGAAGTGCACAAGCGAAATAAAGCCTTACAAGATTAATCATTTACCTGAAATTGAATTACCTTTGCCGTTGCAACAAGCTGCTTTAATGGAAGAATACACGCCCAATGAAACTGCTTTAGCTTTACTCATTGCCAAGTGCTTACACAATAGCTGGCTAACCCGTTACATTATGGGTAAAACGGCGCAATCTGAAAAAGAGTTTATTGAGAATCTATGGATACAAGCCTTTTAACATAAACATGGCATCCAATGCATTGCCTTGCGCATCTATTAATGGGCTTTTTATCATTGTGTCAGTCGGAATCCTAATAACAACAGCCTGCTGGTAAGTCACGTTAGCAAGCTGTGTAAATAACCAATCAAATCCTAAACCACACGCAGTATAAATACAGCTTTGTTTACCTGCCAATAACACATCCAACCATAGCACGGTTAAAAATCGTGGGTTAAGCTCCTTTAACCACTTTGCTAAACCCAAACCATGCTGTACATTTTTACACAGTGCAGGCAATAAATGGGGAAACAACAATAAACAATCACCGGATACCGATAAATGCCCATAAGCAAATACCGTTTCGGCTGTAAAATCCGCATACAAAGGTAAAATATCCGGTGCAACTGCATAACGCGGCGAAGCCAATTCGCGTAAAAACAATTGCCAAATGGCAGTATTCATTAACGTTGTACGCACTTCAGTTTCGGCTGTCATTGGCAATGATTGCGCTAAATATTCGGCGCAAGCCGGACGTATTACCCGATTATCCAGCACATTTTCTGCAATTGCCAAAGGGTAATAAACTTGATCAGCCGTAAAAGCGACGGTTTTTCCCAATAAACGCTGTGCACGGCTAGCACTACGTAAAGGGCTGGGGTCAAACCCCAAAACACGTAATTGCTGATTACTTAGCATTAACATTAATGCCGAGTGTTTTACTTGCTGCTGATTTTGCGCTAAACGCGGACGCACTGGCGTATGGCGTGAAATTAACCAATTCCAAAATTCATCTGCCTGCGCCAAAACGCATTCTGGGTAAGATTGCGCAATCCGCTGCACCAATGGCAATGCACTGGTGGTTTGCGCGGCGGTATCGCAGGTGAAAAATGTTTCCGCTGCTTGCGCTATTGCCGAATCAAAATAGCTTTGTGGAACTGCAAGTTCAACGTGAACCAGTCGGGTTGCCCACCACCCTTGCCCTAGCTGACTGTTCAAACCCCAATGCTGTAACTGCGTTTGTAAGTAGGTTTGGTATTGCACAGCTTGTTGGAAATCCCCCGCCGCCAAACCACACCCACGATCACGCGCCTGCGCAAGCCAAACCACCGAATTTTGCTGCCCCAGTGAAAGCAAGCCACGCGCCAACCAATCCCAACCATCATCCCCTGCTAACAATGGCGTATGTGCTAGTGCAGGATTCGCCCGACTCAACGCAGCAATATCTGGCTCAATGTGCAAATATTCTTGTGTCAACGGATTTACTGCCGTTGACGTACTGGTTAAACGCGCAAATCCTTGCCCAACCCAACCCTGACGTGGTGCAAACCGTGGCAAGGCAGCCACCGCATAGCCAAAACACACCCGACTGGCTTGTTTGCTTGCTTTCCGATCCTGCTGCACATGCGACGCAAGCCTAACTTCGCCCGTACCCGTTACCTCAAACAATCGCCGTGCCAACGCGGGCAAACGCCATGTAAGTAATGCGGGGAAATCTGTTTGCGTTAAAAATTGAAGAAACCGTATGCGTTCAACGTGCAATGCATCACGCACCTGCGCGTGTGTAAGCGGAGTAACACTATCAACTTGCGCCAACCACAACGGGTTATGTAACGCACGCGCCAAAACATGGCGAGACAGCCACGCATAACGGAAATAGGCACTAACCGCTATACTTCACCCGCTTCCATTGCTGCGACATTAGCTGCCCATGTTTGGCTTTCACGGATACAAGCCCCAATAAAATGCACAACCCACAATAACTCGCCGACTTGATGCAGTTGGAAATGTTCATCAATGTAAGCCGCACACGCTAGCACATGTTCCGTATCCAATTCTTGATGTAACGCCAGTACTTCCGTACCACTATCAACCAGTTGGTGCACTTGCTGCACATGTTCTGGGCGCATTTCGGTCACAAAGTTTTCCAGAAAATCACGCAATACAATCAATAAATGTGGATTACCGTGGCGTGTTTGCCAATCAAAGAAACCGCTGATTGCTGCTGCGGGTGGCGAAACGGGATGATTTGCCAATTCCTGCTGTGCCGCTGCTTCACTGCCGAAAATTCGTGCCAAATCTTGTAACATGACCGCATCGTGCGCTGATTCTTCGCTCAAATGCTTAATCCAAAACGCGGCGGCGGCGTGTTCATCCCGCGCACTTAAAGCATCAATCGCCTGTAAGATTAACCGTGTCGTTTCACGGATACGCCAATAACCGTCAATAAATGTTAACTGCGTAATACGGGCTAAACGCCCTGCTTGTTGCAAGGATACTTGTGTTTCAGGCGGTAAATCTTGCACCCACGAATAAATGCCTTGAATGGCATCATGACGTGCTTGCGCAACGTATTCTGAGCATTTTAAAGCGGCGGATTCAGGCATAAACGCATCCTTTTTATAAATCATTATCACGCTAGCAACCAATGCCTAATGGAATCATCCCATCAGGCAATGGCAGACATTACTTTACCAAGGGCACATTACGGTGCTGAATTCCTTGTTTTTCAAGTTATTCAGCTCGTTGGCACTCAATACTGAACCGTCTTTCGGTGCACCCAGTTTCGCTCTCAACTCCGGTGACAAAGCATCATACGCTGAAAGTTGTTCCTTGCTTACACGCACATCCGCATCTTTAATCTTGATGATTTTGCTGCCCGGTACATTGTCAGCTACTTTCACCAACATTCCCGGCTTCAGTACGTGCGCAATCCCACCAATACGCGGTGCAACTATGCGCGGAGCGGCATTATCTGCCTGAACAATAGCTGGGGTTGCTGCAACAGTTGCAGCCAAGGTTGCAATTGCCACTGAGTGGCGTTTCCACATAGACATCGTCGTTACCTCCCTCTTAGGTTTACTTGACTAGTCAACTAAACATTACACCGCCAGCTCAAAACAATAAAGAGGTTAGTGATGAAATCGCTTATCTTTTTATACCCTTAGCTTAATAACCTACTTATCTTATTGGGTATATAAATACAGTCTCCTAAAAAATAGTAATACCACCTATTAATTTTTAGTTGAAAAAGTTTTAGTCATAAACTAGATTCATCATCGTGCTAATTTGATTAGCACTAAGCGAGGGAATCAAGTATGAATAAAAAACATCGGGCAGATGGATGTTTACCATCACCCAACTGGGTAGGCTTATCGACGTGGTGTCTCACGTTGATTTTCTGTGTTTTCATTTTTTTGCCACATTCTGTATTTGCAGCTACTGCCTGCCAAGTCAACTATAAAATTCCTAATCAATGGAGTAATGGTTTCTCCGGTGATGTCACCTTAACCAATAAAGGTGATGCGTGGAAAACGTGGACTGTTACTTGGACTATGGCAAATGGTCAGGTTATAACCGGATTATGGAATGGTGTTTCTTCGCAAACAGGTTCTGCTGTTAAAGTCGCCAATGCCAGTTGGAACGGTGCTGTTGCAACTAATAGCAGCGTACAATTTGGCTTTAATGGTACACACTCAGGTATAAATACGATTCCCACCAATGTATCTGTCAATGGTGTACTCTGTTCAGGCAATCCAGCCCCACCTCCTCCCCCCGTAGTTGCCTGTGAAGTCAAATACACCTTAGTCACTGAATGGACGGATGGTTTCACCGCAGATGTCAACATCAAAAATACAGGTGATGCAGTCAGCAATTGGACAGTGGCATGGGATATGCCGGATGCACAACAAGTTACAGGTATGTGGAATGGTGTGTCAAAACAAAACTCTAGCCACGTAGATGTCACCAATGCAGGCTGGAATCAAACCGTAGCAGCAGGCAGCAATTTACAATTTGGCTTTAACGGTTCTCATCAAGGCTTAAACCGTATTCCCGGCAATATTACACTTAATGGTGTGAAGTGCAGCGGTCAAGTTGACCCACCACCACCACCACCTTCTTGCGAAGTGAAATACCAAATACAAACACAATGGGATACTGGCTTTACAGGAACAGTAGACATTAAAAATACGGGTGCTCCGTGGAATGGCTGGAAAACCACTTGGACGATGCCCACAGGGCAAGTCGTTACAAACGGCTGGAACACACAAATTGCTCAAACGGGTGATAAAGTCACTGCGGCTAACGTTGATTCAAATAAAATTATCCGTCAAAACAATAGTATATCTTTTGGCTTTAATGGCTCGCTCAATGGTTTAAATGTTGCGCCTATCGATTTAGCGGTCAATGGCACACGTTGCAGTGGGCAAGCTGATAAGATCGTATTACCGCCCAATGCACCGTCACAATTGCAAGGCACTTTGGTTGACAACAGCTATGTGGATTTGACCTGGAAAGATAACAGCAGTTACGAAGACAATATGGTGCTGGAACGGCGCGAAAATGCAGGCAGTTGGAGTGTATTAGCCACCTTACCAACCGATGCCGTCAGTTACTCTGATAAAGCCATGAGCGTAGGTATTAGTTACGAATACCGTGTCAAAGCTGTGAATACGTCTGGCTCATCTGCCTACAGTACCGTCGTCAGTTTCAAACGCCAAGATCGTACCGACATTAAAGCCGCCATGTTGGTAAACAACTGCGCTTCCTGCCACGGCACTGACGGATATAGCTCTGGGTTAGGCACACCGTCCATCGCTGGTTTGAGCAAAAATTACCTAGTAAAAACCATGAAGGCATACCGTACTGGCGAACGCGCTTCCAGCGTGATGAGCCGGATTGCCAAAGGGTATACCGACACGCAAATTGACCGTATGGCTGATTACCTGTCTAAACTGACCTTCAAAGCGAATAAGCAAACAACCGATGCAACCTTAGTGGCTCGCGGAAAAGCGATTCATGAAGGTAGCTGCATGTTCTGTCACGCAGGCAGTGGTAACGATGCTGGCTTTACGGGAACGTTATTAGACGGTCAATGGTCAACTTACTTGCACGCAACACTGGAAGATTATTACGCTGGTCGCAGCAGCAATATTCCAACTGAAATGGCTAATCAAATGAAAGGGCTGAAAACCGCTTTCGGTGATGATGCCTTACTTGCCTTAGCACAATATTACGCTGCGAATAAAACTACCGATGGCACAGATTCAGGAGGTAGTGGCAGCGGCGGTAATCCGACCATTGCACCGCTTGTTCCCAACAACTTAAGCCTCACTGTAACGAACAATGCCAGTGTTAGCGTAAGTTGGAAGGATAACAGCGATAATGAAACGGGCTTCCGTGTGCAACGACGCAATACGGGTGGTAGCGATACTGACTGGGTTTCTGTAGCAGAATTAGGCAGTAATACCAGCAATTACGCTGACGCAAGCGTTGTAATGGGGTCAAGCTACGATTACCGCGTACAAGCCTTTAATGCTGCCGGAACAAGTAACAGTGCTGCCGCTAGCATCACCCTGCAAACTGCCTTGCAATACGGTCAGGCACAATACCAACGCCAAGGTTGTGCAAGCTGCCACGGGGCAGACGGTAAAGGTGGCTTCACCAAAGTCGACCTGACCAAATACACAGCGGCTGACTTAGAACGCTTAACCAAAATTATCCACGATACCATGCCACCGGGTAATCCGGGTGCTTGTACGGGTACGTGTGCCTCTGCGATTGCTAGCTACATCATGCAAACCTTGATTCCAGCCGCTGGCAGTGGTGGCACGGATTCAGGTACGCAATCGTGCGCTAGCACACCGCCTGCGGGTATTCGCAGCTTGCGCTTACTGACCCGTTTGGAATACCAAAATACGGTCAATGACTTGCTTGGCTTGAATTTGAATCTGGTAAATAGTTTGCCGGATGAAAACCAAGTGGGTGGCTTTGATAACAACATTGCGCAAAACCAAGTTTCCGGCTTACGCATGGATGCTTATCTGGCACAAGCAGAGAAAGTTGCCGCTCAAAGCGTGCAAGACAGTTGGAGCAAGCTCGTTCCTTGTACCCAACAAGACGCAGCATGTGCGCGGCAATTTGTCCAAACCTTTGGTAAACGCGCATTCCGTCGCCCATTAACTACGGCTGAAGTTGATACTTACGCAGCGAATTTCAGCGGCGTAGTTTTTAAAGACGCGGTGGAAAAAACCGTGATGGCGATGTTGGTTTCCCCGAACTTCTTGTACCGTTCCGAATTAGGTGAGTTGCAAGCGGATGGCACTTACAAACTGACACCGTATGAAGTTGCTAGCAGCTTGTCGTACTTGTTCTGGGGTTCAATGCCGGATGACGCGCTCTTCCAAGCGGCGGATAACAATGCGCTGGATACACCCGCACAACGCATTAGCCAAGCCTCACGTTTGTTAGCCGCTGCACGCAGCCGCACACAAGTAGGTAACTTCGTCGGACAATGGTTATTGAAAACCAGCCCGTATAGCTTGCCTGCTAAAGATGCCAAAGTGTATCCGGCATACACCGACGGGGTAAAAGCCGCCATGTCGCAAGAACTGATTAACTTCTTCAACTACGTAACGTTTGATTCCACGCAAACTTTCCACGAGTTGTATACCGCTGATTACGTGATTGCGAACAAAACGCTGGCAGATTTCTATAAGCTCACAGGACCTACGGGTGCGAACTTCGAGAAAACGCCTGTTACCGACGGTTCACGGACTGGCTTGTTAACCTTGGGCGCAGTATTGGCACGTTACGCCAACAGTAATGAATCGCATCCATTCAAACGTGGGCGGTTCTTCTTCGAGCGGATTCTGTGCCATGACTTGCCTGAACCAGCTAACTTTGGTTTGGTGCAACCGCCAGACCCAGACCCGAACATGACTACGCGGCAACGTTTTGACTTCCACAGTAAATCGTTCACAAGCTGCTATAGCTGCCACCAATATTTGGATGGTCCGGGCTTTGGCTTTGAAAACTACGACGGGGCGGGTCAATTCCGTCTGGCGGAAAACGGTAATGTGATCAATGCTGGTGCAATTTTGCGTGGGCTGGAAACGTACACACCAACGGAAGAGTTGACCTTTACTGACCTCAACAACTTGAGTCGAGTGGTATCCGATAGCCCTGCTGCGGCACAATGCGTGGCACGTCAATACTACCGTTACACCACAGGGCACATAGAAACCAGTGCTGACAAATGTGCATTGGATAGTTACTTGAAAACTTATTCGGACAATGGCTACAACTTACAGACCATGTTGATCAGTATTGTCAATGCGCCGAACTTTACCGTGCGTCGGGCACAATAAGAGGATTGCCACAATGATCAGTAAAGAACGTCGCAATTTCATGAAATGGTTCGCAGCGGCTGGGCTTAGCTCCGCTGCCCTACCATTCGCCAACATGGCTTTCGCGGGTGAACCACCGCGTCGGGCAATTTTCGTTTACTTCCCAGACGGAATGCGCCCCGAAAACTGGCACGCAGTCGGCACAGGTACGAGCTTTACCTTACCTGCGATGACCGCACCGTTAGAGCGAGTGCGCCAACATTGCGTATTCCTAAGCGGAGTGGACATGAAAGGACCCGGCTCTACCCACGAAGGCGGTACGTTAAAACTACTGACGGGCGCGGATGGTATGTCATCCGACAAAGCCGTGTCGCTGGATTACCACCTAGGGCAAACCTTCAAAAGCCAGACTATTCGCCCCCATTTAAACCTCATTATCGTGCCAACATGGGGCGTTACCGCGATTACTTACGACTACAACGGGGTACAGGTTTTACCCGAACCGAACCCGCTAGCTGCGTTTGAGTCCCTGTTTGGCACGAATGCGCAAAGCAACTTCATCGCCCAACGCCGCATCAATGTGCTGGATAATTCCTTAGCGGAACTTAATGCCTTACGCACCAAACTCGGCGCGGTCGAAAAAGCCAAACTAGACATGCACGTTGAATCGGTGCGTGAAATCGAGAAGAAATTAACCGCAAACGTTGGTGCGTGTGCGGCATGGAATTTCAACCCGACAGGTTTCAAAGTCGACCCGAACAAGGGTTATTGGCAAGGTGCAGAATACCGTGACCCGTACAAAATGGGCGTAATCAGTGATTTGCAGCGAGATATTGCAGTTCACGCGCTGGCTTGTGATTTAACCCGCGTGGTAACGCTGAAATGGTCGCAAGGGGTAAATGAAAATCTGATTCCCGAATCCGGTAGCGGCATGACCTGTCACGGCGCATCCCATGCAGGCGGGGAAGATTTCATCAAAATCAAGGCATGGTATACGGAACACCTCGCACGTTTGATTTCACAACTTGCCAGCGTACCCGAAGGCAATGGCACATTACTGGACAACACCATTATTTTCGTGGGTAGCGACTTGGCAAACGGCGGCTGGCATAACCATACTGACATGCCATTCATTGTCGCAGGTGGTCACAGTGCAGGTATTACAGGTGGACGCAGCCTTAAATTCAGCGGTACACCACACAATAAAATTCTGGTTTCAGTCGCGCAATTCATGGGGCTGAATATTAACAGTTTTGGTAATCAAGACAGCAACCCGGGACCATTGCCCGGCTTGATCGGCTAAGGAGGAGCAAGCAGCATGGATACCCGTCAACACAATCAACAACGTCGCGCTTTCCTAAAAACCCTTGCTGCTTCAACAGCAGTAAGCGTGCTCGGTTTCCCCGCCATTGTCGGTGCAGCTACACAAAAAATAGTTGTTATCGGTGGCGGTACAGGGGGGGCTACGGTGGCAAAATACTTACGCCGCCTCAACAGCAATCTGGACGTAACGCTGATTGAAAAGAACGCGATTTACACCACTTGTTACATGAGTAATGAAGTGCTTAGTGGCGACCGCACTTTAGAATCCCTGCAATTCAATTACGATGGCCTGAAATCCCACGGCGTAAAAGTCGTGCAAGATGAAGTTACGGGCATTGATTACACAGGTAAAGTGGTACTGACCAAAAGTGGTACTAACTACCTCTATGACCGTTGCGTGATTTCGCCGGGGATTGATTTCCGTTACGACAAAATTGCAGGCTATACCGAAGCGGACATTGAAACCATTCCGCACGCATGGAAAGCAGGACCTCAAACCACGGTTTTGCGTAACCAACTCAATGCAATGGCAAATGGCGGTACGGTCGTTATTGCCGCGCCACCAAACCCTTACCGTTGCCCCCCTGCACCGTATGAACGTGCCAGCCAGATTGCGTATTACCTCAAGCAATTCAAACCGAACTCCAAAGTCATTATCCTTGACCCAAAAACCAGCTTTACTAAGCAAGCCTTATTTGAGCAAGCATGGACAGAGCTGTACGGTTACAAGACTGAAAATGCCATGATTGAATGGTGGTCGGGCGACACCAAAGCAGCCGGAGTGGTGGAAGTGGATGTTGGCTCAAAAACAGCCATTACCCAATTCGGTGATCGGGTACAAGGGGCGGTATTGAATGTCATTCCACCGCAAAAAGCAGGCAAACTGGCGTTTGATGCAGGTTTAGCCGACGCAACGGGCTGGTGTCCGGTAAATAAATTAACTTTTGAATCAACCTTACACCCTTACGTCCACGTTATTGGCGATGCTTGTATTGCAGATGCATTACCCAAGTCGGGTTTTGCGGCAAATTCTGAAGCCAAAGTGTGCGCGACGGCAATCCATGCCTTGCTAACAGGGCAAGAAATCGAAAGCCCCTCATTCTCCAATGGCTGTTACAGCATTGTGGGTAAAGATTATGCTATTTCAGTGGTTGGGGTGTACCGCCTCTCTGATAATGGCAAAGTCATTGAAAGCATCCCTGGCAGCGGCGGCACATCTTCCGCTACGGCAACTGCGCAAGATCGCAAGTTTGACGCAAGCTACGCCTACAGTTGGTATAACAATTTCACACAGGATGTTTTCAAATAACGCCCGTTATTGAGAATGACTTGCGTTTATAATTGAGAATAATTATCATCTATCTCGTTACTAATTCCCCCTTGCGCTTGTCGTAAGGGTATTTTCGAGATGAATGTTATGCGAACCCGTTGTTGTTTCCTTTACGGTTTGTTGTTACTGCCCACATTTGCGCTGGGTGATAACAAAGTGCAAACTGACCCACGCTTAGCCGGAGGGGAAACAACGGTGTTTGCAGACAGTGAAAATGCTTTCGCGCAACCTGTACACAATGCCAGCCCTGCTCGTCAAGAAGCGTTTAGCATTGGCGGTGCATTCTTTCAGCAACCGTGGGTAGCCGCCCCCGCTGCTGCAAGCAACCGTGATGGTTTAGGTGCGCTGTATCGAACCAATACCTGTGCCAATTGCCATGTGCAAGGTGGGCGTGGGCATCCGCCATTAACCGCTACGGAAGATTTTCTTTCCACCATCGTTAAACTCAGCATTCCAGCGAAAACGCCTGAGCAACAAGCCTTATTGGATAAACTGGGCGCGATTCCCGAACCCACTTACGGGTTACACCTTCAGCCCCTTGGTATTGAGCCTGTCGTTGGTGAAGGTACACCGCGTTTTACCTACCAAAGTATTCAAGGGCAATTCAAAGACGGGGAAATTTACACCCTACAACAACCACTTTTACACATTGAACGGTTGCATTACGCCCCCTTTGCCCCTGATACGCAATTTTCAGTGCGGGTAGCCCCTCCACTGATCGGTGTTGGTTTGTTGGCGGCGGTGGCAGATACCGAAATTCTTGCCCATGCTGACCCAGACGACAAAGATGCAAATGGCATTTCAGGGCGTGTCAATAGCGTGTGGGATGTACAACAACAACGCAGTGTCTTAGGGCGGTTTAGCTGGAAAGCCAACCAACCCAATTTAACGCAACAAATTGCCGATGCCTTGCATAATGATATAGGCATTACCACATCCTTGTTCCCCGAACAACCGTGTACAGCAGTACAAACGGCGTGCTTGCAAGCTACTGACGGCGGTAAACCCGAAGCATCCGATGCCGTTTTAACCCAATTAGTTTTACGTGTAACCTTATTAGGCGTGCCAGCCCGACGGGATGTGAATGATCCGCAAGTATTGCAAGGTAAACAATTATTTCAGCAAACAGGCTGTGCGGCTTGCCATTTACCGAGCTTGCATACCGAAAGTCTTGCGGATTTCCCTGAATTAACGCAGCAAATAATCCACCCTTACACCGATTTACTGCTACACGATATGGGCGAAGGGTTGGCAGACCACCGCACTGAATACCAAGCAACGGGCAATGAATGGCGTACCCCACCGTTATGGGGCGTTGGTTTAACCCAAACCGTTAGTGGGCATACCCGCTTTTTGCATGACGGGCGGGCGCGTAACTTGCTTGAAGCGATACTTTGGCACGGCGGCGAAGCAGAAACCGCCAAACAAGCGGTACTTGCACTATCAAAAACGGAACGCGAGGCTTTACTGCGTTTTTTAAATAGTCTGTAATGCATTTCGCACAACAGTTTTCCCTATAATGATGAGTTTACCACCATGAAACAACACCTTTTAACGGGCATGATTGCCTCCACACTCGCCGCCCCCGTTTACGCGGTTGAGATTAATGAACAACTGGAAGTGTTCGGCACACTCGAACTGGAATACGCGAACCGTTCCAACAAAGTCGATGACGGTACGGGCACAATAACTACCGAGAAAGAAATTGGTACGGCGGTAAAAAGTGCGCAACTGGGGGCGAAATTCAAACCCAACCAACAAATCGACTTCACCGTTTCAGGGTTGTACGAAGAAGATTTGCACCACGTCATTACGCCATTGGAATGGGAACAAGCCTTTGCCACATGGCATGTAAAACCAGAGGGTAAACTTGATATTACAGCGGGGAATCAATACTTACCGTTTGGTAAATTTGATACCCAAATGGCGCAAGACCCCGTTACGTTGGATTTCGGGCAGGCGTGGAATCAACACGCATTAACTGCCAGCAGTAAAATGGGAAAAGTTACCACCTCTGCCTTTGCTTTTACCCCCAAAGCAAAAAAAGCAGGCAGTGACGACAAACAGCGTGGGGCTTACGGTTTTGGGGTCAATTACGCTGACGAAGACCAACACGCCGCAGCGGGGGTTGAATACCTTTCTAACCTAACCGAATCCGGCGGCTTTGCGGATTTCAATAATTCGAGCAAGAAAATTCCCGCCATTGCCATACATGGCAGCAAACAGCTTGGGCGCGTAACCTTGGTCGGCGAACACATCCTTGCAACAAAATCCTTCCAAGCAGGCGATTTAACCGACGCGGATGGCAATAGCTTAAGCAAAGCCAGTAAACCTTCCGCCACTCACCTTGAAGCGGATATTGACCTCAACAAAGAGCGCGTCTTAGCCGTAGCGTGGGAAGGCACACACGATGCCGAGGAACAAATCGGTTTAAGCAAGCAATCTTACGGCGTGACTTATCGCCAACCGTTGTATAAAAACGTTACGGGTGCAGTGGAATTACGCGAATCCAAAGATTACGCCAACCTCAAATCCAAAGCACTGACCGCTGTGGTTGCCTACGAGTTTTAATGCAC
>CAZJDN010000033.1:0-12096 GCA_964544775.1 uncultured Thiothrix sp.
GCATTGGTGGCTGTGGGAAGCCTTACCGCTGTTGCAGTCACAGGGGTAAGGGGACGACATTCAAATCACTTATCCGCAATTCTTATCCGCCTATCGTGACACCTTGTTTAAGAAGGCGTAGTATTCACTGTAAGCGCGGTGTTTGCTGCGTGAATTGCACAAAAATTACAACAAATGCAACGGGATAACAACAATGACACCGACCGCCACTGAACTGCCATTGGACGAAAATCATTCCCATAGCCAAATTGTACGCCGCGTGCCGCGTTACGCACGGGTGTTGGAACTCGGTTGTGCCGACGGCAGTATGTCTCGCTTACTCAAGCAACAATGTGAAGCCAGTATTATCGGTTTTGACCATAACCCGCGCAGTGCGGCGTTGGCGGAACGTTTCTGCGATTATGTTTTCATCGAAGATTTAG
The DNA here is from genome assembly GCA_964544775.1 of uncultured Thiothrix sp. Classification (GTDB taxonomy): domain Bacteria; phylum Pseudomonadota; class Gammaproteobacteria; order Thiotrichales; family Thiotrichaceae; genus Thiothrix. The sequence continues at coordinate 423 of CAZJDN010000033.1, forward strand.
ATGACCCGCATAGTTTGGATGCCTTACAAGGGGAAAAATTCGACGTAATTACCCTCGTGGATGTATTGGAACATTTGCAGCATCCTGTGGCTCTACTCAAGCGTTTGCAGCCGCTGTTATTGGATGAAGGGCAGTTGTTATTATCCGTCCCCAATATTGCCCATGCTTCTGTGCGTTTGGAGTTGCTCAATGGCAGTTTTGGCTATGAGGAAACGGGTATTTTAGACGCAACGCACCTTAAATTCTTTACCGCTGCCAGCGTTCAAAGTGTATTAGCGAAAGCGGGTTTTAGTGTGCAGGAATTGGATTATACGTGGCACGATCTGCCGGATAAGGTGATTAGCGATTACCTGCAACGTGCGGGTTTAAGCGTGACGGCGGAAGCCTTAGCCGCGTTCCATGCGCCCGAAGCCATTGCTTACCAGTTTATTATTGCTGCTGCACCGCAAGCGCAAGCGGCGAATCAGTCCATTCACCAAAGTTTAAAACCCATGTCAGATTCGTGGCAGAGTTGGGGTAAGTTACATACCGAATTAGCCCAAACCCAGCAGGCATTGGTGCAAACGCAAGCGGAATTGGATCGGGTGTATGCTACTCGCAGTTGGCGGATGTTGCGGCGCGGGGCGAACGCTTTACGGGGTATTCAGTCGCGGTTAACACACCCCTGATACACTCAAAATCAGGCTAAATTGCAATAATAATAACAAGTTGGAGGTAAGGGTGGAGCAAGCAACAAGCGCGGCTATTAAGGTGAGCATTATTATGCCTGCCTTTAATCATGCTCGCTGGGTGCGTCAAGCACTGGAATCTGTGCTGGCTCAATCATTTACTGCATTCGAGCTGATTGTGATTGATGATGCGTCGCATGATGCAACGTGGGATGTCATTCAATCAGTACGCTTGGAAACGGGCGATTTACGCCTACAATGCATTCGCCATGCTAGCAATCACGGCGCACCTGCAACCATTAATGAAGGTTTGCAGCACGCGCAAGGTGAATACCTCGCCATTATTAATTCCGACGATGTGTGGGATACGCAACGCTTAGAACGTTTGGTGCAAGTCGCGCAACAAACGGGGGCGGATTTCATTTGTACCGATGTAGCGTTAATCGATGCGGATTCCAACCCGTGTGCAACGCAAGAGCCGCATTGGGTCGCATGGTTTGAAGGCTTAAAAGCCGATTATGCGCAACAGCAAGATTTATTGGCGACGTTATTGCGCGGTAATTTTCTCATTACAACCTCGAACTTTTTCTTCTATCGGCGTGTGTATGCGCAAATCGGCGAATTTGCGGAATTACGCTATGTGCATGATTACGATTACGCTTTGCGCGTGGTGGAAGGCGGTTTCAAGCTGCATTGCTTGCACGGGGAAAACTTGCTTGCGTACCGTTTGCACGGGGCAAATACCATCCGTGAAAAGCCGTTAGCGGCGATTGAAGAAAACATGCGCCTGTTATTGGCTTGGTTGCCGTGTTTGGATGCATTGTTGAATGCGCAACGATTACACGGTTTGCAAACGCAGTTACAGGATTTGTACCGCTATACCCGTGAGGAATGGTTAACGCAGGTGCATTTGGCACGGCAAGCAATGGAGCAAACATTGCTGCCTTTGATTCAAGACCGTGATGCGTGGATTGCGGAACGCGATCAAATTATTGGCGATTTACAACAACAGATACTGCGGTTGCAAGACTGGGTGGCTGCGCGTGATCAGTGGATTAGGGAACGTGATGCATGGATTGCGGAACGCGACCAACTGATTCAGCAACAACAGCAACAGTTACAACAGCAGGTGAATTGGATTCAAGACCGTGACGCTTGGATACGCCAACGCGATGGCTGGATTGCGGAACGCGATAGTCTGATACGTCAATTACAACAACAACAACAAGAATTGCGCCAAAGCCGTGCTTTCCGTTTAGGGGAAAGCCTGCTTGCGCCGCTGCGCTACCTGCGTAGCTTGTCAGGGGGGATACCTTATGCCTGAAAAATTAGTGTTACGCGATTGGCAAAAAATTCGTACTTGGCTAGAACCGCGCATTCAAGCGGGGCAAGTAAAGCTGATTTCCTTGGATGTCTTTGACACCATTTTAGCCCGTTGCGTTGAGCCGCCAGTAATTGTGCAACATGCGGTTTGCCGTGCGGTGGGTAAGCAAATCGGTGTCGCGCCCAGCTTGGTGTGGCAAGCTCGCCAGCAAGCCGAACACGCTTTACGTGCGGAAGCGGTGGCAGCGGGTTTCGACCACGAATGCCGTTACGTGGAATTGTTACCGCGTTGGATGGATAACCTATTTAAGCAACATGACCCGTCGTTAGGGCATTTCATGTGCCAAACCGAATTGGATTTGGAAGGCATGGCATTGCACGTCAAACCGGATGCGCAAGTATTCATGGATTGGGTGCGTGAACAAGGTATCAAACTGGTTGCGGTTTCCGATATGTACCTCAATAGCGATTTGCTGTGCGAATTATTGGGGCGTAAGGGTTTGCTGCATTACTTTGATAAAGTGTATGTGTCGGCGGATTACCAAGAAGGCAAGTATTCTGGGCGGTTATTCCGCCGTATGTTGCAACAGCAAGTCATGCAAGCCAACCATGTGGTACACATTGGCGATAATCCGGTATCGGATCGGCGCGTAGCGTGTAAGGAAGGTTTGCAAGGTGTGTGGTTGTACGAGAAAAAAGACTTACGGCGGCGCGAACGCTTGGCATTATCCGCACGCATGGCACAGCGCGGTGGTATTTGGATCGGGCGGCATTTCTTCGATACGGTGCAAACCCGCATCCAACAAAACGATGGTTTGAATCCGCGTAATTTCTTCTTCCGTTACGGGCGTGATGTGTTGGGGCTGGCGTTCAGCGTGTTCATGCAGGGCTTGCAAGAACGCTTGCAACGTCACCAACAAAGCCAACAACCGATTGAAAAATTGTTCTTTATTGCGCGGGATGGTTTTCTGTTTGAGCGCATGTATCAACGCATGGGCGGCAAAATTCCTTCGGAATACGCTTATTTATCGCGCAAAGTCATTACAGCAGCTTCGACCGCCGATGGTTTAACCCACGCGCAAGCGATTGTGGCGTTTTACAACCCGAAACAACAAGGGTTGGAATCGGTGTGTAAGGTTTACGGTTTGCCCGAAGACAAACTGAAACCGCTAGCGAAAACCCACGGCTTTAGCGATTTTGCCGAGCCATTACACGATTGGGAAGACTCGCGTTTGCACGCTTTCCTGAACGATGCGCAAGTGCAAAGCATTGTGCAACAAGCTGGACGTAAACACCGCGATTTGTTGCAACGTTACTTGACGCAAATCGGTTTCTTTGCGCATAAGCGGGTGGCGATGGTTGATATTGGTTGGAATGGTACGGTGCAAAAGTTCCTCAAACAAGCGTTTGGCGAACGGGCAGATTTCCCCATTTTACACGGTTATTACTTCGCCTTTGTGCCAAAACTGTACAATGACTTTGGTGAAAATAATTTCTGCGAAGGCATTGTGCACGATTCGCGGCGAGGCAATGCGTGTGAACGGATTCCCGCCGAGTTTGAGGAAATCTTTGAGCAAGGAGCCCGTTCGTGGGAGGCAACTACCATCGGCTACCGTGATTGCGATGGGCGTATTGAACCCGTATTAAAACCGGATAGCGCACCGGATCGGCAGGCAGAATTACGCTGCAATGCATCGGTAGCGCGAATGCAGGAAGGCATTTTGTGCCATTGGGAGCATTTCCAAGCCGTGCAGCAATTAACGGGTTATAGCAGCCAGCAATTACTGCAATACGTACACGGTGTGTTAGAGCGTGCGGTGGTTTACCCGACTACTGAGGAAACCCGCGAATTAACCCGCTTGGTTCATACCGAAGATTTTGGGCACGATCACGTCTTGGAATTGGGGAATCGCGCTGTGGGGATACGCGATTTACTGCGTCCGCGCCGTTTATTGCAGAGCATGAAAGCGGCGGCGTGGCGGTATGCGCTGTTGGATAAAATTCCTACCGGATTGCCTAATTTCGCGTTTCGTATTGCGTATTTGCACACGGTAGAAAAATAAAACAAAAATTAAACAGGGGGCATCATGGTTCTTAGCCCGACTAAGTTGTTTTTTTACGCGCTGGCGTTTCGCTTTTCGTCAGGGCGTGGGCGCTGCTTTAGCCCCGGCTTTAAGGCTTTGGGGGTATGGTATGTCAGTCGCCTCAGTCAATTAGTGCTGGATCGTTCCGCCGCAAAATGGTGGCGGGTAAAATTGGAACGGGAGTAAGTTATGCCAAACGTACCCGTGCAAATTTTATTGTCGACATGGAACGGTGAGCATTGGTTGCCTGAATTGCTGGAATCCTTACGTCAGCAAACTTTCCAACAGTGGCAGTTATTGGTGCGGGATGATGGTTCAACCGATCAAACCTTGCGCATACTGCTGGAATGGCAAGCCGCGTTTCCCGATAAAGTAACAGGCATTATTGCCGATGGGGTAAATCTCGGCAGTACGCGCAGTTTCAGTCGTTTGGTGGAATACAGTACCGCGCCATTCTTATTCTTTTGCGATCAAGATGACGTATGGTTTCCTGAAAAAGTGGAGCTGCAATACACGCATTTGTACCGCTTGCAAGGTGAATACGGTGCAGAAACACCACTGCTGGTGCATTCTGATTTGGCGGTGGTCGACGAACAGCGTGAATTGCTTTCCGCATCCTTTTGGGAAACCCGCCATTTCGATATTGGGCAAGATAAACGGGCTTACTTACTCAATAATGTCGTAACAGGCTGTGCCACGGCGTTTAATCGTGCCGCAGCGGATTTAGCCTTCCCCGTTCCCGCACAAGCCATGCAACACGACCGTTGGCTGGCGTTGGTGTGTGCGTGGTTTGGGTACATGAAAGCCTTGTCGCATCCTTTACTGTTATACCGCCAACATCGGGCTAATCAACTGGGGGCAGGGGGGAGTAGTGTGCGTAATGCACGTTTAGAGGCGCGTATTCAAGCATGGAGCGAACAAGCAGAAGCGTTTTTACACCAGTTTGGAGAGCGGTTAGGGGCTGAGGACTACCGACAAGTCGAAGCATTAGTCGAACTTCGCCATTTACACGGCTGGGAACGGCGGCAACATATCGTGCGGCATCGCTTATTCAAGCATGGCGTATGGGCGAACTTAGCAATGTTGCTGTTTGCCTGAGCAATTCAAGGATATAACTAATGACAACAAAAATTTCCCGCCCGGATGTGGCGGTGGTCGTCTTGACACGTAATGCAGGGCGTTTATGGGCGGACTGGATTAAAGCAATTCAACAGCAAACCGTACAAGCAGGACGCTATTTGGTAATTGATTCCTTATCGGAAGATCATACGCTGGAATTAGCCCTTGCAGCGGGGTTTGAAGTGCAACGTATTCACCCAGCGCATTTCAATCACGGGGGCACACGCCAATTGGCGGTGGAATTATGTCCCGATGCGGACTTGCTGGTATTTCTAACCCAAGATGCCATTTTGCAGCAAACGGATTCCCTTGAAAGCATTTTACAGCACTTTGAAGATCAACAAGTCGGAATGGCGTATGGGCGGCATTTGCCACGCTCCGATGCGGATTTACTGGAATGCCATGCACGCGGTTTTACTTACCCTGCGCATGCCTCAGTACGTGATCGAAATAGTTTTAAAACCTTAGGTTATCGGGCGGCATTTTCTTCTGACGTTTATGCCGTGTATCGGGCGCGAGCTTTACGCAGTATTGGCGGTTTTCCACACCATATTATTGTCAGCGAAGACAGCTATGTGGCAGCGCGTTTATTGCTTGCGGGGTGGAAGTCAGTATACGCGGCAGAAAGCACGGTGGAACACTCCCACCGTTACTCATTACGCCAAGTATTCCGGCGTTATTTCGATGTCGGGGTATTCCACGCCAGCGAACAGCCGTTAATGCGTATGGTCGGTGCACCGGATCAAGAAGCATGGGTATACGTGCGTTCCTTAATCGGTTATTTAGCCAAACGTAACCCTTTATTACTGCCGTTTGCGGCGGTGCAAACGTTGGTGCGCTTAATCGGATTTCGTTTGGGAAAGCGTCACCAACAACTGCCGCGTTGGGTTTGCAGCTTGATTAGTGTGCAAAAATCGTATTGGCAGGAAAATTACCCACAAACCGATACCGTAACAACCCATTTACCAACCCCGACGGGCGTATGCCGGAGCTTAGTCAATACGCACTTAATTAGTGCGACAGAGTTGAGTTTGTGTGACAAAACGGTGAAAAAATTTGCGACGGAATGTTGACAAAATATTTTAGAGAATTATTATATTCTTATGTTGTTTAGCAACAAGCTAACACTCCATCCATCCTCCTTTGGTGGTAATTGCGCGGCGCAAAAGTTTGTGCCGCGTTTTTTTTGCCCGTGTTGGCATACGTAACGGTTTTTTCATGTGGTTGGCAATCTTTATCGCCTTCTGTCTTACAGGAGGCATTTTTTTGTTTGGAAACAGGCGAAAGACTTGAGAAATCGCCTCGCTTACCCTAGAATGCCGCGTTTCTTTACTCCCACGGCTTTATTGCTTGGGGTAGATTGGCAAAATAGACTTGAAGTGGATAGAGCAAGATGAAAACATTCAGTGCAAAGCCGGCTGAGGTCAAACGCGACTGGTACGTCGTGGATGCCCAAGGTAAGGCGCTAGGCCGTCTGGCCACCGAAGTTGCCCGGCGTTTGCGTGGAAAACACAAGCCGGAATACACACCGCACGTTGATACTGGCGACTACATCGTTGTAATCAATGCTGACAAAGTCGGTATTACAGGCAACAAAGCAAAAGATAAAACTTATTATTCACACACAGGTTACATCGGTAACATGCGTGCGTTTACTTTTGAAAAAATGCAACAACGTGCACCAGGTCGTGTCGTTGAAATTGCCATCAAAGGTATGCTGCCAAAGAACCCATTGGGTCGCGCTATGTTCCGTAAACTGAAAGTTTACGCCGGTGCTGAACATAATCACCAAGCACAGCAGCCACAGGCTCTGGAAATCTAATAGGGCAGGACTTAGAAATGGCTGAAACACAATACTACGGTACTGGTCGTCGCAAATCTTCAAGTGCGCGTGTTTTCCTGCGTGCAGGTAGCGGCAACATTGTTGTAAACGGCAAACCATTGGATCAATTCTTTGGTCGTGAAACAGGCAGCATGATCGTGCGCCAACCACTGAACACAGTGGGCATGACTGAAAAATTGGATGCAAACATCACGGTTACTGGTGGTGGCATCACAGGTCAAGCAGGTGCTATCCGTTTAGGTATTGCGCGTGCATTGCTGCAATACGATGAAACCATGCGTTCTGAGTTGAAGTCTGAAGGCTTCTTAACACGCGATGCGCGTGAAGTTGAACGTAAGAAAGTCGGCTTGCACAAAGCTCGCCGCGCGACTCAGTTCTCTAAACGCTAAGCGTTTCGTCAACGGGTTATGCAAAAAAAGCCGTGCAGGGTTGCCTGTACGGCTTTTTTGTTTGTCTGCACTATCACGGGTTTTAAGCCGTCGAATGTAAGGCTATCTGGTCTAGGCAGGGGTGGCATATTACACTTGCGCCGTTTTTAAATAACAAGGTAAAGCAATAAATGGAATGGTTGTGGGATATTAATATCTGGAGTTCGTTGCTGACGTTGACGGTACTCGAAATTGTCCTTGGCATTGATAACATCATCTTTCTAACGCTATTGGTTGGCAAACTGCCAGAACATCAGCGCACTTTTGGTCGGCAATTCGGTCTGTTAGCGGCAATGGGGACGCGCGTTGTTTTGCTGCTTTCTGTTGCGTGGTTGGCGCGTTTAACACAGCCTTTATTTACGTTGATGGAACACGCTGTTTCAGGGCGTGATTTGGTCTTGTTATTGGGTGGCTTATTCCTGATTTACAAAGCAGTAACAGAAATTCATGGCAGTTTAGAAGGCGGGGATGAAGTGCACGCACCCAAACACATTGCCAATGCTTTACCGTTGGTAATCGTGCAAATTGCGATTATTGATATTGTCTTTTCTTTGGATTCTGTCATTACAGCGGTTGGTTTAGCGGATCATGTCTCTGTCATGGTTACGGCAATTGTGATTGCGATTATGATTATGATGTTTGCGGCGAAACCTATCGGCGAATTTGTTGAAGAACACCCTACGGTTAAAATGTTGGCACTGGCTTTCTTGGTCTTGGTCGGCGTGGCATTGGTTGCTGAAGGGATGGGCGAAAAAATTCCGAAAGGCTATTTGTATTTCGCAATGGCATTTTCTTTTGGGGTGGAAATGTTGAATTTACGGATGCGTAAAAATTCGGCTGAGCCTGTGCAATTGCATCAAATTTACGACGATGAACGTAAAGAAGCCGAAGCGGAAGCACGTAAAACGCTAAAAGTGGAGTAAACCTACGGCAATGATGGCTTACCTGTTTCGATTTCTGTGGTTACTTGCAGCACTGTTGCTGCCCGTATGCGCGAGTGCAGTGCCGCAAGTGCAGATTCAAGACAGTGTGACGCTGCCGAATACGGAAATTAATGGGGTAAGACTCAGCGAACTATCCGGTTTGGCGTGGGATGCTGACGAACAGTTACTCTACGCCATTTCGGATCAAGGGGCAGTATTCCATTTTCAGCTCGAAATGGCGGAGCAGCGCATTGCTAAAGTTGAGCCTGTGTTTGCTGCTAAATTGCAAGACATTAAAGGTAAGGTGCTGAAAAAAGGGCGCGGTGATGCGGAAGGTTTAACCCTGTTAAATGCCGCCAATGGCAAACGCGGGGATACGCAATTGGTGATTTCGCTGGAAGGCGAGGCGCGTATTGTGCGTTTTACCCCGCAAGGGCAGGCGATTCAAAACATTGCTTTACCTGTGGGGCTGCGAAATCAGCCAAGTTTGCACCATTCTAACCGTGGTTTGGAATCGTTAACGTTGCACCCGCGTTACGGTTTTATTACCGCGCCCGAACGTCCCTTAAAAGGGCAAGCGGAAAATTTACATACGCTTTTTTCTACCAGTGGTAAACAATGGTCTTTCATTGCGCACCCCGCAGAGAAAAGTGGTATTTCCGCGCTGGAAGCCTTACCCGATGGTAACTTATTGATCTTGGAACGAGCGTGGTCGGGCTTTCCGAACCCGTTGGTAATCAGTTTGCGCTATTTGGATTTTGCGGCGTGTTCCCGCGAGGGAATGTGTGAGGCACAAGATTTGTATGTTAACTCCAGCTTTGTGTTGCTTGATAATTACGAAGGGCTGACGCACCTTGCAGGGGATCAGTATTTAATGGTCAGCGATGACGGTGGCGGTGATTGGCAGCGTACCGAGTTGACCTTGTTTAGTTTGGATTAATGGGAACGTTTATGGGTAGCAATCGTTCTGTATCTTGGTTTTTGTGGGCGGTTTTGGGCGTGGTGCTATTGTGGTTAGCCAAGCCCGTGTGGCAGCCGTGGTTTACACCTGCGGCAACTTTTCAACCGCGCCCCGTTGCCGCACGCGGCGATTTAGCCGCCGACGAGCAAGCCACCGTTGCCGTTTTTGAACGCAATAGCCCTTCCGTGGTGTATATCACGACGGTGGAACGGGTGGTGAATACGTGGACACGCGATGTCAGTGAAGTTCCCAGCGGTACGGGAACGGGTTTTGTGTGGGATGATGCAGGGCATATTGTTACCAACAACCACGTTGTCGAAGGGCACAAAACCGCAAAAGTTCGCTTGTCTGATCAGCGCGTATTCGATGCGATTGTGGTAGGCGTGAGTGAACAACACGATTTAGCGGTGCTGCAATTACAAAAAACAGCGGATATGCCGCCCCCGGTGGATGTGGGTAGCAGTAGTGATTTGAAAGTGGGGCAGAAAGTTTTCGCTATTGGTAATCCGTTTGGTTTAGACCATACCCTGACTTCGGGGATTATTTCTGCATTGGGACGCAGTATCGATGGCGGTGACAATGGCAGCAATATGGCTGGCTTGATTCAAACCGACGCAGCGATTAATCCGGGCAATTCAGGCGGTCCGTTATTGGACAGTGCAGGGCGTTTAATTGGGGTAAATGTGGCGATTTATAGCCCATCCGGCGCATCCGCAGGCATTGGTTTTGCCATTCCGGTGGATGTGGTGAATCGGGTCGTACCACGCTTGGTAAAAGATGGGCATTACACGCGCCCTGTTCTGGGTGTGACTTTGGATAACACGGTTAGCGAAAAGATCAATAAGCGGTTGGGAACAAACGGTGTGTTGGTGCTGGAAGTAGCGGCGGGTTCACCAGCCGCCGTCGCAGGGATTCGGGGGACGCAAGTGGATGATCGCGGTGAATTATTCCTTGGTGACATTATTCAAGCTATCGATGGCAAAACGATTGAAAGTGCAGATGATTTAACCAATGCGCTGGATCAGTACCAACCCAATAGCAAGGTAATCATTCGCTTGCTACGGGAAGGGAAAACCACGCAAGAAGTGGCAGTCATACTCAACGCTTTGCGTTAGTTGCAAGTGTTTGCTGCGTTTCCATGCGTTTCAGGCGTGCTTCTAAGCGGTCGACATCCATGCGTAAGGTGTCGACTGCATCCAAATAGTGCCGGATTTCTGCCTCCGCAGGTAAAATTCGCGCCTCTTCCTGCAAATATTCTTGGGTGTTTAGGCGCATAGCTTGCGCTGAATCCCCTAACCAGCCTTTAGCATTGCGTACTATCTGCCCCATTTGATGTGCCACTACATCACCTGCGGCGCGAGTCAGTAATTCTTCCCAGTCAATGTCGATTTCACGCAAAATTTGGCTAAAGCGGTCGCCTAATGCCATGTCACCATCGATTCTAATACCTTGTTCGAGCAAGGTTTTACCGCTATCACTGGCGTTGGCAAGTCGCATCAAGGCTAACCCAGAGCCGTGAATGGTGACATCAGCAGGGCTATCGTAGTGGGTAGTAACGCGCACGCTGTCAGCAGTCGGTAGGAAATACACCTGTAATGCAGGGTTGGTAATATCTAGGCAGATCAGTTTCCCCTGTAATGCTTGTAATCGGGGCAATGCCGCGCCGTGCGTTTGCGCATCCAGTTGTAGCCAAGTATTGAAAGCCGTTTCAAGGGTTGCGGTGAGGGTAGTAAACAGCATGATTTTTGTTCCAAGAGCATGTCTAAACAGGGTAAATGATACTACAGTGATGCCCGGTTGCGCGGCGAGATTATTTTGAGTGAAAATTAACCAAAATAACTTTATCCTCCATCAAAACATTTTGTTCAGCTTTCATTAAGTATTCATTCACTTTGCATTCAGCTTGTGCCACAATCAGCTCAACCAAAACAAGATAAGACTTGTGACAGGAAGTCAAAAAAATCACGATGTAGGAAATAATAAGTGCGGAATCCCCAGTTAAATACCCGCCTTGTCTTTGGTTGAATAACAAAACGTAATCTCTGGAAAGCCCGTTGCGCCGTATGCCCCCCATGCGGCGCAGGTTTTTTTTTCTGGTATGTGCATCCAAATTGATTGCTAAGCAGTATAGTCAATGCAACGGAGGTAAATACCATGCTTATTACACGTCCCCCCGATATACGCGAATACGACGTTACAGACTTTGCGCTCTATCAACGTCGGCGAGAATTCCTAAAAACCTTAGGTGGTTTGGCATTGCTGGGCAGTAGTGGTTTACCGCTATTGGTACAGGCGAATGAAACACCCGCGAGTGATGAAACGCCC
>CAZJDN010000033.1:12196-16890 GCA_964544775.1 uncultured Thiothrix sp.
CCCGCGAGTGATGAAACGCCCACACCTTACGCGGATGTGACCAGTTACAACAACTTCTACGAGTTTGGTACGGATAAAGCCGACCCCGCGCAATACGCCCACACTTTGCAAACGACACCGTGGCAGGTCGTGGTTGAAGGTGAATGCGCCAAGCCGGGTAAACTGACCTTGGAAGATGTACTCAAACCGCACAGTCGTGAAGAGCGTATTTACCGCTTACGCTGTGTGGAAGGTTGGTCGATGGTGATTCCGTGGTTGGGTTTCCCCTTAGCGGATTTACTCAAGCGTTTTGAGCCGACTTCCAAAGCCAAGTATGTGCAGTTTGAAACCTTATTTGATCCGCAACAAATGCCGGGGCAACGTAGCAACACACTTGCATGGCCGTATGTGGAAGGTTTACGCATTGATGAAGCAATGCACCCTTTGGCGTTCATCGCTACGGGTTTGTACGGTAAAGATTTACCCGCGCAAAATGGCGCACCGCTGCGCTTAGTTGTACCGTGGAAGTACGGTTTCAAAAGCATCAAGTCTCTTGTCAAAATCCGTTTTATGGAACAGCAACCTGAAACAAGTTGGGGACGTTCCGCGCCGAGTGAATACGGATTCTATTCCAATGTAAACCCTGACGTGGATCATCCGCGTTGGAGTCAAAGTAAAGAGCGGCGTATTGGCGAGTTTCGTAAGCGCGATACTCTGCTGTTTAATGGCTATGCGGAACAGGTGGCGAGTTTGTACACGGGCATGGATTTAAAGGCGAATTTCTAATGCACATTCCAGAGCCGTATTTTAAGCGGGTGGTGAAGCCCGTGATCTTTGCAGCGGCGTTATTGCCTGTGTTATGGCTGGCATGGGGAGCGTGGCAAGGTACTTTGGGGGCGAATCCGATTGAGAAAATTACTCGCAGTTTGGGGGAATGGGGGTTACGTTTCCTGCTGCTGACGTTGCTGATGTCGAGTTTGCGTCGTTGGGCTGGCTGGGGGCAGGGAATGCGTTTACGCCGGATGTTGGGATTGTTTGCTTTCTTTTACGCTAGCCTGCATTTACTCAGTTACGTGTGGTTAGATCAGTTTTTTGATTGGCTAGCAATCGGGCGCGATATTGTGAAACGCCCGTTTATTACCATCGGCATGTTGGCGTTTCTGTTGCTTGTGCCGTTAGCTGCGACTTCGTTTAAAGCCGCAATGCGTCGATTGGGGCGGAATTGGCAACGCTTGCACCAATGGGTTTACCCGTTAAGTCTGTTGGCTGTGCTGCATTTTTGGTGGTTAGCAGACAGCAAGGCTCGTACTGCCATGCCGCTGCTTTACAGTGTGTTACTGGCGATTTTATTGGGAGAACGTTGCTGGCAATGGGTTTGGCGTAAGCGTCAGTAATGCAGGAAGGTTTCAATGTTACGTAACAGTTCGTGTTCCATGCGATGGCGGTCTTTTATTCGGATGTACGCACCAAGGTAAGAAATAGCACGGGCAGCAAGTTGGCGCGGTTCGTTGTGAGGGGCGAAAACGCAAGCGAATAGGTCTTCGTCTTTTTGGTAAAAATGGCAAAGCAGCGTTCGGCTAAAGTGCATGTCTACGCTGAGTTGTAGCAGCAAATGACGTGTGTGTTGACTGATCATGAGGAAATTTTGCTCTACAACCGTGATCACTGGATTTTTCATTTTATTCGGTTCGTTAGTGGGTAAGTTTGAGGGGCGCAGTATAGCAGGCTAATTTGTTACATTTGTGTGACAAGTGGCAATCCATTTTGCTAAAACGTTTCTATACTTTTTGCATAGGTTTGGTAATGGATACGTAGCAAAAAGGCGCAGGGAGTACCACGGATGGAGACGGACAAACAAGCAGATGTTCGACGTAAGCTAATGGCATTTTGGCAAGCATTTTTCCAAGATACGCAGCATAATTTTAATGGGGTGCTGGTTTCAGCACAGTGTTTTTTTAATCAGGTGTGGGACGGTATAAGCATCACTGATGCAGTGGCAAACTGCAATGTGCGTCATTTATACCGATTACACAGTAAGTTTCATTATCGCTCATCATCGGGGCTGAATACGAGTAACCGCTATTCGCGTCCGGCTGTTGAGACGCAAGACCGTTTTTTATCTGCCCGTTTCCATGCTTTATTGCCGGAAATTGTGGCGGAATACCGTGATGCTTTCATTGATCAATTGCGTTGCGCCCATTTTTTGGGTATGGCAGGGCATGAAGCTATTATGCTGTACCCTTCGCAGCAACGGCGTTTGTCGGCAGAAAAAGTGCAGCGTATTGCGGGAGAAGTGCGCAGCATTCAAGCAGGATTCGGTGATTTCCGTTTTAATGCACCTACGCCAACGACCTTACCTGCTTTATTAGCCGTCTATACACAGAAGGTGGAAAGTCTGTTGGATGAGGTGGATGAATGTTCCATCCATAATTTGGTGAGTTTCGCCCAATATTACTTTGCCTTGTTACACCCATTTTATGAGCGTTGTGGGCGGACTAGCGAGGAATTGATGTATTTGCTGTTTGAACGGGTGGGGTTTGGTTGGCGTTATATTTCCGCAACCGGAGACCGTTCTTCTGCTTCTGCGCACGAACGCATGACATTAATTAACTATTACGCAGAGCAGTTTAACCGTAAGATTGCTTACCATTTTGCATTAGATACTACAACGATTCACAAAACCCCAGATATTTATCGTGCTTTAACTGCTTGTTATTTCCCAGAACGTTATGCTACGGTTTATGCAGAAGAACAGTTGCGCCCTTTCTATTACAGCCATCCAATTGCTGAAATTATTCATGCGTACCATTTTTTGATGGAAGGTTTGTTATTTGATGAGCTGCGGAATTTCTCATTAAAAAATTGCTACCCGCACATTGCGAGTTTAGGTAATCATTTGCGTGAAACCGGGCAGAAAACTTATCAGGCGAGTACTGCTTTCCCACAACGAGAGTGTGGTTTACACCGTGTTTTATCCGGTATGGCTGAGCATGTAATACGAGGGTAATGCTTTGCTTCTAGGGCGGTAAGTGCGACGTATGCTGTCAGTGACTTACCGCTCATCAATAAAAAATTCTATTTTGTCCGAAAATCATTAAAATCTTGACCAATAGCAAACAATTAAAAGCGTCTGTATGGGGATAAAAATGTTCAATTCTAAATCCGCACCTTTATCTGTGGCTTTGGTGAGCGCGGTCTTACTGAGTGTTTGGGGGCAAACTGCGTTTTCTGCTACTACCGCCAGCAAAACTACTACAGCTAGTACTGCGCAAGGCGTAGCATTCAGCTTAGTGCTTGCCGCTGATGGTAAGACCTACCAAGTGCTGATGAAACCAACAAAAACCCCCAAGCCAGACATTAGTTTAAGTGGGCAAGTGACCGTTAAAGTACCACACCAAAGTGCGTTTAAAGCAAATAATGTGGTATCAGCCATTGCAGGCGCAAATTGGGTAGAAGCCTCACGGGTAGATGCACCAAAAGAAGATAAAGCCGCAGATTATATTTCGTTTTCCTTCGTGGGGTTACAAGGGAGTAGTTCACGTAACTTTGCATGGACAGAAGGGAAAGAGCAGGTGGTATTCAGCTTTCAAAACGAAGGGGGCTGTGTGGATGGTGTAGCACTTATGGCGAAGGATGATCCTTTCAATGTGTCGCCGAATTCCGCAAGCACCAATCCGGGAAATTATTTTGCCAATTTAGGTTGGGGAGATATTAGTCAAAATAACTACCAAGGTAATTACGGGAAAGCGATCGTTTGCCCAAAATAAGAATAATGATTGGTTACGATTTAGCTGGCGGTTGGCAGTGTCGTTGCTAGTTCCGTGCTCGGTTGATTTTTTACTCATTATAAAAACATTAAGAGATTACAACCATGCGATCCAAACTACTCCGAAAGTCTCTCGGAATGAGTGCTGCTGCGTTATTACTGCTGGGTAATAGTGCATGGGCAGAGCAGGTACTGAAGTACAGTGTCCGGTGGGATGTCTATACTGACCGTTATCGAGTGTATATGCGCCCAACAAAAACACCGTCACCTGACCAAACGTTGACTTCACAATTAACCATTCGTGTGCCGCATTTTACCGGGGCATCGCGCTTTAGTGTGTCAGACTTACGCACAGCGGTGACGAATACAACGTGGTCGGGTGATGCGGATGAGTCGCGGGTTGATGCACCTACTGAAAATCCAACCAAAGATTACATTTCTTTTGAACTGAGTGTGAAGGGAAGTGATCGGGGATTGTATGCGTGGAAAGCAGGTAAAGAGCAAGAAGTTTTCAGCTTTACTTTTGGTACAGCGGGTTGTAAAGGCTTGGTAGAAATCATGCCGGACAATGATCCATTCGACCCGAAAAACATTGCGTCAGGTTATAACAGCAGTAGTACCAACCCCGGTAATCAGTTTACCAACTTAGGTTGGGGGACGATGCTGGACAATAACTACCTAGGTGTGGAAGGAACGGCGGCAGATTGTACGCAAAGTTTTGATACCGATGGTGACGGTTTAAAAGACGGTATTGAAAAAATTGTTGGTACTGACCCGAACAATCCAGACACCGATGGCGATGGCAAAAAAGACGGTGTGGAAGTCGGCACGGGCACAACGCCATTAGATACCGATGGCGATGGTAAGATTGATGCACTCGAATCGGTTATTACCGATACCGACAAAGACGGCGTGGTGGATGAACTCGACCCCGACAATGCGAATGCGT
>CAZJDN010000034.1:0-10042 GCA_964544775.1 uncultured Thiothrix sp.
GAAAACCGCTTACCACCGAGTCAAACCACTGACAGCCCCAACCGCTTGTGATGTAATACGCCCTTCCCTACTACCAACTCAGCGGACAGCACGATGGAAATACTGGTCAACGGCACGCCCCACATCGTTCCCGACGGCACGACAGCCGCGCAATTACTGGTTATTTTGGCATTACAAGGCAAGCGGCTTGCATTGGAAGTGAATCAAGAACTCGTACCGCGCAGCCAGTTTGAAACCTTCGTCCTCAACGCGAATGATACGGTAGAAATTGTCCACGCTATCGGTGGCGGCTAATCCAAGGAATTACCCAATGCAAAACGATACCTTTACCATTGCAGGCAAAGCCTACACCTCCCGTTTACTGGTTGGTACGGGCAAATACAAAGACTTAGCAGAAACCAAAGCAGCCGTAGAAGCCAGCGGGGCGCAAATCATTACGGTCGCTATTCGCCGCACGAACATTGGGCAAAACAAAGACGAACCCAATTTATTGGATGTGATTCCACTGGATCGTTACACCCTACTCCCCAATACCGCAGGCTGTTACAACGTCGAAGAAGCCGTGCGTACTTGCCGTTTAGCCCGCGAATTATTGGACGGTCACGATTTAGTCAAACTCGAAGTCTTAGGCGATGCCAAAACGCTTTACCCCGATACCATTCAAACCCTAAAAGCGGCAGAAATTCTGGTAAAAGACGGCTTTAAAGTCATGGTTTACACCAGCGATGACCCGTTAATTGCGCGTCAACTCGAAGACCTCGGTTGCGTGGCAGTCATGCCATTAGCCGCACCGATTGGCTCTGGTTTGGGCATTCGCAACCCGTACAATATCCTCGAAATCATTGAAAATGCCAAAGTCCCCGTGTTAGTTGACGCGGGTGTGGGAACGGCTTCTGATGCGGCGATTGCAATGGAAATGGGCTGCGATGGCGTGTTAATGAATACCGCCATTGCAGCGGCACGTAACCCAGTATTAATGGCTTCAGCCATGAAGAAAGCCATTGAAGCGGGGCGCGAAGCCTTCCTCGCCGGACGGATGCCACGCAAGCGTTACGCATCGGCTTCATCACCGCTGGAGGGGACTTTTTTCTAATGCATAACGTGTTACACCCACGCACGGTTAAAAGTTTCGTGTTGCGTCAGGGGCGCGTCACGAAAGGGCAAGAGGAAGCCCTGACTGATTTATGGCCGATTTTTGGCATTGATAAAGGCGATAGCGTCTTGGACTTCCCAACCTTGTTTGGGCGGGCAGCCCCGGTAACGTTAGAAATTGGTTTTGGCAATGGCGAATCCCTCGCGCAAATGGCACTTGCTGCCCCTGAACGCGACTTTATCGGCATTGAAGTACACACCCCTGGCGTTGGGCATTTACTCAAACGCATTGGTGAACTGGGGTTGCAAAACGTGCGGGTATTAAACTACGACGCGCTGGATATTCTGCAACAACGCATTCCGTTGCAATCGTTGGATCGGGTGCAACTGTTTTTCCCCGACCCGTGGCATAAAACCCGTCACCACAAACGGCGCATTGTACAAGCGGAATTCGCCGCACTCATCGCCTCACGGCTAAAGACGGGCGGCGTATTTCACCTAGCAACTGACTGGGAAAATTACGCCGAACACATGGCAAGTGTGCTGGAAAGCAGCCGCGATTTCCGTAACCTTGCAGACACACCGCCGTATTCTGCTCGCCCTGAAAGCCGCCCCCTGACTAAGTTTGAGCAACGCGGTATCCGCTTAGGGCATGGCGTGTATGATCTACTTTACACCAAAATCCACTTATAGGTGCATCACAACCGTTTATCTTTATCGCCATAGTTTTTGTGGCTAACTCGGACTAAAACTAAACTTAAGCTGAACAAAACAAAAACCAGCTTACTGTTTAAGTCAATAACAAAACAAAGAGAGTTAGCCATGAAAATCATCAGCACCATCATTACTCGCACACTGAGTATTGCCGCCGCTTCCGTTCTTGCATTAAACGCATCAGATGCTACCGCCGCTGTTAAATATCGCATTGGTTTTGATAGCGCGGCGAATGCTTACGCGGTGTACATGACACCCGACTCCACACCCAGCCCCGACATGTTGCTCTCTGCACAAGTCACAGTGGTTGTCCCCCACGGCACTAGCACTAAACACTTCGACATTAGCAATATCAGTAGCACCATTACAGGTGTGAACTGGGCGGATAATTCCCGCGTTGATGCCCCCAAAGAAAATACCACCGCCGATTACATTTCACTGAGCTACTACTTCAGTGGTTCAAAAGTCCCTGCGTTTGGCTGGATTGCAGGGCAAGAGAAAAAAGTTTTTACCTTCAGCAGCAACTTAGGTTGTGTTGCAGGGGTAAAACTGATTGACAGCAAAGACCCTTTCAACCAATTACCCAACTCTGCGGGTACTAACCCCGGCAATGATTTCCTCAATGTCGGCTGGAAAGCAACCAATGCTTACGTGGGTAACTACGGTAATGCCGTTAGCTGTGCGACCGCAACTACAGCCCCTGTTTGCACACCAACCGCGCAAGACAAACTGTACTTGAGTAAAATCTCCACATTGGAAGCGATGAAAATCGATGCCTCTGTTACGCGCCAAACCGAAATTGACACCCTCATTGCCCGTTTAAAAGCCTCATTGAGCTGCAAAGCATGACCATTTCCTAACCATCCCCCTGCGTAACGACCACAGGGGGATGACAGCAACCAGCGTTCATTTTCACTGCCATAAGCATTAAACTGCGCCCTTTGTCGATTTATAACGGGCAATGCCATGCAGATTCCAACCTTATACGTTCTCACCGTTACCTGCCCCGCCACTACGGGGATTGTTGCTGCTGTTACTGGCTTCTTAGCCGAGAATCGTTGCTACATTACGGAAATGGCGCAATACGACGATGAAACCACCCAGAAATTTTTCTGCCGCATTATGTTCCGTTTAGATGCCGAATACTCACCATCACTGGAAATCATTCGCCAACAATTTACCCACGTTGCAGAGACTTTCAGTATGCAATGGCGCATCACTCATGCCGCTCGTCCAACCCGTGTCATGCTCATGGTATCCAAAGCCGACCACTGTTTAGTCGATCTGTTGTACCGTAAAAACAATGGCGATTTAAACATGGAAGTCGTTTGCGTGGTTTCCAACCACAAAGACTTGCGCTCCATTGTTGAACGCGAAGGCATCCGCTTTATTTGCCTGCCCGTAAACAAAACCAATAAAGCCGAACAAGAAGCTCGCATCCTCGAAATCATCCAAGAAACACAAGCCGAACTGGTCGTATTAGCCCGTTACATGCAAATCTTGTCCGATCAGTTATGCCAAAAATTGGCTGGCATGTGTATCAATATTCATCACTCATTCTTACCCGGTTTCAAAGGCGCACGCCCTTACCACCAAGCCTACGAACGCGGGGTAAAACTGATTGGCGCAACAGCGCATTACGTAACCTCTGACCTCGACGAAGGTCCAATCATTGAACAATCTGTCGAGCGCGTTGACCACACCTATTTACCCGAAGCCCTCGCCGCCTTGGGGCGTGATTTGGAAAACAATGCCCTTGCCAAAGCGGTTCGGTTACATATCGAGCGGCGTGTATTCGTTGATGGCAATAAAACCGTTGTGTTCAAGTAAACATCCGGCGGAAATAGGCATTTAGTCCTTTCTATGCTCTAATCCGCGTTTGTTTATCAGCGAGAAACAGCCGTGTACCGTTTATTGGAACAACGCCTGCAAACCATTACTAGCCAACAACTGCACCCTTATTTGCGCAATGCACGCACAGGTTTGGAAAAAGAAAGCCTGCGCGTTACCCAAGATGGGCGACTTTCCCAACGCAATCACCCTACAGCGTTAGGCTCAGCCCTAACGCACCCGTGGATTACCACCGATTACGCAGAATCCCTGCTGGAATTGATTACCCCGCCACAAGAACGCGCCGCGCAATCGCTGGATTTCCTGCTGAATATCGAAACTTTTGTCTACCAACAACTAGGGGACGAATTACTCTGGACAACCAGTATGCCGGGGGCAATTTTCAGCGAAGATGAAATTCGCATCGCCGAATACGGTACATCCAATGCCGGACGCATGAAACACGTTTACCGCCACGGCTTGGCTTGGCGTTACGGCAAAATCATGCAAGTGATTGCAGGTATTCACTTTAATTACTCCATTGACGAAGCATTTTGGTCGGTCTGGCAAACGGTACAAGGCGATAAAGGCGCATTACGCCCATTCCGTGATGCGGGTTACATGGCAATGGTGCGTAATCTGCAACGCTACGGCTGGCTTATTATTTACCTCTTTGGCACATCGCCTGCTATTTGTAAAAGTTTCCTTGGTGGCAGAACCCCACCCGCAGGTATGGAAGAGCTCAACCAATACACTTTGTATGAACCTTACGGTACATCCCTGCGCATGGGGAATATTGGTTACACCAACAGCAAGGAAAATAAAACCGGAGTCAAGGTGTGTTACAACACACTGGACAGCTACATCCGCAGCCTGCGGCACGCGATTTCCACCCCTTGCCCCAACTACGAAGCCATTGGCGTAAATGTTGATGGTGTTTATCGGCAGTTAAACAGCAATATTCTGCAAATCGAAAACGAATATTACAGCACTGTACGTCCCAAACAGCCGCTGCACGGGTTTGAGAAACCCACCGATGCCCTCGAACAGCGCGGCATTGCGTATGTGGAATTACGTTCGATTGACGTAAATGCTTTCCATCCAGCGGGTTTAACCCACCGTCAACTGTTCTTCCTCGAAGTTTTCATGCACTTTTGTTTATTGCAAGAAAGTCCGCTGGTCACAATGGAAGAATTCCACGCCATTAACCACAACCAAATGCAAACCGCCCACCACGGACGTGATCCGCACGCAACCCTCCAATGCAATGGCAAAACAGTATTACTACGGGACAAAGCCAAAGCCTTGCTGCAAGCCATGCGTCCTGTGGCTGAGTTACTGAATAATGTCCATAACGAGGAATGTTACACTGACGCATTGGATAACCAACTGCAACTGGCATGGAATCCAGACCTTACCCCATCGGCACGCATGTTGGATGAAATGCAACAAAATAAGGAAAGTTTTTTTGCCTTTGCCCAACGCAAAGCCCTTGAACATCGTGCGTATTTTTTGCAACGCACCTTGGATGTGGAATGGGAAAAAACCTTTCATCAAAAGGCTATAGAGGCTATTGCACAGCAGCAAATGTTGGAGAATACGCCACAAATGCCGTTTGCGAGCTTCTTGGATGATTATTTTTCAGGCAAAACCGCCACAAAAAAAAATTAACGACGCAATCATCCGATTTTAGTTACCTACAACAGAAAACTGGGTTACACTGCCCGTAACTTGCCTGATACTTGAAAGTTTCCGTGCGCTTGAGATCATTCCCCTGCCACGTATTACTCACAGGTTTCAAAAGCGCATAACAGAATCGGGTCACGTGACCGATCGTTATCAGGTAATTCGTGTTGCTGGTTACCTATTAACGTATTTTTCAAACAGCGCACGATTTTACGAGACGACATACAGTGAATATCTACGTTGGTAATCTGCCCTACAAAATCACCGATGCTGACCTGCGCGACCTGTTCGCGGCTTACGGGGATGTATCAAGCGTTAGCATGGTTAAAGACAAAATGACCGGGCAATCCAAAGGCTTTGGCTTTGTCGAAATGCCAAATGCTGCTGAAGCTACAGCTGCTATCCAAGGGCTGAACGAGAAAGCGGTTCAAGGCCGCAATATTAAAGTTAACGAAGCAAAACCTCGTGAAGATCGCCCTCGTGGCGGTGATCGTGGTGGCTTCAAACCACGTAGCAATGACGGCGGCGGCTTCCGTCCACGTAATGACAGCGGCTTCGGCGGCGGTCGTGGCGACGGTGGTTTCGGCGGCGGTCGTAACGATCGCGGTGGTGATCGTGGCGGTCGTGATGACCGTGGTGGTGATCGCGGCGGTTTCCGCAAACGTGAATATTAATATTTAGTATTAGATTCGCGGGGTTGGTGGAATATTTCCATCAACCCTTTTTTTTTGCCTGCTATTTCACAATGCCTTCAGGTAACGATACAGGTTGGGTAATGCATAAATGCTTGTTACGCCCAGTTTCCCCGGCTTTGATTTGCACCTGCGATTTTGCTACCCCACAGACTTTCGCCACAAACTTGATTAAGTGCTTATTGGCTTTGCCCTCCACGGGCGGGGCGGTAATGCGTACACGGATACGGTCTTCTTGCACTTCAGCAAACGCATCACAACTGGCTTTAGGCTGCACCCGCACGAACAGGTGCAACACATTGTCTTCCCAATGGTAGAAATCCGCCACGTTTTATAACCCGTAAGATTGGAAAACGATCAAGACTACGTACAGCAACAAAATGGCGATCATGGGCGACAGATCAACCATGCCAATCGGCGGAATCACGTTACGAATCGGGCGCAACAGTGGGTCAGTCAAGCTATACAGCAAATCCGCCAAGGGATTACCGTAACTATTCCCCACCCAACTCATCACTGCTTGGACAATCATGGCAAAGATGTAGATATGGATAATATTGCGCACCAATTCCAACACTGCGTAAACGAATACGCTAATAAAATCCACACCAATGCCTTTAATCCCCACCATTAAAAAGACTTTAACGATGGTCAGACCCAGTGCCAACACAATCGCGGCAGTATCCACTTTACCAATGGCTGGAATCATACGGCGTAAAGGTACAAGCACTGGATTGGTGATTTTGACGAGAAACTGCGATAGTGGGTTGTAAAAGTTCGCCCGTACACTGGCGAGTAAAAACCGAATCAATACCGCGCCGATATACGCCGAAAACAGCGTATCAACCAAAAACAGCCCTACGTTTTGTAATGCATTCATGCCATCCCCCTTTTAGCTATTCGCCGCTGCTAATTCACAAGAACGCTGTTCTGCGGCTTGCAAGGCTTGCGCAAACAATGCACTTAACCCGCCTTCGTTTAAGACTTTCAACGCGGCTTCGGTTGTGCCCCCCTTGGAAGTGACTTTGCGGCGTAATTCAGCAGGTGGGTCATTGCTTTCTAATGCCAAACGCGCAGCCCCCAACGCCGTTTGCACAACCAATAAATGTGCGTCTTCGGCGGGAATCCCTAACTGCTCGGCAGCGGCTTGCATGGCTTCCATGACAAGGAAGAAATACGCCGGACCACTGCCTGATACAGCGGTTACGGCATCCAGTTTGCCTTCATCCGCAAACCACAAAGTAATGCCCACCGCACGTAAAATGCTTTCGGCGGTGCTGCGTTGCGCATCCGATACTTGCGCATTGGCATACAAACCCGTTGCCCCCGTTTGCACCAAGGCAGGAGTATTGGGCATACAACGTACAAGCGGCATATTACCACCCAACCATTGGTTCAATGCCTGTTCTCGAATGCCCGCTGCCACCGAAATCATCAAGGGGCGACTGCGCTGTGCTTGTTCCGCCAAACCTTGCACCACATCACGCATGATTTGCGGTTTAACTGCCAATACCACTACGTCTGCGCCTTGCATGGCTTCAAGATTATCGATTGAGGTAAAAACATCCGGCCAATGTTGGCGAATTGCATCCAACTGCCCTTGGTCTGGATCTGCTACACGCAATGCCACGTTAGCTTGGTCTTGCAATAAACCGACAATCAAACTACGCGCCATATTGCCTGCACCAATGAAAGTAATGGTGGTTGGCTTTTGTGCCAATTTAGGTGTTTCCATATTCGTTTTTGCCTACCAGTGAGTTTTCGGGATAATGGGCATCATTTTACAACCTCCAAGGGTAACAATGGAAAATTTGCTTTTACTCGCCCTACTCAGTGCTGGGGTATGGTTTTGGTTAGACTCACTGAACGCACGCGAACGCGCCATTACTGCCGCACAACATGCTTGTCGCTCTATAGGCGTGCAATTATTGGATCAAACCGTTGCTTTAAGTAGCATGAAACCTGCACGTAACAACCAAGGACGTTTGGTATTACGGCGAATTTATAGCTTTGAATTCAGTGCGCAAGGGGTGGAAAGGTGCAATGGGAGGGCAATTTTACGTGGGCAAGTATTAGAGCAAGTGCAACTGGATCAAAACGGTGGCACAACGATTGAACAGATTGAAAGCTAGCATCCGGTGAGAAATTCCCCACCGGATACATTCGTAGGCGTTAAAACTCGAATGTTGCGCCCACACCCGCCGAAGTAGTATGTCCTGCTGACCCTACGCTGGCTTTAATAACGACAGGTTTGTTGCATAAACGGCGGCTAAAACCCAAAGCAACACCTGTTTTGCCGCCTTGAGTACCTGCGGCAATGCCGAAAGTGGACTTACCGGGCGTTTGTGCTTCACCTAATTGGGCAAATGCCGCCGCAATTGCCCCTGTTTCGTCAATGCGCTTGTCCAATTTATTAATGCGCCCATTAACCTGATCAAAGCGTGCGCCTGTATTGGCAATATGTTCATTTAACACCGTATTTGTCGCATCGACCCGCGCATTTACTTCAGTGAAACGGATATTCGTGCTAGCGATGTGATTACTCAAGTTAGTATTCGTCGTATTCAACTGACGGGCATTGACTGCATCGGTATCCGCAACACCATCGGCAACATTTTGTACACGATTCCCCCCCATATTGACGGTAGTACCATTAGCAACGGTTAATCCACCATTTAAGGTAGTCATGCCATCGACTTGAGCATTACCCGCAATGTGTGCATTACGATTGACTTTCAGGTCACGCCCAACCATGGCATCTCGTGTAACCGCAAGGTCATTACCGACTGTTGCATCCCCATCAACTTCCAGTGTTTTGGTTTTTGTTTTACCTTTAACCGTTAATTGGCGACCTTCCGCAATGGTCGTATCACCGTCAAATTCAAACCCTGTACTGCGGTGTTTGTAGGTCGTGGTGTTTGTACCGTCCGTGACCGTTTCAGTACGACCATAGGCGGTACGATCATCTGTATGACGATTTGAACCATCAATTAACTCATCAAAAAAGCTATCTGAGGTCTGCCCATGATAAGTGTATTTGGTACTGCTTTTGGCAACCGTTGAATCGATTTGAGTGGCTGATCGATGCGTTGTGGAATAATTTCCATCAGAATCAGTGATCGTATGATCATGAGAGGAAGAACCTGAATGTGCCGCAGCAGGCAATGCACTTAATAAACCAACGCCCGCAGTAATCGCAAGGCAAAGTTCTTTTTGCACGGAAGATTTCATGAGTCTGACACTCCATCGTCTATCTATTTGTTTTACCAGCGAAGGGCGTAGCGTTTTAGATACAAGCCCCTTCAGTTACCTAGAGGTTGTAGTTAAAAAGCGACGCTAACGATGGCGGTGTCAGGATTAGAGGGAGTATTTAGCGGATAGGGGGCATGTCTTGGAGCGAAACCGCCTCCAAAGCTGCGAGGCGTTTTTCCAAGGCTTCCAATTTTTCACGGGTACGCAATAGCACTGCGGCTTGAATATCAAACTCTTCGCGGGTAACAAGATTCATTTTTTGCAGCCCACCTTCTAATAAGCCACGTACATTTCTTTCCATATCCTCTTGCATGTGGCGGACAGGCTCTGGTAACAAAGCGGAAAGTTTCTTCGCCAGATCATCCAAATTACCAAAATTTTGCATGGGAAAACTCCTTGAGAATGGATTTTAGTGCATCCGATTGTAGCAAACTCATTGCCCACCAGATCAATCTGTTTAATTTAGTGCGTAACCGATCACATTCGCACTACAAATGTGCATAACAAGCTAAACCTAGGGTGATTTTTAGGGTAAAAGTGACTTTTTTACCACAATGTTTTCATTTCATCCTGCTGTCATCAGACTTTTTTGTAGTTGGCACGCCACTTGCTAGTTAAATACTGTTTAGATTACGAGCTTTTCTTTACAGGAGATTTCAAGATGAAAAATGGCGTTTTGTTGACAGCAACTTTGGTGGGCTCTTTGTTCGTCAGCACGCAAGCACTGGCTGGCGCAAGTGCTAACATTGGCGCAACGACTAACTACCTGTGGCGTG
>CAZJDN010000034.1:10142-14003 GCA_964544775.1 uncultured Thiothrix sp.
CGCGTCAGCTTAACTTGGAAAAAAACTTTCGATTTTTAAGCCTGTCCTGTCCGCCCTGCCTGTTAAGGGTAGGGCTTTTGAAGCCAAGGAGTAAATTTTTATGAAAATGGTTACAGCCATTATCAAGCCTTTCAAACTCGACGATGTGCGTGATGCACTCGGCGAAATTGGCATCAAGGGGATCACTGTTACAGAAGTGAAAGGCTTTGGTCGTCAAAAGGGTCATACCGAACTGTACCGTGGTGCTGAATACGTGGTTGATTTCTTGCCGAAAATTAAGGTTGAAGCCGCAGTCGATGAAAGCCAAGTGGACGCAGTGATTGAAGCAATCAGTAAATCTGCTAATACAGGCAAAATCGGTGACGGCAAAGTTTTCGTCACATCAGTTGAGCAAGTAATCCGCATCCGTACTGGTGAAAGCGGCGTTGATGCGCTGTAAGGAGAGGTTTCAATGAATTTTCGTTTGGGTTTGATGTTTCTCGCCGCCGTGCTGGGCTTCTCCGGTGTAGCAATGGCGGATCAAGCTGCTGACGCAGCAACACAAGCAGCAGCCGCTGCGCCAACACCGGACAAGGGTGATACCACTTGGATGATGGTGTCTACCTTGTTAGTTATTTTAATGGTATTGCCGGGTTTGGCACTGTTTTATGGCGGTTTAGTACGGGCAAAAAACATGCTGTCCGTATTAGCACAAACATTTACCATTTTCTGCGTTATTGCAATTTTATGGGTGGTCTACGGCTACAGTATGGCATTTACTGACGGCGGTAGCATGAATAGTATCATTGGCGGTTTGAGCAAAATGTTCCTCAAAGGCATTGATACTAACGTAACCGTTGAAACCTTCTCCAAAGGCGTGGTTATTCATGAAATGCTGTTCATGGTATTCCAATTAACCTTCGCTGCCATTACCACTGCCTTGATCATCGGTGGTTTTGCTGAGCGTATTAAATTCTCCGCGTTGCTGATTTTCACTGTTTTGTGGTTCACCTTCTCTTACCTACCAATGGCGCACATGGTTTGGTTCTGGGGCGGTCCTTCTGCTTATGATGCACCTTCTGGCTTCTTATTCGGCAAAGGGGCATTAGACTTCGCAGGCGGTACGGTCGTTCACATCAATGCGGCAATGGCTGCGTTAGTTGGTAGTATCGTAGTCGGCAAACGGGTAGGTTACGGGCGTGATGCAATGGCTCCTCACTCACTGGTAATGACGATGATCGGTGGTTCTTTACTGTGGGTAGGCTGGTTTGGTTTCAACGCTGGTTCTAACTTAGAAGCCACTGGCACTGCGGTCTTAGCAATGGTTAATACCATTGTTGCAACGGCTGCGGCGGCATTGTCATGGATGTTCGTTGAATGGATGTTGCGTGGTAAACCTTCCTTATTAGGCGTAGTTTCTGGTGCAGTTGCTGGTCTGGTTGCAGTAACACCCGCAGCAGGTTTCGCAGGTCCGATGGGCGCAATCCTGTTAGGCTTAGTCACAGGTGCTGCGTGCTTATGGGGTGTCACAGGTTTGAAACACCTGTTGAACTATGACGATTCCTTAGACGTATTCGGCGTTCACGGTATCGGCGGTATCATCGGTGCAATCGGCACAGGTATCGTGGTTAACCCAGCATTGGGCGGTACAGGCGTATACGATTACGCAGCAGGCAAAGTTGCGGAATACAGCAGCGGTCAAATCATTAGCCAGTTGTGGGGCGTAGGTACAGTTGTTGTCTGGTCAGGTGTGGTCAGCTTGGTATTGTTCCTAATCCTGAAACACACGATTGGTCTGCGTGTTACACCGGATGAAGAACGTGAAGGTCTCGACACGGTATCTCACGGTGAGCGTGCTTACACACTGTAATGCAGTGTAACTGACTCCTGAGTCGACTTGAGGCGGGTATCCCCCGCCTCTGTTCTTTTTGGGCGACTAAAATCCCCCTTTCTCCCCCTTACAATTAAGCCTGTGTATTGTTTGCAATCGCCAGAATAGTAACCTCCATACTGGGGCAAACTGACGTTAAACGATGCGAAAAATAATCTGGTTATTGTTGGGCGGCTTCGTTGTTGGCAGTGCATTACTGGGCTTAATTTCCGTGCACCAGCCAAGCATTGAACCCATGAGCAGCAAAATACTCGCCAACGGTGCTAGCTTTGTCCCTACCAAATGTTGGTTTACCAGCAAAGACAGTATTCCTGTCCAATGTGGTTGGTTAAACACTGCACCACTTAACGGTAACAAAACGTCTACCTTCAAATTACCCGTTGTTATCTTGCGTCATACAGGCAGCCAACATCAGTCTGACCCTGTCATTTATTTAGCAGGTGGCCCCGGTGCTGCCACTTTACTGGATAAACGCAGTATGGAATCGCACTGGCTGCAATGGTTTGAAAGCAAATGGGCAATGGATCGTGATTTAATCTTATTTGATCAGCGTGGCACGGGCATGAGTGAACCCGCGATTAATTGCCACGAATACCGTGAGCTAAGTGTTTCGGTACTGTCTAACCCCGGTACACCGGACGAAAACGCACGCCGTTACCGTGAAATCAGCCAACAATGCCACGATCATTTACTGCAACAAGGCGCACCACTGAATGAACTTGGCACGCTATTCAGTGCGCAAGACGTAAACGATTTACTCGAAGCGTTGGGTTACAACAAAGGCAACTTGCTGGGCGTTTCTTACGGCACGCGCTTGGCGATGGAAATTGATTTGCGTTTCCCCCAACGGGTGCGCAGCATGACTTTGGATTCGTTATACCCACCGGGTGAACACTTATTCCGCGATTGGCCCGACTTGGTAAAAAACAGCCTTGAGCGCGTCTTTAGTTACTGCGAAACGGCGGAACGTTGCCAGTTAGAAAACGGCAATATCCGTGAACTTTACCTGTCGCTAATGAGTAAATTACGTGCTAACCCGCTGCGCATTCCGGTGGATAATCTGCAAATCAATGGGCTGCAAACATTGCATTTAAACGATGAAATCTTACTAGCCATGTTATTTGATGCACAATATTCCAGCCATAATTTGGCATCGCTGCCGGATATGTTGCGTCACCTGCAAAGTGGACGAACCGATTTGGTGCAAACGCAAATCGAAAACTATTTGCACCATCAATTTGATGAAACCTTCCACGAACCCGTGTTTTGGACAGTGGAATGCGGTGATAACCCACTGGTACCGCGTGCTAATATGGAAGCTAAATTGAATACCTTCCCCGAATTACGCTATTACTTGCCGTATGATCACGATGTTTGTGACATTTGGAATACCACCACTGCCACACACACGCTGCAAACCAGCCCCGCGCCACGGATTACGCCGACATTGATTTTATCCGGCGAAGATGACCCGATTACCCCGATTAGTTGGGCAAACAAAGCCGCAGAAGAGCAATTTTCCGCCAAAACCACGCATTTTTTTAGCTTTGCCGACATTGCGCACAGCGTTATGGACAATAAACCGTGTGCAAATGATTTATTCGTGCAATTTGTAAATGACCCGCACGAACGCCCCCACGCAGATTGCCGTTTTGACGACTTACCGTAAATGCATTGCTGCCCTTTTATCGTTGTTTTCTTGAGGAAAAACCCCGCGAACGGCACAATCAGGCGCACGTAAATAACAATAACGAGCCTGAAATGAGCCTTGCCATCGTTTATAGCCGCACCAATAGTGGGTTGGACGCGCCCCTCGTCAGCGTCGAAGTTCACCTTGCCAACGGTTTACCCAGTTTCTCGCTGGTGGGTTTGCCGGAAACGGCGGTCAAAGAAAGCCGTGACCGCGTGCGAGCGGCGATTACCAATTCCGGCTATAACTTTCCTGTCAGGCGCATTACGGTCAATCTTGCACCAGCAGATATACCCAAAGA